>NZ_CAJPHE010000029.1:0-85004 GCF_905339875.1 Burkholderia sp. BCC1998
GCCTCCAGAAACAGGACAGGAAGTGAGAGAAATCCCGAGGATCCAGGTTGGGCGGCCGCGGCGTCGGGATCGTCGTCGCGGCGGGGCGCCCGTGCTGTCGCACACGTCCGATGCGGTGCGCGCGGCGGGCGAATGCTCCAAGCTTAGTCAATCGATTCGGCGCGCGAGGCACCCGTCAGGGAAAATCTCCGGTCGCGTTCGCGCAATCGATCCCCATCGACGAACGATGCTATGTGCGCAACAACCGGGTTTCCAGTCCCTTAGAATGCCGTCAGTGTTCTATGGGTGGAACAATCATGGATGACCTGAACGACCTCTACTATTTCGTGAAGGTGGTCGAGCACGGCGGCTTCACGCAGGCGGGGCGGGCGCTGGATGTCCCGAAGTCGACGCTGAGCCGGCGCATCGCCGCGCTGGAAGCGCACTACGACGTGCGGCTGCTGCAGCGGACGACGCGTCATTTCACGGTCACGGAAACCGGCCGCGAATTCTACGAACGCTGCCTCGCGGTGCTGGTCGAGGCCGACGCGGCGCGCGAGGTGATCGAGCGCCGGCACGCGGAGCCGCGCGGGATCGTCCGCGTGAGCTGCCCGACCGCGCTGCTCGAATATCGCGTGAGCGAGCTCGTCGCGCTCTTCATGGCGATTCATCCGGCGGTACACGTGCATCTCGAAGCGACGAACCGCCGGGTCGACCTGCTGAGCGAAGGCTTCGACCTGGCGCTGCGCGTGCGTTTCCCGCCACTGGAGGACAGCGACCTCGTGATGCGGATTCTCGGCGACAGCCCGCAGCGGCTGGTGGCCGCGCCGCAGTGGCTGGCCGGACGCACGGTGCCGGCCGACCCGGCCGAGCTGGCCGGCGAGCCGAGCCTCGACTGGGGGCCGCCGCGGCAGCACGTGTGGCAGCTGGTCGGGCCGAACGGCGAGCAGGCGCAGCTGCGCCATCATCCGCGCTACATCTCCGACGACATGCACGCGTTGCGCGACGCGGCGATTCATGGCGTCGGCATCGTCCAGTTGCCGTGCATGGTCATCGAGGACGACCTGCGCGACGGCACGCTGATCGACGTGCTGCCGGGGTGGGCGCCGAAGGGCGGCGTGATTCACGCAGTGTTCCCGTCCCGGCGCGGGCTCCTGCCGCGCGTGCGGCTGCTGATCGACTTCCTTGCCGAGCATATTCGCAAGGACTGACGGCGGCCGGCGGGGCGGTGCGCTATAAGTAATCATCTGACAAATAGGGGCGGCGTCCCGCCGGCCGCGACCACGCGTATACCCTCGATGCGCGCGGGTACGCCAGCGGGCGCGGATTGGTGTTAAATATATTTTGGCGCGCCGTGACCGGCGTGCAATGGGGGCGCACCGGGGGGGCGAGTCGACTCGGGGCGATATACGGCACGAAGAATCGCTACGAATCGGGCGCATCAGACCCGGTCGAACTGACGGCAGGATTCATCTTGAATACCGAACCGCAAAGTTCTCGCTACAGTCTCGGCCTCGCAGCGGAAGTGCTCGCATCCGAGCAAAGCGTGCTGAGGCTGATCACACGCAATACACCACTGCCGGAACTGCTCGTCGAGGTCTGCCGGCGCGCCGAGGCGCTGCTCGGCGACGGCGCGTCGTGCACGATCCTGCTGCTCGACGCGGACGGCGTGCACGTGCACGTCGGTGCCGCGCCGTCGCTGCCCGTGCAGTACAGCGCGGCGATCGACGGCGCATCGATCGGGCCCGCCGCGGGCTCGTGCGGCACGGCGATGTACGAGCGCCGGATGATCGCCGTCGAAGACATCGAAACCGATCCGCTGTGGGCTGCCTACCGTTCGTTCGCGTTGCCGCACGGCCTGCGCGCGTGCTGGTCGGTGCCGTTCCTGGACGATACGGGCACCGTGCTCGGCGCATTCGCCGTCTATCACCGTACGCCGCGGCGGCCCACCGACACCGAAACCGACCTGCTGCGCGATATCGGCAACAGCGTCGGCCTCGCGGTGCACCAGGACTGGATCGCGCGGCAGCTCGCGCGCAGCGAGGAACATCACCGCCTGGTCGTCAACAGCCTGAACGAAGGGATTCTCGTGGTGTCGCGCGACGGCATGGTGATCGCGAGCAATCCGAGCGCGAACCGGATGATGCGTGCGAAGGGCGACCTCGTCGGCCGCCGGCTGTCGACGGTGATCCTGTACAAGCTGCGCGAGGACGGCACACCGCTCGCCCCCGACGACTGGCCGAGCCGGCTCGCGTTCACCACGGCCATGCCGCAGCTCGACTACTCGGTCGGCTTCGGGCTCGCCGACGGCGACGTCATCTGGGTGCGCGGCAACGCGGTGCCGATCGTGAAACCGGGCGAGACGCAGCCCGAATCGGTGCTCGTGTCGTTTCACGACATCGGCCCCGTGCGCGAAGCGCAGCAGCAACTGCGCTACCTGGCGACGCGCGACGCGCTGACGGGCCTCTACAACCGGCGCTGGCTCTCCGAACGGATGCGCGAGCTGTTCGGCGCGCGCGAGGCGGCGGCCGGGCCTGCGCATGTCGCGATCCTGTTCCTCGATCTCGTCGGCTTCAAGAAGGTCAACGACACGGCCGGCCACGAGGCCGGCGACGCGCTCTTGCGCAGCGTCGCGGCGCGCCTCGCGGCCTGCGCGGGCGGGCGCCACGCGCTCACGCGCGTCGGCGGCGACGAGTTCGTGATCCTCGTCGACCACTGCGACGATCCCGACGAGCTGGCCGTGCTCGCGCGCGAGGTGATCGACACGATCGCGCAGCCGTTCGAGATCGCGAACAACGAATACTGGCTCGGCGTGTCGATCGGCATCAGCGTCGCGCCGCGCGACGGCGACGATTCGGTCACGCTGATGCGCAACGCCGACTCCGCGATGTACGACGCGAAGCAGCGCGGCCGCAACCACTTCACGTTCTTCACCGCGCAGCTGAACCAGCGCCTCCAACGCCGCTTCGCGATCGAGCAGTCGCTGCGGCGCGCGTTCTCGTCGGACATGCTGCGGCTCGCGTACCAGCCGGTCGTCGACGCGCGCAGCGGCCGCACGGTCGGCGCCGAAGCGTTGCTGCGCTGGACGAGCCCTGAACTCGGGCCGATGTCGCCGGCGGAATTCATTCCGGTCGCGGAAGATACCGGGCTGATCGTCGCGATCGGCCAGTGGGTGCTCGAAACGGCCTGCCGGCAGGCCGCCGAATGGCGCCGCACGATCGCGCCCGACCTGACGCTCGCGGTCAACCTGTCGCCGCGGCAGTTCCACGAGGGGCTCGTCGAGTCGGTCTACCACTGCCTCGCGCAGACGCAGCTCGATCCGGGGGCGCTCGAACTGGAGATTACCGAAGGACTGCTGATGAACGACACGGACACCGTGCTGCCGATGCTCGAAGCGCTCACGGACATGAACGTGCGGATCTCGGTCGACGATTTCGGCACCGGCTACTCGTCGCTCGCCTACCTGAAGCGTTTCCCGCTGCACAACCTGAAGGTCGACCGTTCGTTCGTATCGGGCGTGCCCGATCATCGCGACTCGGTCGCGATCACGCAGGCCGTCGTCGCGATGGCGCATTCCCTCGGGATGAAGGTCACCGCGGAAGGCGTCGAGACCCAGGCGCAGTCGTGGTTCCTGCAGCAGATCGGCTGCGACATGCAGCAGGGCTACCTGTTCGGCCGGCCGCTCGATCCGACCGATTACGCGCGCCGGCTCGTCACCGTGTAGGCGTTCAGGCGAAACCGCCGCCGGCCGGCGGAACCGGGGGCGCCGGCGGCGCGTCGATCTCGACGCGATTCTTGCCGTCGTGCTTCGCGCGATACAGCGCGCGATCGGCCGCCTCGATCAGCGAGGTGGTCGGCAGGCCGGGGGCCGGCACGATGCTCGCGCCGCCGATGCTGATCGTCACGTAGCGACCCGTCGACGCGTGCACATGCTCGAGCCGCAGCGACTCGACCGCGAGGCGGATCTTCTCGCCGAGCAGCCGCGCGGCGCCCGGCGACGTGGCCGGCATCACGACCGCGAACTCCTCGCCGCCGAAACGCGCGGCGAGATCGCCGGACTGCCCGAGACAGCGTTCGATGGTCGTCGCGACCTGCTTGAGCACGCTGTCGCCCGACACGTGGCCGTACGTGTCGTTGTACAGCTTGAAGTTGTCGACGTCGATCATCAGCAGCGACAGCTCGCTGCGCTCGCGCGTGCCGCGCCGCCATTCGGCGGCCAGGTATTCGTCGAGATAGCGGCGGTTCGACAGCCCGGTCAGGCCGTCCGAATGCGTGAGGCGCCGCAGTTCGAGATTGGCCTCGAGCAGTTGCTGCTGCGATTGCCGTAGCGCGCGATAGGCCTCGTCGCGCTGCAGCAGGTTCATGTACGAGCGCGAGTGATAGCGGATCCGCGCGACCAGCTCGATGCGGTCGGGCAGTTTCACGAGATAGTCGTTCGCGCCGGCCGCGAACGCGGCGCTCTTGATCACCGGCTCTTCCTGCGTCGACAGCACGATGATCGGCACGTCACGCGTCGCCGGATTCGCGCGGTATGCCTTCACGAGGCTCAGCCCGTCGATGCCGGGCATCACGAGATCCTGCAGGATCACGGTCGGCCGCGTCTCGATCGCGGTCGCCAGCGCGTCGTCCGAGCGCGGGCAGTAGTGGAAGTCGATGCCGTCCTCGTCGACGAGTGCGCGCCGGATGGCTTCCGCGACGATCGTCTGGTCGTCGACGAGCAGGACCATCGCGGGGGTGTCGGCGTGCGGCGTGGGCGGCACGTGCAAGGCGTCGAACGCCGCCTGCAGGCTGCCGGGCGGGCGGGTGAGGTCGCTGGTCATGATTGATGCGGGGTCGCGCCATGGCTGCGACGGGTGTGACAGGGTTTCATTGGGTTCAGATTCGCGCGAGTGCCGCCAGCTCGCCCGCGATGCGCTCGAGCGGCAGGATCGCGCGGGCCGCGCCGAGCGTCGCGGCCGCCTTCGGCATGCCGTAGACGGCGCTGGTCGCCTCGTCCTGCGCGATCGTGTGATAGCCCTTCATCCGCAGGGCCTTCAGGCCGATCGCGCCGTCGCGTCCCATGCCGGTCAGCAGCACGCCGATCACGCGGCCCGGCCAGTGCTCGGTCAGGCTGTTGAAGAACACGTCGACCGACGGCCGGTACGGCGTGGCGGCCGGTTCGCGCGTGTATTCGAGCGTGCCGGTGCGCGTGATGCGCAGGTGATCGTCGGTCGCCGCGAGCAGCGCGACGCCCGGCTGCGGGCGGTCGCCTTCGTGCGCGACGCGCACGGTCAGCGGCGTCTGGCCGTCGAGCCATTGCGCCATGCCTTCGGCGAACGCGCGATCGACGTGCTGGACGATCACGATCGGCGCGCTGAAGTCGGCCGGCAGGCTGCCGAGGATCGACGCGAGCGCGCCGGGGCCGCCGGCGGACGCGCCGATCGCGATCAGCGGGCCGCCGCCCGTGCGCGAGGCCGTGCCGGCCGCGCGGACACCGCCGGGCGCGTCGAGCAGGCGGCCGATCTGGTCGATCTTGGCGAGCAGCAGCCGCGCGGTGTCGCCGGCCGCGTCTTCGCCGAGGCGAGGCGTGTCGACCGCGTCGAGCGCGCCGGCACCCATCGCTTCGAACACGCGCCATGCGTTCGCGCCGATGCAGCTCGTCACGATCAGGATCGCGCACGGGCGTGCGGAACGCATGATCCGCCGCGTCGCCTCGATCCCGTCGCACTTCGGCATGACCAGGTCCATCAGCACGATGTCGGGCGGTTGCGCGGCGCACAGTTCGACGGCTTGCGCGCCGTCGGTCGCGACCCACAGCACGCGATGCTCGGGCCGGCGCGCGAGCGCGCGGCGCATCGCCTCGACGGCAAGCGGGAGGTCGTTGACGATGCCGATATTCACAAGCGGGATGCTCCGGTCGGTTCGTAGTGTTGGGTATGGGCCGGGTTCATGAAAGGCAGTGCCGGTTCGGCGCCGCCGAACGGCATCGGCGGGCGCGCGGCACGGAATTCTTTTCGATTGGCGACGTCCGCATGCTGTCATGCGGCGCGAGCGGCGGCAATCGAAAAAATTGCGCATTGCGTCGTCTCAGACCCTTTTCTCTATTCCGGGGCGACATTTTTTGCCGCCCGCGAAGGCGGACGGCCATCTGCGGGACGATGCGGCAGTGCGGAAACCCGTTGCCGGCGCGTTCGTTTCGGCGGGAAACGGGCGCATGCGGGCGCATGCGCGGGCATCGGCGAGCCGGCCGCGCAGGCCGGCGCACCACGCCCGGTGCGCGTTCAGTCGATCAATGGCTGCGCGCGTACCCCTGGATCAGCGCGCGCATCATCCCTTCGACGGTTGCGTCGAGCAGGTCGGCTTCCTGCTCCGATTCCTCGACGAGCGCGGCATAGGCGGTCGCGAGCGTCACGCGGTCGACTTCCTGGCGTTGTTCCATCAGCGTCACCATCCCGTCCTTCGCCAGATGAGCGGAGAACGCGCGGCTGCCGATGGTCTGGAATACGTCAATCATGGCGGCTCTCCCGAACGTTGCCGATGCCTTCCAGTTTAGTCGGCGCACCGGCGCTCCGCCATGCGCGGGGGGGCGCGCGGGCCGCCCGCGGCTCGCGCGGCGCAAGCGTGCATGCCACGCGCGCGCCGCCGTTGCCGCCCGCTGCCGCCCGTTCGGATACACACGGCTGAAACACCGCAGACACATGGTCGACACACATTTGACACACGGCCGGCGCAAAGCCGGCGCACGGTAGTACCGGTTTCGACGTTTACCCGATGCATCAAATTGCCGACTTTTTATCGATAAAGTCTCGTGCTGGATTTTGCGGCCTGAACCCGGTCGAAACCGGGGGGCGGCGCGTCGTCACGGCGCCGCGCATCCCACACGAGGAGGAGCCATGCTGGTATCGATCGGCTTCGCGCTGCGCTTCAACGCGCTGCTGGCGGTGACGATCGCGGGCCTCGCGACGGGGCTGGCTGGCGGGATGCGCTGCTGATTCACTGCACGCGGCTCGCGCTGCTCGATCGTCGGCTGTCGCGCGGCTTCGGCGCATTCGGGCGGGAGGGCGCGCGATGATCGGCCTAGAACCGCTGTACACGCTCGCCGGGCTGATGTTCGCCGCGATCGGGATGCCGGGCGGCTTCTGCGGTACGCTGACGACGCCGATGGCCGCGAACTTCAACGTCGTGCCGGCCGCGCTGCTCGAACTGAAGGACAAGAACGGCGCGATCAAGGCGCAGTGGCCGACCGCCGTGCTGCTGCTGGCCGTCAACACGCTGCTGATATATGCGTTCGTATTCCGCTTCTGACGAGATGCCCATGACCGACCGACTGACCCCCGAACTCGCATCGAAATTCGCGTCGCTCGCGCTCGCGCACCTGACTCGCGAATATCCGAACAGGCTCACCCATTCGCTCGAAGGCCCGCACGACGTGCAGGGGCCGCGCGCATTGCACCCGATCTTCTACGGCAGCTACGACTGGCATTCGTGCGTGCACGGCTACTGGCTCGTGCTGCGCGTGCTCGAACGCTATCCGGCGCTGGCGGAAGCCGAGCGGATCATCGCCGTCGTCGACGCGCATTTCACCGACGCGAACGTCGCCGGCGAACGCGCGTATCTCGCGCTGCCGCACAACAGCGGCTTCGAGCGGCCGTACGGATGGGCGTGGCTGCTGGCGCTGTCCGCGCAGCTGGAGCGGCTCGCGCTGAAGGGCGTGGTGCCGCAGGCCGCCCGCTGGGCGAAGACGGTCGCGCCGCTCGCCGACCTGTTCGTCGCGCGCTTCGAGACCTTCCTGCCGAAGGCGACCTATCCGCTGCGGGTCGGCACGCACTTCAACACCGCGTTCGCACTGGCGCTCGCGCTCGACTTCGCGCGCGCGACGCAGCGCGACGGGCTCGCGGCGCTGATCGTCGATACCGCGCAACGCTGGCACCTGAACGATGTCGCGTGCCAGGCGTGGGAGCCGTCGGGCGACGAGTTCCTGTCGCCCGCGCTGATGGAGGCGGAGCTGATGCGGCGCGTGCTGCCGGCCGCCGAATTCGACGGCTGGTTCGCGCGTTTCCTGCCGGATCTCGCGCGCGGCGAGCCGGCGACGCTGTTCGTGCCGGCGACGGTCAGCGACCGCAGCGACGGCAAGATCGCGCATCTGGACGGCTTGAACCTGAGCCGCGCATGGTGCCAGCGCGCGCTGGCCGGCGCGCTGCCGGAACACGATGCGCGGCGCGCGAGGCTGCTCGATGCGGCCGACCGGCATCTCGCGAGCGCGCTCGCGCACGTGGCCGGCGATTACATGGGCGAGCACTGGCTCGCGACGTTCGCGCTGCTGGCGATCGAAGGCTCCGTGTACTGAATCTGTCAGGTTTTCGTGGGGCCGACGGCTTTGCATCCGGCGCAATACCACTTTCCACCGGCCGACCGGCTCGGCCCGGCGGCAGACTCGATACACTGCCGTACCGGTTGCACGGGCCCCGGCATTCAGGCCCCGACGAAGGAGACAGGACAGATGGACACCCAACGCGCAGCGGTCGTGACGTACCGCGGCAAGGCGATCGAGAATAAACACGTCGCCGACGTGGCGGTGGTGGATGCCGGCGGCAAGCTGCTGTTCCGGCTCGGCGATCCGTACCGGATGACGCTCGCGCGCTCGGCGGCGAAGCCGGCGCAGGCGCTGTCCGTGATCGAGACAGGCGCGCCAGAGCGGTTCGGTTTCGACGACGCGGACATCGCGTTGATGTGCGCGTCGCACAGCAGCGAGGAGCGGCACATCGCGCGCACGCGGGCGATGCTGGAGAAGGTCGACGCGCAGGAGTCGGATCTGCGGTGCGGCGGGCATGCGCCGTTGTCGGACGCGGTGTACCGGTCGTGGATCAAGCGCGACTACACGCCGACCGGCGTCTGCAGCAACTGTTCGGGCAAGCATGTCGGGATGCTGGCCGGTGCGCGGGCGATCGGCGCCGCGATCGCCGACTATCATCTGCCGGAGCATCCGATGCAGGTGCGCGTGAAGCAGGTGGTCGCCAACGCGTGCGGCCTGCGCGACGACGAGGTCGACTGGGCGATCGACGGCTGCAACCTGCCGACGCCGGCGTTCCCGCTCGACCGCCTCGCGCGTCTTTACGCGTCGCTGGCCGACGGCGCGGATACGGTGGCAGCCGGCGGCACCGCGGCGAGCGGTCGCGTGCGCGCGCTGGCGCGCATTCATCATGCGATGACGGCCCATCCGGAGCTGGTCGCCGGAGAAGGGCGCTACTGCACGGTGCTGATGGATGCGTTCGACGGGCAGGTCGTCGGCAAGCTCGGTGCGGATGCGTGCTACGGGATCGGCGTACGCGCATCGGCGCGCACGCGGGCGCTCGGCGCCGACGGCGCGCTCGGCCTCTCGGTGAAGATCGAGGACGGCAACATCGACGTGCTGTACATGATGGTCAGCGAACTGCTCGAGCGTCTGCAGATCGGCACGGACGCGCAGCGCGCGCGGCTCGCCGCGTTCCACCGGCCGCGGATGCTGAACACGCAGGGTGTCGAGATCGGGCACGCGACGTTCCCGTTCGAATTGCAGCCGGCCTGACGGGCGTCGGCGCACCGGTGCCGCGGGCCGCGGTGCGCAGCGGCGCCGCGTTGCCGGCCGGCGCGACGGCAGCCGCTACGCGCCCGCGTCGCGAATCTTCGCCAGCTCGACTTCCGACAGCTCGCCGATGTGCGCGAGATGCTCCATGAGGAAGTCCTTCAGCACGCGCAGCTTCGCCGAGCTGCGCCGGTTCGACAGATACGCGATGTAGATGTAGTCGCCCGTCAGCTTGTTCTGCAGCCGGTAGCGCGGCAGCACGGCTTCGAGCCGGCCGCTCGCGAGCAGGTCGCGCACCAGCCAGATCTCGAATTCGGCGATGCCGAGCCCCGCGCAGGTCGCATCCAGCAGCAGTTCCGAGTGATCGGTGACGAGGTTGCCGGCCGGCAGCACGCTGTGCCGCGCGTCGCCGCGCACGAGCTCCCAGCGCGGATCGCCTTCCGGGTGCACGTAGCGCAGGCAGTTGTGATGCCGCAGGTCGTCCGGCGTCGCGGGGCGCCCGCAGCGGTCGAGATAGCCGGGCGTCGCGCACAGGATGCTGTCGTTGCGCGACAGCCGGTGGACGACCAGGTTGTCCAGGTAGTTCTCGCCCTCGTGAATGTCGAGGTCGAAGCCGCCGGCGACGAGGTCGTTGTGGTTGTCGGTGAGCCGCACGTCGAGCTGGATCGTCGGGTAGCGTGCGAGAAACGGCGCGATCAGCGGCGCGAGGTGGCGGCGGCCGAACCCGACCGGCGCAGTGAGCTTCAGCGGGCCGCTCGGCTGCGAATTGAGCTCGGCGACGACGCGCAGCGTGTCGTCGAGATCGGCGATCAGCGTGACCGCGCGTTCCAGGTAGATGTGGCCGGCCTCGGTCAGCGTCACGCTGTGCGTCGAGCGATGCAGCAGCGCGACGCCCAGTGCGTCCTCGATCGCCGTGATCTTGCGCGCGACGGTGGACGTCGACACGTGCATCTCCTTCGCGACCGCGGAAAAACTCCCCATTTCGACGACCCGCACGAACGCGCGCATCGCGCCGAGGTGATCGATGCCGGTGTCTCTTGCCATTGTTTTCATTCGTCTCTCGCTGTTGCGTCCCACGCAAAACCGCTTTCGATAATACAGAGGCGAGCTTCTTTATGCAAAGGCATAGAATGCGATCCCGTCGCACGGGGAAGCGGTGAACGCAGCCGCCTTGCCGCGGCGGCACGAGACATTTCAGGAGGGGCACCCATGACGGAAAACGGCTTCCGCGTCGAAGCGGATCTCTTAGGGAAACGAAGCATTCCGGAGTCGGCGTACTACGGCGTCCATACGCTGCGCGCGAAGGAGAACTTCGACATTTCGGGGCGCACGATCGCGTCGCTGCCGTACCTCGTCATGGCGCTCGCGGCGGTGAAGGAAGCCGCGGCCGACGCGAACTGCGAGCTCGGGCTGCTGCCGCACGCGTATCGCGACGCGATCGCCGCCGCCTGTGTCGAGATCCGCGAAGGCCGCCTGCACGACCAGTTCGTGGTCGACATCATCCAGGGCGGGGCCGGCACGTCGACCAACATGAACGCCAACGAGGTGATCTGCAACCGCGCGCTCGAGATCATGGGGCACGCACGCGGGCAGTACGAATACCTGCATCCCAACGAGCACGTCAACCTCGCGCAGAGCACGAACGATGTCTACCCGACCGCGATCCGGATCGCGACCTGCTTCGCGGTCGAGCATCTGCTCGACGCGATGGCGCGCCTGCGCGATGCGTTCGCGGAGAAGGCCGACGCGTTCTCGGATCTGTTGAAGCTCGGCCGCACGCAGTTGCAGGACGCCGTGCCGATGACGCTCGGCCAGGAGTTCTCGACCTACGCGGTGATGGTGACGGAAGACATCGCGCGCCTGCAGGAAGCCGGCTTGCTGATGCGTGAGATCAATCTCGGCGCGACCGCGATCGGCACCGGCATCACCGCCCATCCGCAGTACGCGGAGAAGGCGCTGGCCGCGCTGCGCCGCATCACCGGCCTGGACCTCAGCACCGCGCCGAACCTGATCGAGGCGACGCAGGACTGCGGCGCGTTCGTGCAGGTCTCCGGCGTGCTGAAGCGGATCGCGGTCAAGCTGTCGAAGATCTGCAACGACCTGCGGCTGCTGTCGAGCGGCCCGCGTGCCGGCTTCGGCGAAATCAACCTGCCGCCGGTGCAGGCCGGCTCGTCGATCATGCCGGGCAAGGTGAACCCGGTGATTCCGGAAGTCGTGAACCAGGTCGCGTTCGAAGTGTTCGGCAACGACCTGACTGTGACCTTCGCCGCCGAGGCCGGCCAGCTTCAGCTCAACGCGTTCGAGCCGGTGATCGCGAGCGCGCTGTTCCGCAGCTTCGGCCACCTGACGGCCGCCTGCACGACGCTCGCGGACCGCTGCGTGAGCGGAATCACCGCGAACCCCGAGCGGTTGCGCGAAACGATGGAGCGGTCGGTCGCGCTCGCGACCGCGCTGAACCCGTACATCGGCTACAAGCGCGCGACCGCCGTGGCCGCCGAGGCGCACGCGAGCGGCAAGTCGATCCGCGAAGTCGTGCTCGATCGCGAGCTGATGACCGCCGCGCAACTGGACGAGGCGCTGCAGCCCGAAGCGCTGATCCGTCCGCGCGCGTACTGATTCCGGCCGCGCGGCGCCGGCGCCTGCCGCCGGCGGCCCGCGCGCGGCCGTTCCCGCAGCGCCCGTCGACGGGCGCGACACATCAAGAAACGGAGACACACCATGAAGCACGCCAGCGAGCGCGCGGCCGACCCGGCCGGCGGCGCGGACTCCCGTCATGCCGATCGCGACGCGATGTTCGCGTCGCACGAAGCCGGCTACGCGCAGCACCTGAAGCCCCGACACGTGCAGATGATCGCGATGGGCGGTGCGATCGGCACCGGCCTCTTTCTCGGCGCGGGCGGCCGCCTGCAGAGCGCGGGGCCCGCGCTGGCCGTCGTGTATCTCGTGTGCGGCGCATTCGCCTTCCTGATCATGCGCGCACTCGGCGAGCTCGTGATGCACCGGCCGACCAGCGGCTCGTTCGTGTCGTACGCACGGGAGTTCATGGGCGAGCGCGCGTCGTTCGTCGCGGGCTGGATGTACTACCTGAACTGGGCGACCACCGGCATCGTCGACATCACCGCGGTGGCGATCTACATGAAGTACTGGGCCGTGTTCACCGACGTGCCGCAGTGGGTGTTCGCGCTCGGCGCGCTGGGGATCGTGTCGGTGATGAACATGATCGGCGTGAAGGTGTTCGGCGAGATGGAGTTCTGGTTCTCGATCGTCAAGGTGGGGACGCTCGCGCTGTTCCTCGCGGTCGGCGCCGTGTTTCTCGCGAGCGGCCATCCGGTTGCCGGGCAGATGCCGGGGCTGCACCTGATCGCGGATCACGGCGGGATCTTCCCGCACGGGATCCTGCCGGCGGTGCTGATCGTGCAGGGCGTCGTGTTCGCGTATGCGAGCATCGAGCTCGTCGGCGTCGCGGCGGGCGAGACCGCCGATGCGCGCAAGGTACTGCCGAAGGCGATCAACAGCGTGATGTGGCGCATTGCGCTGTTCTACGTCGGCTCCGTCGTGCTGCTGACGATGCTGCTGCCGTGGACCGCGTACAGCGCGCACGAAAGCCCGTTCGTCACGTTCTTCAGCAAGCTCGGCGTGCCGTACGTCGGCACGGTGATGAACGTCGTGGTGCTGACCGCCGCGCTGTCGAGCCTGAACTCCGGCCTCTATTCGACCGGGCGCGTGCTGCGTTCGCTCGCGATGGGCGGCTCGGCGCCGCGCTTCGTGTCGCGGATGAACGCGCGCGGCGTGCCGTACGGCGGGATCCTGGTCACGGTCGCGGTCAATGCGATCGGCGTGCCGCTGAATTACATCGTGCCGGCGCAGGCGTTCGAGATCGTGCTGAACATGGCGTCGCTCGGGATCATCACGACCTGGGGCTTCATCGTGATGTGCCAGATCCTGTTCCGCCGTGCGGTCAATCGCGGCGAACTGAGCCCCGTGTCGTTCCGGATGCCCGGCGCGCCGTTCACGTCGTGGCTCACGCTCGGGTTCCTGGTCAGCGTGCTGGTGCTGATGGCGTTCGATTACCCGGGCGGCACGTGGACCGTCGCGATGATTCCGGTGGTCGTGCTCGCGCTGGTGGTCGGCTGGAAGCTGGCCAAGCGCGGTGCCGCGCGAGAGGCTGCTGCCGAGGCTGGCGTGCCGATCGTTGCCGATCCGGCGAGCAACGTCTGACGACAGGCCCGGGCGGGCGACCGCCCGGTGCGCTCAGTTCAACCCGGCGCGTGCGCCGACCCAGCGGCTGAAGTCGCCGGCCATCTGCGCGGTCAGCTCGTGGCCGGCGTCATAGAGCTGCGTGTCGTGCGCGACGCCGAGCGCCGTCAGTTTCGCGTCGGCCGTGTTCGCCCACGCGACCGGCAGCTTGTCGTCGAAGCGGCCGTGCATCACCAGCGCGTGCAGCGGGCTCAATGCATCGCGCGACGCGACCAGCGGATCGATCTCCGGCAGGATGCGCCCGCACAGCACCGCGAACGCGGCGACGTCGGCCGGCGAGGTGAGACCGACGCTCGCGCTCATGATGCCGCCCTGGCTGAAGCCGGCGATCACGGTCGGCAAGGCGGCGGGTTCGTTCCCGGTGTCCCGCGCGCGCAACGCGCGCAGCAGCGCGATCAACTGCACACGGCTCGCCTCCGCGCGGGCCGCATCGATTTCCGGGCCGTTCGGGCCGAAGCGCACCGGAAACCACGCGTGCTGGCCGGGGCCGAACGTCAGCGGCCCGCGCACGAACGCGATTTCGACGCGCGGATCGATCGTGCCGGCCAGGTTCAGCAGGTTGGTTTCGTTGCCGCCGACGCCGTGCAGCAGCAACAGGCGGCCCGCGGGGCGGCCGGCGGCCGGGCGCAGCCGGTAGTGGAGGCCGGATTCGGGGTCGGTGGTCAGCGGCAGGACATCGGTCATTGCGTGGGTCCGGTGGGGGAGTGATCCGATAGTCTAGAACGCGCGGACGGCGAGATGAATCGCCGGATGGTGATTGATTGTTTCCTGTTGGGAATGAATGTGGAGCCAGAATGTCCGATATTGGGTACGGCTACGTGTGTCCCGTCGCGAGCAAATTTCCGAGAGGCGACCGTTCATCACCAATATGTCGACCGCACGACTCGCCGCCGCGACCCACAGTCGGCAAAATATCCACGTTTTGTCGATGCATGGAGTGCCGAGATGGAGACCGCCAGGATTTTCGAGCATGATGGATCGCAGGCTGTTTGCTTCCCGAAGGATCTCCGCGTCGATACCACGGAGGTCCGGATTCGGCGGCACGGCGCGTCTGTCATCCTCGAGCCCGTGCCGCAAGGCTGGGCGTGGTTGACGCCACTGATCGGCCCGGTTGATGCCGATTTCGAGGAAGCTGCGACAACCGAGCCCGCCGCTCATGAATGCTCCGGGCCGGACGTGTTCGAATGAAGTTTCTGCTGGATATCACCGCAACCGGATCACCGTCGACTTCAACTCCGTGTACTTCTCCAGCGCGTGCAATGAGTTGTCGCGCCCGTTGCCCGATTCCTTGAAGCCGCCGAACGGGAAGTTCATGTCGTCGGTTTCCTCGTAGCCGTTCACCCACACCGTGCCGGCCCGCAGCCGCCTCGCGGTTTCGTGCGCGGTCGTCAGGTTCGCGGTCCACACCGACGCCGCGAGCCCATAACGCGTGTCGTTCGCGAGCGCGACGGCCGTATCGAGATCGTCGAACGCCGTCACCGCCAGCACCGGCCCGAAAATCTCCTCGCGCACGATCCGCGCATCGGCCCGCGGACAGTCGAACACGGTCGGCTCGACGTACTGGCCGCCGCTCGCGGCGCGCGCGCGCCGGCCGCCCGCGAGCAGCGTCGCCTCGTCGCGGCCGGCGTCGACGTAGCCGAGCACGCGCTCGACCTGGGCGGCGTCGATCAGGCTGCCCATCCGCGTGTCGGGCGACAGCGGATCGCCGGGCGCATACTCGGGCGCGATCGCGAGCACGCGCGCGACCAGTTCGTCGCGGATCGCGCGATGGACGAGCAGGCGCGAACCCGCCGTGCACATCTGCCCGGTGTTGTAGAACACCGCATGCGCGACGGTGCGCGCCGCGCGTTCGAGGTCGGGGCAATCGGGCAGCACGATCTGCGGCGACTTGCCGCCGAGTTCGAGCCATACGCGCTTCAGGTTCGAATCGGCCGCGCAGCGCGCGACTTTATGGCCGACCGCGGTCGAGCCGGTAAACGCGATGCAGTCGACGTCCGGATGCCGCGCGAGCGCTTCGCCTGCATCGCCGAACCCCGGCAGCACGTTCAGCACGCCGGCCGGCAGCCCGGCCTGCACGGCCAGCGCGGCGAGCCGCAGCGCGCTCAGCGGCGACTTCTCGGACGGCTTGAGCACGACGCTGTTGCCCGCCGCGAGCGCGGGCGCGCATTTCCACATCGCGATCATCGCGGGGAAATTCCACGGCACGACAGCCGCGACCACGCCGATCGGCTCGCGCGTGACGAGCCCGACGAGATGCGCGTCGGCCGGCGCGACCTCGCCGCCGGTCTTGTCGATCGCCTCGGCGAACCACTCGGCGCAATACGCGGTGGACGGGATGTCGATCGTGGTCGTATCGCCGATCGGCTTGCCGGTGTCGAGCGTTTCGAGCAGCGCGAGATCGTTGGCGTGCTCGCGGATCAACGCGGCCCAGCGCAGCAGCACGCGCTTGCGTTCGCGCGGCGATGCGTCGCGCCAGATGCCGCTTTCGAACGCGCGCCGCGCGGCGGCGACCGCGAGGTCGGCGTCGGCCGCGCGGCAATGCGCGACCTGCGCGAGCACGCGGCCGTCGATCGGGCTCGTGCATGTGAAGGTGGCGCCGTCGTGCGCGTCGCGGAACGTGCCGTCCACGAACGCGGGGGAAGCGATGTCGAGCTGGCCGGCGCGGCTGCGCCAGGCGTCGTGCGTCTGCATGGGAAAACTCCGTCGTGGTTCGGCTTGGTCAGCGGGAAGTGGAAGCAGCGGAAGCAGCAGGGGCCGCGCGGCGGATCGCGATCGCACGGCCCGCGTGTGGCTCGCGCGGCGCGCGCGCATGCTCGGCGTGAATCGCGTCGAGATGCCGGCGGATCGCGTCCGGAAACGGCGCCGAGCGTTTCGCGCGCATGTCCACGTGCGTGAGCAGCTGTTCGCCGGTCGCGAGCTGCGCGCCGGTCGTCGCGTGATGCATCGAATGGAACACGTGCAGCCGGCGATCGTCGAGGTCGAGCAGCCGCACCGTGAGCCGCAGCGGCTCGCCGAGCATCGCTTCGCGCAGGTGGCGGATGTGCGTTTCCGCGGAATAGATCGAGCAGCCGGCTTCGCGATAGTCGTCGTCGATGCCGAAGTAGCGGAAGAACGCATCGCTGCTGTCGCCGAACACGAGCAGGTAGCACGACTCGCTCATGTGGCCGTTGTAGTCGACCCACTCGGGCTGCACGATGCAGCGATGCAGTTCGAGCGGCGTCGCGATCGGCGCGGCCGGGTCGTACGGGCGCGACTTCTGTCCTTCGTAGGCCGAGCGCAGGCGCGGCTCGGCGGCGGGGCTGAGGGTGGTCGTCATCCAGTGCACTCCGAGGTTCGGAACGGGCCCGCACGTCGTCCGCGGGGCTGCCGGTCGATGTTATGACGGGTTGAACGTTTTTTCAATAATGAAATCGCCGATGGGTGTAAACACCGGTGCATCCGATCTCGTCAATCGATTGAACATTCATTCAGCAAAACCTATACTCGCCAGCGCCGCGGTGCCGAAGCGAAGCAGGCGGGCGGCGTTCACGCACAACGAAAATCGAGCCGCCGTGCGCGGCAACCGGAGACACCGAAAATGAAGAAGCGCTTCCTGCTGGCCGGCATGATGTCGGTGATGGTCCACGGCTACGCCCATGCCCAGAGCAGCGTGTCGCTGTACGGAATCATCGACGGCGGCATCACCTACGTGAACAACACGGGCGGCGCGCACGCGTACCTGTTCGACGACGGCGTGTCGTACGGCAACCGCTTCGGCCTGATGGGCACCGAGGATCTCGGCGGCGGCAACAAGGCGGTGTTCAAGCTCGAGAGCGGCTTCCGGCTCGGCACCGGCAGGCTGAACCAGGGTGGCGCGATGTTCGGGCGGCAGGCGTACGTCGGGCTCGGCAACGACTGGGGCACGCTGACGTTCGGTAATCAGTACGACTTCGCATTCGACTTCACGGCCGCGTACAACGTCAGCGCGTTCGGCAGCGGCTACGGCGTGCATCTCGGCGATTTCGACCGCCAGAGCGGGGACCGGCTGCAGAACGCGGTGAAATTCGTCAGCAACAGCTTCCACGGGCTCGTGGTCGGCGGCATGTATTCGTTCAGCAACGACGCGGGCAGCTTCCATGACGGGAGCGCATGGAGCGTGGGCGCGAGCTACACGCACGGCGATTTCTCGGCGGGCGGCAACTACACGCGGCTCAACGCGCCACGCCGGC
Organism: Burkholderia sp. BCC1998; assembly: GCF_905339875.1. Lineage (NCBI taxonomy): Bacteria > Pseudomonadati > Pseudomonadota > Betaproteobacteria > Burkholderiales > Burkholderiaceae > Burkholderia > Burkholderia sp. BCC1998. The sequence continues at coordinate 17,986 of NZ_CAJPHE010000029.1, forward strand.
TTGCCGCGCTCGATCCGTATGCGCAGATGGGCGTGCGGACGATGCTCGGGCAGACGGTCGCGACGGTCGACCCGGCGACGGGCGCCGTCACCGACCTGCACGATTCGACGCCGTTCTCGATCGATTCGCAATCGATCTTCGGTGTCGGCGCGTCGTACACGTTCGGCAAGCTGACGCTGAACTCGGACTTCAGCAACACGACGTTCAAGGGCTACGGACAATCGTCGACGATGCGCGTGTACGAAGCGGGCGGCCTGTACCAGGCGACCGTGCCGCTGTCGCTCGTCGCGGGCTATCAGTACACGACGTTCGAAGGTCATCACTGGCACGAAGTCGCGCTCGGCGCGCATTACGCGCTGTCGAAGCGCACCGACGTGTATGCGGCGGTCGACTGGATGCGTGCATCGAACGGCGTCGACGCGGTGATCGGCTACAGCTTCACGCCGTCGACGAGCCGCACGCAGGCCGCCGCGCGCATCGGCATGCGGCACAATTTCTGATCCTCACTCGTTCCCGGGCCGGGTTCGGCCGGCCCCGTCGATCATGTCCGATCCTTCCTTGAACGGCGACGTCGTCGCCGCGCTGCGCGACGCACTCGGCGCCGATTGTGTCAGCGTGGGCGACGCCATCGGCGCGCGTCATTTCACGAACTACGGCGAAGCGGCCGGCCCGCGGCCGCGCGCGTTGGTGCGGCCGCGCAGCGTCGACGACGTGAGCCGTGCGCTCGCGATCTGCACCGCGTATCGTCAGACGGTCGTGCCGCAGGGCGGAATGACGGGCCTCGCGGCAGGCGCCGGGCCCGGTGCGCAGGACGTCGTGCTGTCGCTCGACCGCATGAAGGGCGTCGTCGAGATCGATGCGGACGCGGCCACCGTCACCGCGTGGGCCGGCACGACGCTGCAGGAGCTGCAGCAGGCAGTGGACGACGCGGGATTCGCGCTCGGCATCGATCTCGGCGCGCGCGGCTCGTGCCAGATCGGCGGCAACGTCGCGACCAATGCGGGCGGCAATCGCGTGATCCGCTACGGTACGACGCGCGAGCAGGTACTCGGCCTCGAGGTCGTGCTGGCCGACGGCACCGTGCTCAGTTCGCTGAACAAGATGCTGAAGAACAACGCGGGTTACGACCTGCGGCAGATTTTCGTCGGCAGCGAAGGCACGCTCGGCGTCATCACGCGCGTCGTGCTGCGGCTGCATCCGCGGCTCGCCGCGCCATCCACCGCGTTGTGCGCGGTGCGCGATACGGCCGCAGCGCTCGCGCTGCTGCGCGACGCGCGTGCCGCATGCGCGGACTTGCTGAGCTTCGAGGCGATGTGGCCGGCGTTCTACGGCTACGTGTGCGCGCATACGCCCGGCATGCGCGCGTCGCTGCCGGCGGACGGCGGCGTCAAGGTGCTGATCGAATGCGCGAGCGGCGATGCCGCGCAGACGGCCGAACGGTTCGAAGCGGTGCTGGCCGACTGGCTCGAACGCGGGCTGATCGACGATGCGGCGCTCGCGCAGACCGCGGCCGATGCGCAGGCATTCTGGACGGTGCGCGAAGGGCTCGCGATCGACGATCTCCCTGGTCTCGTCAATTTCGACGTCGGCATTCCGCCGCGCGCGACGGAGAAGTTCATCGACGCGTGCGAGCGCGCGCTGAACGCACGCTGGCCCGGGGCGCACGTGTTCTTCTTCGGCCACCTCGGCGACAGCAACCTGCATGTGTGCGTTTCCGCGCCGTATGCGACGGGCGAGGGCGCGCACGACGTCGACGCGGTGTTGTATCCGCTCGTGCGCGATGCGGGCGGCTCGGTGTCGGCCGAGCACGGGATTGGCCGCTACAAGCGCGACTGGCTCGGTTGTTCGCGCAGCGACGCCGAGATCGCCGCGATGCGACGTCTCAAGCATGCATTCGATCCGTTCGGACTACTGAATCCCGGAAAGGTGATCTGAACGGCAGAGCGTTCTTCGTTTTCGACGGACGACTCGGCAATCAGGCGGCGGCCCGCTCGCGCATCACGCGAGCGGGCCGCCGCGTTTCAGGCCGGCATCACGCGTCGAGCCGCACCAGCGCATCGACGGCCACCGCGCCGCGTTCCATCACCAGCAGCGGATTGACGTCGAGTTCGACGAGCGTGTCGGCGTGCGCCTGTGCGAAACGCGCGATCGCCATCACGTTCGCGACGACCGCATCGAGATCGGCCTTCGGCCGCCCGCGATAGCCGGTCAGCAGCGGGCCGAGCTTCAACCCGAGCAGTGCGTCGCGCACGTCGCTTTCGCGCACCGGCAGCAGCAGCGTCGCGGTGTCGCGGATCAGTTCGACCAGCACGCCGCCGGTGCCGAGCACCAGCGCGAGACCGAAATTCGGCTCGCGCTTCACGCCGACGATCAGCTCGAGCAGCGGCGCGTCGGCCATCTTCTCGACGAGAATGCGTTCGACGTGCACATCCGGCGCATAACGCGCGACCTGTTCGGTCATTCGCACGACGGCCGCGGCGACGGCTTCGGGCGAGCCGAGCTTCAGCGCGACCGCGCCGGCCTCGGTCTTGTGCGGCAGGCGATCGCTGACCACTTTCACGCAGACCGGAAAGCCGAGCCGCTGCGCGGCGGCCGGCGCATCGGCGGGCGCGACGCATTCGGCCGGTGGTACGTCGAGCCCGTGCGCGGCCAGCATCCGCTTGCTCGCCCATTCGTCGTGCAACGTCGCGCTGCCGTCGCCGCCGTCGCCCGCGCGCAGCACCGGCAGCGCGTTCAGCGCGTCGGCGTCGAGCACGCGGCGGCGCGTGTCGCCGTAGGCCATCGCCGCGCCGATCGCAGCGATCCCGTCGGCCAGCCCCTGCAGCGGCGCGACGCCGGCGGCGGCCATGCGGGCCGCGTGATCGGGCGGCGTCAGGTCCGGAAACACCGAGATCACCGCGCCGACCACGTCGTGCTGGCGTGCGGACGCCGCGAACGCGTCCGCGGCGATATCGCACAGCGGCCGCTCGCCGGTCGCTTCCTGCGGATAGTCGAGGATCATCGCGGCGGCGCCCGGGCGATCGGCGAGCAGCGCGTCGCAGCACGCGCGCATCTTGTCGGGGTCGCCCCACGGCGTGGTCGTGAAGTCGAGCGGGTTCGCGATCGTCGCGTACGCGGGCAGCACGTTGCCGAGTGCGTCGCGGCCGGCATCGCCGACCGGCGGAAAAGCGATGCCGCGCGCTTCGCCGAGATCGGCGACGAGCCCCGCATCGCCGCCGGACGTCGCCAGCGCGGCGAGCGTGCGGCGCTCGGGCACGCCTGCGATCGCGAGCAGCTTCAACGTCTCGACGAGGCCGACCGGGTCCTTCACGCGAATCACGCCGAGCCGCCGGAACAGCGCGTCGTACAGCGCGTCCGAGCCCGCGAGCGAACTCGTGTGGCTCATCGCGAGCTGCGCGCCGAGCGTCGACGTGCCGCTCTTCAGCGCGACGATCGGCACGCCGCGCGCGAGCGCGCGGGCCGCGGCCTCGCTGAACGCGCGCACGTCCTTCAGCCCTTCGAGATGCACGCCGATCGCGCGGATGCGCGGATCGTCGACGAACGCATCGACGAGACGCGCGATATCGACCGACGCCTGGTTGCCGACGCTCGCGAGATACGCGAACGGCACCGAGCGCGCGCTCATCGACAGGTTGTATGCGAGGTTGCCGCTCTGCGTGATCACCGCGACGCCCGATTCGACGCGCGGCGCGCAATGCGCGACCGGCCACAGCGCACTGCCGTTCAGCCCGTTGATCAGGCCGTAGCAATTCGGGCCGAGCACGGCCATGTCGCCGGCCGCGTCGACCAGCGCCTGCTGCAGCGCGGCACCGTCGGCGCCCGTTTCGGAGAAACCCGACGCATACACGATCGCGCCGCCGGCGCCGCGTGCGGCGAGCGCGCGCACGACGTCAATCGCCTGGCGCGCGGGCACCGCGACGAACACGGCGTCCGGCGCGGCGGGCAGGTCGGCGACGCTCGCATGGCAGCGCACGCCGTCGATCTCCGCATGATTCGGATTGACGAGCCGGATGTCGCCGGCATAGCCGTAATCGCGACAGCGCTGCACGGCGCCCGCGATGCCGCGTCCGCCGACGAACGCGATGCTGGCCGGGTCGAGCAGCCGGCGCAGATTGGCCGCGGCGGCCGCGCGGCGATCCCTGACTGCGGGAGAGGAAGTCATGAAAGGTCCTTTCGGAAGTCGCGCCGGACGCGCCGGCGCGACGATTCGCGTCAGCTGTAGCGTCGGAGGATTTCCTTGGACAGGATATGGCGCTGGATCTCGGACGTGCCTTCCCAGATGCGCTCGATGCGCGCATCGCGCCAGAAGCGCTCGATCGGCAGTTCGTCCATCAGCCCCATGCCGCCGTAGATCTGCACCGCGTGATCGGTCACGCGGCCGAGCGTTTCGGTCGCGAGCAGCTTCGCGAGTGCGGCGTCGCCGTCGGTCATCGTGCCCTGGTCGAGTTTCTGCGCGGTGTACAGCGTGACGAGTTCCGCCGCGCGGATCTCGGTCTGCATGTCCGCGAGCTTGAACGACGTGCCCTGGAAGTCGCCGATGCGCTTGCCGAACTGATGACGCGTCGCGGCCCATTCGGCGGCCATCTCGAACGCGCGCTGCGCGCGGCCGATGTTGTTCGCGGCGACCATCACGCGGCCGGCGGTCAGCCAGTCGTTCGCGAGCTCGAAGCCGCGATGCTCTTCGCCGAGGATCTGCGCGGCGCTCACGCGGCAGTCGGAGAGGAAAATCTCCGACTGGTGATAGCCGCGCAGGCTCGTGCAGTGCGGGCCGCGCCGCACGGTCATGCCCGGCGTGTCCTTGTCGATCAGGAAGCAGGTCACGCGCTTGCGCTTCTGGCCGCGCACTTCCTCCTCGCCGGTGACGGCGAACAGGATCACGAAGTCGGCCGTGTCCGCGTGACTGATGAAGTGCTTGCTGCCGTTGATCACGTAGTCGTCGCCGTCGCGCACCGCGCGCGTGCGGATGCCCATCGCGTCGGAGCCGGCGCCCGGCTCGGTCAGCGCGAAGCAGTCGACGCGCTCGCCGCGCACGGCCGGCTTCAGGTAGCGCTCGACCTGGTCGCCCTTGCACGCCATCAGGATCTTGCTCGGCCGCGCGACGAACACGTGCAGCGCCCAGCTCGTGCGGCCGAGCTCGCGTTCGACGAGCGCCTGCGTCACGTAGTCGAGCCCCGGGCCGCCGGCGCTCTCGGGCATGTTGAACGCATAGAAGCCGAGCTCGAGCGACTTGCGGCGGATCGAGTCGGCGAGTTCGGGCGGTACGTCGTCCGCGCGATCGACCGCGAATTCATGAGGCTGCAGTTCCTTCTCGACGAACTGACGCAGCGACGTCACCAGCATTTCCTGCTCTTGGGTCAGCGAAAAATCCATCGATCATCTCCCGACAAAATGAGGTGCGCGACCTTCGACCGACGCGCGAAGCGCTTCCTGGCCGTCCTCGCTGTGACCGCACGCGACGCCGGCCGCCAGCTCGCCGCGCAGTTGCTCGGCGAGGGTGTGCGTGAGCGATTGCGCGAGCAGCGCCTTGGTGTGGCCGAACGCGACGCTCGGCCCTTGCGCCAGACGCGCGGCGAACGCGGCGACGTGCGTCGCGAAATCGTCGGCGTCGACGACTTCGGACACGAGCCCCGCGGCGAGCGCATCCTGCGCGTTCCAGCGTTCGTTCAGAAAGATGAAGCAGCGTGCGACGTCCGGGCGCGCGATGCGCGGCAGGAACCAGCTTCCGCCCATGTCGGGGCTGTAGCCCATGCCCGTATACCCGCAGCGCAGTGTCGCGGCCGTGCTCGCGATGCGGAAGTCGCACGCGAAGCCGATGTCGGTGCCGGCGCCGACCGTCGAGCCGTTCAGCGCGGCGATCGTCGGACGCGGAAATGCGGCGAGCGTCTGCACGAAACGGTGCGCACGCTCGGTCCAGCCGTAGGTGTCGAGTTCGCCGTTGCGCTCGGCCTCGGCCCATTCGTCGACGTCCGCGCCCGCGCAGAACGCGCTGCCGGTGCCGGTCAGTACGACGCAGCGCACGGCCGGATCGTTCGCGAGCGCGTCGAGCGTCTCGCGAAGAAAGTCGAGATGCGGCCGCGCGAGCGAATTGCGTTTCGCCGGGCGGTTCAGGCGAAGGGTCACGACGCCGTCGTGCCGTTCGATTCGAATGTCCTCGATGCTCATGCTGATCACTGTCTCCTGGTTGTTGTGTGTCGGGGTGGTGTCAGAGCCGGCAAGGGTCGCCGCTACTTGCGGACCGCATTTCGGCATAGTATAAGTTCTGTTAAATGAACGTTCAACCCAATTGTGAGTCGACCAGGAGACACACGATGAGCGCGGTGATGGAGACGTCGGCAGGTGTGGAGGACGGCAGGACCGGGGCGCATGCGGCACGCGCGGCAGCGGCGCGGCATGCGGCGGGCGGCGCGGGCCTGCAGATCGATCGCGTGTCGAAGCGCTACGGCGGCGTGCACGCGCTGCGCGAAACGACGATCGACATTCCGCGCGGCGAGTTCCTGACGATCCTCGGGCCGTCGGGTTCGGGCAAGACGACGCTGCTGACGATCGTCGCGGGCTTCGAGCATCCGAGCAGCGGGGACCTGCGCGTCGGCGGCCGCAGCATCGTCGCGTTGCCGCCCGAGAAGCGCAACTTCGGGATGGTGTTCCAGGGCTATGCGCTGTTTCCGCACATGACGGTCGAACAGAACGTCGCGTATCCGCTGATGGTGCGCAAGCAGAAGGGGCCCGACGCGGTGAAGCGCGTGAAGGCCGCGCTCGATCTCGTGCGGCTCGGCCATCTCGCCGATCGCCTGCCGCGCCAGTTGTCGGGTGGCCAGCAGCAGCGCGTCGCGATCGCGCGCGCGCTGGTGTTCGATCCCGATCTCGTGCTGCTCGACGAGCCGCTCGGCGCGCTCGACCGCAAGCTGCGCGGCGAGGTGCAGGTCGAGCTGAAGGCGCTGCACGAGCGGCTCGGCGCGACGTTCCTGTTCGTCACGCACGACCAAGAGGAAGCGCTGTCGATGTCGGACCGGATCGCGATCATGCGCGACGGCCGGCTCGAACAGATCGGCACGCCGGACGGGCTCTACGAGCAGCCGGCCAACCGCTTCGTCGCGGACTTCCTCGGCAAGAGCAATTTCATCGAAGGTGTCGCGCTCGGCGGCGATGCTTCGACGACGCATTACCGCGTCGGCGATGCGCGCTTCGTCGCGCCTGCGTGCGGTGCGCGGCCGGACGAGCCGCTGCTGTTCGCGCTGCGCCCGGAGAAGGTCGCGGTGTCGGCGACGTCGTGCGGCGGCGCGCACAACGAAGTTGCGGGCCGCATTCGCCACTGGAGCTATTTCGGTTCGTCGTACCGCTTCGAGATCGAGACGCCGGCGCTCGGCTGCGTGACGGCCGACGTGCCCGCATGGCGCGGGCTCGCGTCACCACGCAGCGGCATGGACGTGTTCGTGCAGTGGGAGCGCGACGCGACGTGCCGGATCGCGGCCGACTGACGCGGCGCACGCTGCATCCCGCGCGAAGCGGCACGAGCCGCCGTCGCCGCCGACTCACCGACTGACGGATTCACTGATTCACCGATGCCCGAAAACGACGAGACGCGTGCGGGCGCTGACCAGCCTGGAGGAGACACCATGACGAACCGCCATCTGCAGGACCTGCTCGACCAAGCACGCGAACTTCAACCGGCGACGTCGCAGCGCCGCCGCGATTTTCTGCGGTTGTGCGCGGCGGCCGGCATCGCGCCGACGCTGCTGTCGCTCGGCGCGAAGGACGCACTCGCGTCGAACCCGAAGGAAATCGTGCTCAGCGCATGGGGCGGCGAAGCGCGTTCGGCGTTCCGCTCCGCGTACATGGACCCGTTCACGAAGGCGAGCGGCATCCGGATGGGCTACGACTCGTCGCCGGAGGACGGCAAGATCAAGGCGATGGTCGAGAACCGGAACGTGATCTGGGACGTGATGGATCTCGACGGCTTCGCGGCGATCAAGCTCGGCAAGCAGGGCTTCCTGCGGCCGATCGACTATTCGGTCGTCGGCCGCAACACGCTGCCGGGGCTCGCATCGGACTTCGGCGTGCCGTCGTACCTGCTGAGTTACGTGCTCGTCTACGACGCGCGCAAGTTCGGCGCGAATCCGCCGAAGAACTGGGCCGATTTCTGGAACGTCGGCAAGTTTCCGGGCAAGCGCGGGCTGTGGAAATGGATGGGCGGCGCGCTCGAAGCCGCGCTGATGGCCGACGGCGTCGACAAGGACAAGGTCTATCCGATCGACGTGCCGCGCGCGCTGAAAAAGCTGAAGGAACTGCGCTCGAACGTGCTGCTGTGGGATTCGGGCGCGGACAGCCTGCAGTTGCTGCGCAACGGCGAAGTCAGCATGGCGTGCATCTGGCATACGCGCGCGAACGTGATCCAGCGCGAGAGCAATGGCCGGTTCCGCTATACGTGGGAGCAGGGGCTCGCGTCGTGCGACGTGTGGGGCGTGCCGAAGAACAATCCGTCGGGCGATGCCGTCTGGCAGTTCATCAAGTTCGTGCAGGGCGTCGAGCCGCAGGTGCGCCTGCTGTCGCTGCTCGGCAACGGGCCGGTGACGTCGGCCGCGACCGCCGCGGTGCCGCAGGCGCTACGCGCCGACAACCCGGGCACGCCGGAGAACTGGGCAAAGCAGTGCAAGGTGAATCCCGAGTGGTGGGCGCAGCACTACGAAGCGACGCTCGCGCAGTACACCGACCTGATGTCGTCCTGAGCCGCCTCGCGAGCGTGACGCCATGAATACCCTGTCTACTCCCGTCGCGGGCGCGGTCCCGCTCGGCCGCGCGAAGGCCGATCGTTACTGGCTGCTCGTCGTGCCGCTGCTCGCGGTGCTGATCGTGCTGTACGTGTATCCGCTCGTGCGCGTGCTGTGGCTCGGCTTCACAGTGCCGGAGCCGGGCCTGCACAACTATGCGCGGCTGCTCGGCAATCATGGCGTGCATCGCGTGCTGTGGACCACGCTGCGCGTGTGCGCGGTCACGACCGCGTGTTCGGTCGCGCTCGGCTATGCGATTGCGTATGCGATGGCGCACGTCGGCCCGCGGCAACGGATGGCGCTGATGTTCGGGCTGCTCGTGCCGTTCTGGGCGTCGGTGCTGGTGCGCGCGTTCTCGTGGCTGTTCCTGCTCGGCGAGCAGGGGCTCGTCAACACGCTGCTGCTGCGCATCGGGCTGATCGACGCGCCGCTGCCGCTGATGCGCAACGAGGTCGGCGTCGTGATCGGGATGATCCACTTCATGATTCCGTACGCGGTGCTGCCGCTGTACGCCAACATGAAAGGCATCGATCCGCAGCTCGCGCGTGCCTCGCAGGGGCTCGGCGCGGGCGCGTTCGTCACGTTCCGCAACGTGTATTTCCCGCAGACGCGACCGGGCATCGTCGGCGCGGCGATCCTCGTGTTCATCTTCTCGCTCGGCTTCTACGTGACGCCGGTGATACTCGGCGGCGGCCGCACCGTGATGATCGCCGAATACATCAGCACACAGATCCTGCAGCTCGTGAACTGGGGCAGCGGGGCGGCGCTCGCGTCGCTGCTGCTGGCGTCGATCCTGGCCGCGCTCGCGCTGCTCGCGCGTTTCGTCGACCTGCGCGAGCTGTTCGGCGCGCGCTGACCCGAACGGAGGAGGTTCCGATGAACACCCGAATGACCGCAGGACGCGCGCTCGTGGTCGGCATCGCGTGGGCCGCGATCCTGTTCCTGATGCTGCCGCTGCTCGTGTCGGTGCCCGTCTCGCTGACGCCGAGCGACTACCTGTCGATGCCGGACGGCGCGCTGTCGCTGCGGCACTACCGCGTGCTGCTCGACGACGACGGCTGGGTGTCGAGCTTCCTGCAGAGCGGGCTGATTGCGCTGGTGTCGTCGGCGATCTCGGTCGGGCTCGGCACGCTGTGCGCGATCGGGCTGTGGAAAGTCGCGTCGCGGCGCGGCGAGTTCGTGCGCGGCGTGATCCTGTTCCCGCTGATCGTGCCGCCGATCGTGTCGGCGCTCGCGTTCTACCGGCTGTGGGGCGAACTCGGGATGCTCGACAGCTATCCCGCCGCGATCCTGTCGCACGTCGTGCTGTCGGTGCCGTACGTCGTGGTGGCGGTTTCGGCATCGCTCGCGACCGTCGGGCTGCGCATCGAGCAGGCATCGCGCAGCCTCGGTGCGAACGTCGCGCAGACGCTGCGCTACGTGATCCTGCCGTCGATCCGGCCGGGCGTGCTGTCGGCCGCGGTGTTCGCGTTCATCCTGTCGTGGGACGAGCTCGTCGTCACGCTGTTCATCTCGAGCCGGAACGTCTATACGCTGCCGCGCCGCATGTGGGACGGCATGCGCGAGAACGTCGATCCGGCGATCGCGTCGGTATCCACGCTTTTGCTCGTCGCGACCTGCGTCGCGATCGGCCTGTCGCTGCTGCGCAAGCGTGCGGCCGGGTCCGTCTGAATCCAGCAGTTCAACGTTACGTCGCGGAGAAAACTCGCACCATGAAAGTCCTGATCGTTCACGCCCATCCCGAACCGCAGTCGTTCACGACGTCGATGCTGCACCGCGCGGTGAGCACGCTCGAAGCGCAGGGGCATACCGTGACGGTGTCCGACCTGTACGCGATGCAGTGGAATCCGGTCGCGAGCGCGGCCGATTTCGGCGTGCGCAAGAACCCCGACTATCTCGTCTACGCGCTGGAGCAGCGCGAGAACGTCGCCGCGCACGCGATCGCGCCGGACATCGCCGCGGAACTCGACAAGCTCGCCGCGTGCGACCTGCTGATCCTGAGCTTTCCGCTGTTCTGGTGCTCGGTGCCGGCGATCATGAAAGGCTGGATCGACCGCGTGCTCGTGTCGGGCAAGGTGTACGGCGGCGTGCGCTTCTACGATCGCGGCGGGATGCGCGGCAAGCGCGCGCTGCTCGCCTATACGTGCGGCGGCCGCGACTACATGTTCGGTGCAGACGGCGTGCACGGCGAAATGGACCTGATGCTGCGCCACGTGTTGCGCGGCACGCTCGGCTACGCAGGCTTCGACGTGCTGCCGTCGTTCGTCGGCTATCACGTGCCGTACATCGGCGACGCGGAGCGCGCGGCCGTGCTCGCACGCTACGACGCCTATCTCGCAGAGCTCGACCGGCACGAACCGATGGCGTTTCCGACGCTCGACGATTTCGACGGCGACATGCGGCCGCGCGAACGCGCGCCGCAGGACGCCACGCAGGATTGATCGCGCCCGGCCGCGTCGCCGCCGCGCCGCTTATCCACCCGACCGCATGTGAGTTCGAGCGATGACCCTGACGTCGAGCGACGTGCTGCTGTTCCTGACCGGGCTCCTGACGCTGTTCTGTCCGCCCGTCGCGATCCCGATGTATGCGGCCGTCACCGGGCATTTTCCCGACGTGACACAGCGGCAGATCGCGTTCAGGCTGTTCGCGTGGATTGCGGCGCTGATGATCGGAGCGGTGTGGGGGGGCCAGTTCCTGCTGCGCATGCTCGGTCTCACGCTCGGTGCGCTGACGCTGACGGGCGGCCTCGTGCTGTGCCTGTGGTCGATCCCGATGATGCGCGGCACGGCGAACGACGAGCGCAGCGGCGGCGACACGCGGCTCGAACATGCGCAATGGCGCAGCTACATCGCGGTGCCGCTGATCTTCCCGCTATCGATCGGCAGCGCGGTGATGTCGCTCGTGATCACGACCGCGACGCGCTTTCATACGCCGGCCGACCTGCTGGCGCTGAGCGCGGCGTGCGTGCTGCACGCGGGCGTGATCGGGCTCACGTATGCGTGCTCGGCGTCGTGGTGCCGACGGCTCGGCGAGATCGGCAGGACGCTGGTCGAGCGGCTGTCGGGCATCGTGCTGACCGCGATCGCGTTCCAGATGCTCGCGCAGGGCGTGCGCGAACTGTTGCCGGGGCTCGCGCATTGACGGCCTCGCGGGGCCGCGCGCGATCCACCTCCTTACCCTGAACGATGGAAATCACATGAAAACAGTAGGCATGTACCTGGTCGACCTGCTCGCCGCCTACGGCGTCGACACGGTGTTCGGCATTCCCGGCGTGCATACGATCGAGCTGTACCGCGGGCTCGCCGGCAGTGCGCTGCGCCACGTGAGCGCACGCCACGAGCAGGGCCTCGGCTTCATGGCGGACGGCTATGCGCGTGCGACCGGCAAGCCCGGCGTGTGTTTCGTGATCACCGGCCCCGGCATGACGAACATCGCGACGTCGATGGCGCAGGCGTATGCGGATTCGATTCCGATGCTGGTGATTTCGAGCGTCAACGCGTCCGGCGACATCGGCTCCGGCAACGGCCATCTGCACGAACTGCCGGACCAGCATGCGTTCGCGGAGAACATCGCCGCGTTCAGCTACACGGTGCCGCGCGCCGACGCGCTGCCGCAGGCGATCGCACGCGCGTTCGCGGTGTTCTCGGGCGGCCGGCCGCGCCCCGTGCATCTGCAGATTCCGCTCGACGTGCTCGCGGCGCCGGCCGACACGTTGCCGTCGGTGCCGACCGTGCCGCCGCGCATCACGCCCGGCCCCGCATCGGCCGACGGCATCGACGCACTGCGTGCGAAGGCCGCCGCCGCGCGCGCGCCATTGATTCTCGCGGGCGGCGGCGCGCTCGACGCGGCCGCCGACGTGCGCTGGCTCGCGGAGACGCTCGACGCGCCGGTCGTGATGACGATCAACGGGCGCGGCGTGTTGCCGAGCGCGCATCCGCTCGGCGTGTCGTGGTCGGCGTCGGGCGACGCGGTGCGCGCGCTGATGCGCGACAGCGACCTGATCGTCGCGCTCGGCACCGAGCTCGGCCCGACCGATTACGACCTGTATGCGACGCGCAGCTTCTCGATGCCCGCGCCGCTCGTGCGGATCGACATCGATCCGCAGCAGCTGTGCCGCAATGCGGTGCCCGCGCTGCCGCTGCTCGGCGACGTCGGCGAAACGCTGCGCGCGCTGCGGCGCGTGTGGCCGGGCGATGCGCGGGCCCGCGCTGACGGCGGCGGCGTTGAGCGCGCGGCGACGTGCCGTTTGGCCGCGCGGCAGGAACTGAACGACGAAATGCGGCGCGATCTCGCGCTGCTCGACAGCGTGCGCGACGCGCTGCCCGATGCGGCGCTGGTCGGCGATTCGACGCGGATCGTCTATGCGGGCAACGTCGGCTTCGCGGCGTCGCGTCCGCGCAGCTGGTTCAATGCGTCGGTCGGCTTCGGCTCGCTCGGCTACGGGCTGCCGGCCGCGGTCGGCGCGAGCCTCGGCGATGCATCGCGGCCGATGGTCTGCCTCGCCGGCGACGGCGGGTTCCAGTACACGCTCGCCGAACTCGGCACCGCGGTGCAGCATCGCGCGCGCGTGATCGTCGTACTGCTGAACAACGGCGGTTACGGAGAGATCAAGCGTGCGATGATCGACGGCGGCGTCGAGCCGGTCGGCGTGGATCTGCATACGCCCGATTTCGTCGCGCTCGCGCGCGCGTATGGATGGGGTGCGCAGCGCGTCGAAGAGGGTGCGTCGCTGGCCGGTGCGCTCGGCGAAGCGGCCGCGCACGATGCGCCGTACCTGATCGAGATTCGTGCGGCCTGAAAATGAGAACGGCCTCGCGATGCGAGGCCGTCGTGCCGGTTGCGGCGCGTTGTGTGCGTTACGCGCGCTTGCGCGCCGTCTTCGACGGCGGCAGGAACGAATCGACGACGCGGAGGCAGCTCGTCAGCGCGTCTTCCGCGGTGAACGACGTCGGGTCGCGCGCGAGTTCGAGCCAGAAGCCGTCGATCACCGCCGTCAGCGTCAGCGCGGCGAGTTCGCTGTCGACGGTGCCGCCGCGCACTTCCGCGATCTGGTCGAACAGCTTCTTCAACGCCTGGCGGTAGCCGGCATACAGCTCCTTGTGCGCCTTGCGGATCACCGGATCGCTGTGCGCGACGCTCCAGAAGCCGAGCCAGACCTTCACGTTCTTCGGCGCGAACACCGGCGCGGCGAAACACACCTTGATGATCGCGTCGAGCTTGTCCTCGGGGCCCGTCGCGTTCGCGGCGGCCGCGCGCGACACGTCGAGCAGGTCGGCCGCGAGCCGCTTGTAGGTCTGCGCCATCAGCTCGTCTTTCGACTGGAAGTGATGGTTGATCAGCCCGCGCGACACCTTCGCTTCCGCGCAGATGCGGTCGATCGTGGTTTCCGAATAGCTGTAGCGCGCGATGCAGCGCATCGTCGCGTCGATGATCGATTGCTGCCGCACCGCGGGTGTTTCTCGGATGCCGCGGCTGCGGGTCTGAACCGGTGCGCTGCCAGAAGTCTTTTTCACGGGGTGACCTTACGGAATCGTCATGGCACCGATTATAGGGGAGTGTCGGACGCTTGTTCAATTACAGCGATGGAACCCGCGAAAACCCTTGCTTCCGGATTATTGAAATCTGTTGAACCCTTGTTCAACAGAGCCTATACTCGACTCCGCATGAGGTTGGTCGGCCATTCAACAAGACGCCGCGATCCCGCGCGGGACGGGCGTGAGAATTCGACACAGGAGACAGCATGTTGGCGCGGGTGGAGAGCGTGAAGACGGCGGTCGAGGAGCGCGTACAGGTGACGGACCTGCACAAGCGGTTCGGCGAGCTGGAGGTGTTGAAGGGCGTGTCGCTGAGCGCGCGCGAAGGCGAAGTGATCTCGCTGATCGGCGCGAGCGGCTCGGGCAAGAGCACGCTGCTTCGCTGCATCAACCTGCTCGAGACGCCGACCCGCGGGCGCGTCGTCGTCGATGGCGAGGAGATCGGGCTGAAGCTCGACCGCAAGGGCCACACCGTGCCGACCGATCCGCGCCAGGTCGAACGCATTCGCACGCGGCTCGGCATGGTGTTCCAGAGCTTCAATCTGTGGGCGCACCGCACGGTGCTCGAGAACGTGATCGAGATGCCCGTGCACGTGCTGCGCGAACCGCGCGCCGAAGCGCTCGCGCGCGCCGAGCAGCTGCTCGAACGCGTCGGCCTCGCCGACAAGCGCAACGTCTATCCGGCGTTCCTGTCCGGCGGCCAGCAGCAGCGTGTCGCGATCGCGCGCGCGCTCGCGATGCGGCCGAAAGTGATGCTGTTCGACGAGCCGACTTCCGCGCTCGATCCCGAACGCGTCGGCGAAGTGCTGAAGGTGATCCGCGATCTCGCGTGTGAAGGCCGCACGATGATCCTCGTCACGCACGAGATGGCATTCGCGCGCGACGTGTCGAACAAGGTGCTGTTCTTGCACGAGGGACGCGTCGAGGAGAGCGGCACGCCGGCCGAGATCTTCGATGCGCCGCAGAGCGAACGCTGCCGCCAGTTCGTCAACGCGCACCGGCAACGTCACTGAACCGATGGCACGGCCCGCGCGTGCGTGCCTGCGCGGCCGGCCACACCGATACCGGCCGTACCGATTTCGTATCTTTCCAGCCAGGAGTCCGACCATGAAGCGTGTCGTTCGCAGTCTGCTGTGCCTGTTGAGTCTCGTTCTCGCGGCGCTTGCGCCGTTCGGTTCCGCGCATGCGTCGTCGGGCGTGCTGCGCTTCGGCGTCGCCGCCGAGCCGTATCCGCCGTTCCTGATGAAGAGCCCGACCGGGCAGTGGAGCGGCTTCGAGGCCGACCTGATCCGCGCGGTGTGCGAGCAGATGAAGGCGAAGTGCGAGATCAAGGAAGTCGCGTGGGACGGCATCATCCCGGCGCTGCTCAGCGACAAGATCGACGTGATCTTCAACTCGATGTCGATCACGCCGGAACGCCAGAAGGTGATCGCGTTCTCGCGGCCGTACTACGAGACGCCGGGCACCTTCGTCGGCGCGAAGAACCAGAAGCTCACGCTGACGCCGGACGGCCTGAAGGGCAAGGTGATCGGCGTGCAGGGTTCGACCGCGAACGCCGAGTTCATCAAGATGGCGTACGGCAAGACCGCGACGGTGCGGCTCTACAACACGCAGGACGATTGCAACTCGGACCTCGTCGCGGGCCGCATCGACACGATGTATCTCGACCAGCTCGGCATTCTCGATTTCCTGAAGTCGAAGGACGGTGCGACGTTCGAGCTGAAAGGCCCCGGCAGCGTGAAGATGGATCCGGCGATCTTCGGCTACGGCGTCGGCGCGGGAATGCGCAAGGCCGATGCGCCGCTCAAGCAGCAGATGGACCAGGCGCTCGAGCAGCTGCATGCGTCGGGCAAGTACGCGCAGATCGCGAAGAAGTATTTCCCGATCGACCTCTGGCCGCACTGATCGCACGATTTCGCGCCGACGGGCGCCACGCACGGACGAGGAGGCGGCATGGACGGTTGGGGATGGGTGAGCTACCTGGGCATGGACCCGGACGGCTGGGGCGTCGCGCTGCTGCAGGGCGCGGGCGTGACGCTCGAGATTTCGCTCGGCGCGTTCGTCGTCGGCATCGTGCTCGGGCTCCTGGGCGCGGTCGCGAAGCTGTCCGGCGTGCGCGCGTTCGAGCGGCTCGCGCAGGGCTACACGACGCTGTGCCGCGCGGTGCCCGAGCTGCTGCTGATCCTGCTGCTCTACTACGCGGGCACCGACGCGATCAACCTGCTGATGACGGCGATCGGCGTCGGGCCGGTCGCGGTCAACGGCTTCGCGGCCGCGGTGATCGTGCTCGGCATCGTGCAGGGCGCGTATGCGGCCGAGATCATCCGCGGTGCGATCCTCGCGATCCCGTACGGGCAGATCGAAGCCGCGCGCGCGTTCGGCGCACCGCCGGTGCTCGTGTTCCGCCGCGTGACGCTGCCCGCGATGGCGCCGTATGCACTGGCCGGCTTCACGAACCTGTGGCTGATCCTCGTGAAGGACAGCGCGCTGATCAGCGTGGTCGGCTACAGCGAGCTGCTCTACACCGCGAAGCAGGCGGCCGGTTCGACGCGCGAGTACCTGCACTACTACCTGATGGTCGCGGCCGTGTATTTCGCGATCACGTCGCTGTCGGGCATGCTGTTCCGCGAGATCGAGCGGCGCTTCGGCCGCTGGATGCCCGCATCGTGACCCGCGCCGTGACCCACGTCCCGCCTTTCCACGCATCTTTCGACCGAACCGGATCAATGCCATGGATCTGAGCGTACTGTCTTCCTACGGGTCGCTGCTGCTGCTCGGCGTGCTGACCACCGTCAAGCTGCTCGTCGTGTCGGCCGTGTTCGGCTTCGGGCTCGCGATCGCCGTCGCGTTCGCGCGGCTGTCGGGCAATGCAGTCGTCGCGCGCGTGAGCAAGGCGTTCACCGAAGTGATCCGCGGCACGCCGCTGCTCGTGCAGATCTACCTGATCTACTATGGCGTCGGCTCGCTGTTCGCCGGCTGGCCCGCGCTGCGCGACAGCGTGCTGTGGCCGTTCCTGCGCGACGGCTTCTGGTACGTCGCGTTCGCGCTGGTGATCAGCGTCGGCGCGTACGTCGGCGAAGTGCTGCGCGCCGGGCTGCGCGGTGTGCCGAAGGGCGAGATCGAGGCCGCGCGCGCGATGGGGATGCGCCCGTCGATGATCGCGCGGCGCGTGTGGCTGCCGCGCGCGATCCAGATCCTGCTGCCGACGCTCGCGGGCGAGACGGTGATGCTGCTGAAATCGACCGCGCTCGCGTCGACGGTCGCGGTGATGGACGTGCTCGGCGCCGCGAACTACATCCGCGCGCAGACCTTGCGGACCTACGAGCCGCTGCTGGCGATCGCGGTGATCTACGTCGTGCTCGCGTTCGCGATCGAGCGCGCGTTCGGCCGGCTCGAGCGGCGTGTGCCGGTGCGCATGCCGCGTTGAACGAACCCTTGATGGCGCGGCGGCCGGGCGTGCGCCGCGCGACGGAGAACACATGAACTATTCGAAGCTGGTCGAGCGCCTGCAGGGCAAGCGCACGACCGCCTGGGACATTCATTACGCGGCGCAGGCTGCCGTCGCGGCAGGCGAGCCGGCGATCGTGCTGAGCGTCGGCGATCCGGATTTCCCGACTCCCGACGTGATCGTCGAACGCGCGGTGACCGCGCTGCGCGGCGGCGATACGCACTACAGCGAAGTGCGCGGGCGTGCCGAGCTGCGCGCGGCGATCGCGCGCGAGCATGCGAAGGCGTGCGGGCAGGCGGTCGGTGCCGAGCACGTGATCGTGACGGCCGGCGCGCAGAACGCGCTGTTCGCGATGGCGCTGTGCCTGTGCGAGGCCGGCGACGAGGTGCTCGTGCCGGAGCCGATGTACCTCACGTACGAAGCCAGCGTACGCGCGTCGGGCGCGACGCTCGTGCCGGTGCCGGTCGATGCGGCTCGCGGTTTTCATCTCGATGTCGACGCGCTCGCAGCGGCCGTGACGCCGCGCACGAAGGCGATCTTCTTCGCGACGCCGTGCAATCCGACCGGCGTCGTGATGCCGCGCGCCGATCTCGAACGGATCGCGCGGCTCGCATGCGAGCGCGACCTGTGGGTCGTGTCCGACGAGGTCTACGCGGAGCTGACGTTCGAGCGCGACATGGTCAGCATCGCGTCGCTGCCGGGGATGGCCGAGCGCACGGTGACGATCGGCAGCCTGTCGAAATCGCATGCGATGCCGGGCTGGCGGGTCGGCTGGGCGATCGGCCCGGCCGAGCTGATCGAGCATGCGGAACGGCTCGCGCTGTGCATGCTGTACGGACTGCCCGGCTTCGTCCAGCAGGCGGCCGTCACCGCGCTCGACAACAAGGCCGCGATCGTCGCCGACATGCGCGAGCTGTATCGGCGCCGCCGCGACCTCGCGTACGCGCGCCTGCGCGACGTGCCGGGGCTGCGCTGCCTGCTGCCGGAAGCCGGGATGTTCATGATGGTCGACGTGCGCGGCACGGGGCTGGATGCGCACGGTTTCACGTGGGGGCTGTTCCGCGCGAAGCAGGTCGCGCTGCTCGATGCGAGCGCGTTCGGCGAGACGGCGTCGGGTTTCGTGCGCTTCGGCTTCGTCGTCGACGATGCGAAGCTCGCCGACGCGTGCGAGCGCATCGCGGCATTCGTCGCGAGCCTCGGCGGGAACGCGCGCGCGGCGTCGTGATGCATATCCGGAACCGGAAGGAGGAGCGACGATGATCGAAACGCTGACGTGGCAGGTGCAGGGCGACGGCGGCCAGCCGCTCGCGATCCGCGCGTGGCGGCTATCGGGCGGCGACGGGCCGCGCGTACACCTGCAGGCCGGCGTGCATGCGGACGAGATCGCCGGCATGCTCGTGCTGCACCGGTTGCTGCCGCAACTTTGCACGGCCCACGATCGCGGCGCGCTGCGCGGCACGGTGACGGTCGTGCCGCAGGCGAATCCGCTCGGGCTCGCGCAGTTCCGGCAAGGGCGGCTGCTCGGCCGCTTCCACGACGCGACGCATCGCAATTTCAACCGGCATTTCCACGAATCGGCTGCGGCGCGCCGGCCCGCGACGACGTTCGCCGCGTGGCAGCGCACGGTGTTCGACGCCGCGTGCGACGCCGACATCGTGCTCGATCTGCACACCGATTCCGAGGCGCTGCCGTACGTATACCTGCATCGCGATCTGTGGCCGGCCGGCCGCGATCTCGCGGCCGCGCTCGGCGTGGACGTCGCGATCCTGTGGGACGAGGACGACGACGGCGCGTTCGAAGGCGCGATCGCCGCGCACTGGGCGCGCAACGGCGGTTTGCGCGAGCGACTCGTCGCGACGATCGAACTGCGCGGCCAATCCGACGTGTCCGACACGCTCGCCGAACGCGATGCCGACGGCGTCCTTGCGTTCCTGCGCGGCCGCGGCGTGATCGCGGAACCGGCCGGCGTGCGCGACTGGCATGGCGACGCCGTGCCGATCGCGCACATGGAAACCGTGCTCGCACCGGTGTCGGGCGTGCTCGTGTACGAACGCGAACTCGGCGCGACGGTCGATGCCGGCGAGCGCATCGCGCGGATCGTCGCGCAGCCGGGCGTGCCCGGCAGCGAGCACGTGCTGGTGGCGCCGCAAGCCGGGCGCATCGTCACGCGCAATCGCGAGCGACTGGTCGCGCAGGGCGACGTCGCGTTGAAGCTGACCGGGTCGCGGCCGTCGGCAGGCTGGTCGGGCGGTGCGCTCGATCCGTGAGCGGCAATGACGCGGCCCGCCGACCCGGCCCGCGCATGATCTCCGTTATCGCGCGTAGATGACTGCGCGAGCGATTCGATTCACGGATAATGCGCAAACGTTTCACCGGTATTCGACCGGATTGAATTGCCGAATCGAGAATCGAAGAATAAATTTCCGGATGCGATTATTCCGCGCGGCCCGGCAAGCGGCCAGAGCCTGGAGGCGCCGAAGGTTAACGGCGCATTCGCGGAAAACTTTAGGATTTTCCCGTCGCAATTAATCATTGCGATTTCCTCAACGGCCGATTGATTTTCAGTCATCGGACGGTCATACACCATCCCCGATAATTCGCCGCTCACATTCTTTCAATAGGCCAGAGCGCGATCGAAGCCGAATCGCTGCGGGGAGCTGTACTCATGACCATCCGTCATCGCATTACGCTGCTAGTCGTCCTGACGTTTTTCGCGTTGTCCGCGATCGGCGTGTACGCCGTGTACCAGACGCGCAAGAGCGCGTCCGAGGTGCGTCAGGTTACCCAGGGAATCGTGCCGAGCGCGCTCGCGTCGGCGGATCTCGTCGCGGACGTAAAGAATATCCAGATCGCGACGATGACGCTGGTGTACGCGCCCGACGCGAACACCGCCGCGCAGGCGCGCGACGAGCTGAAGGCGAAGCAGGGTGCGCTGCGCGCCGCGCTCGACGCCCAGGCGAAATCGGCGGTCGGCCGCGCACAGGAAGGCCTCGTCGCGCAGGCGAAGGACAGCGCCGCGAACTACTTCGCCGCGATCGACGACACCGTGAAGATGAAGACCGACGGCAAGCCCGAGATGGCGCAGGCGTACCTGTTCGCGAACGTCGCGCAGTATCGCGACGAACTCGAAAGCATCGTCGACACGCTGCGCGTCGAGAAGAACCGCCAGAAGGACGACGCGATCCGTGCACTGAACGGCATGCTCGCGACGACGGCCACCGCGATCGCGGGGGTGGCGGGCACGGTGGTCGTGCTGCTGACCGCGCTCGGCTTCGTGCTGTATCGCCAGATCACGCGTCCGCTGATCGGGATGCAGACGGCGATGAGCGAGATCGCGACGAGCCAGGACTTCACGCGCCGCGTGCCGGTGGGCCGGATGGACGAGATCGGCCATTCGATCGTCGCGTTCAACGGGATGATCGAGAAGATCCAGGAGAATGCCGCGCAATTGAAGCAGAAGACGGCCGACATCCAGGCGATGCTGCAGAACATGCAGCAGGGGATCCTGACGGTCGTCGAGGGCGGGGTCGTGCATGCGGAGTATTCGGCTTACCTCGAAACCATCTTCGAAACGAACGACATCGCCGGCCGCGACCTGATGGCACTCGTGTTCGACGATTCGGGCATCGGTTCCGACGCGCGCTCGCAGGTCGACGCGGCCGTGCATGCGTGCCTCGGCGAGGACAGCATGAACTTCGCGTTCAACGAGCACCTGCTGGTCAACGAAGTCGCGAAGCGGATGCCGGACGGCCGCGAGAAATGGCTCGACCTGAGCTGGTCGGCGATCACCGACGAGACCGACACGGTCGTGCGGCTGATGCTGTGCGTGCGCGACGTGACGGAGATCCGCGAGCTGACCGCGCAGGCCGGCGAGCAGCAGCGCCGCCTCGAGATGATCGGCGAGATCCTGTCGATCAGCCAGGACAAGTTCCACGACTTCGTGCACAGCGCGAAGGGTTTCCTCAGCGAGAACGAGCGGATGATCCGCCAGCACGAACGCGCGGATCACTCGATCGTCGCGGCGCTGTTCCGCAACATGCACACGATCAAGGGCAATGCGCGCACGTACAGCCTGCAGCACCTGACCAACATCGTGCACGAAGCGGAGCAGGCGTACGAATCGCTGCGCCGCGCCGACGGCGGCCCCGAGTGGAACCGCGATGCGCTGATGGACGATCTCGCCCGCGTGCGCGAGGCGGTCGACCGCTACGCGACGATCAACGCGGTCACGCTCGGCCGCCACGGCGAGGCGGCGCAGCATGGCGGCGCCGACTACCTGATGGTCGAGCGCGCGCATATCAGCGAGAGCCTGCGCATGCTCGACGGCGCCGATCCGGCGAACGCGGGCGACTGGCACGCGGCGCGCGATTCGGTGCGCCGCCTGTTGAGCCAGTTCGGCACGCAGGGCATCGGCGATGCGCTGGGCGGCGTGATCGAATCGCTGCCGTCGCTCGCGGCCGAACTCGGCAAGGCGGCGCCGGTCGTGCATATCGACAGCAACGGCCATCGCGTGCGCAGCGAGATCGGCGCGACGCTTGCGAACGCGTTCATGCACCTGCTGCGCAACGCGATCGACCACGGCATCGAAACGTCGGACGAGCGTCGCGCGGCCGGCAAGGCGCCGGCCGGCAAGATCGACATCGCGGTCGACGTCGACGGCGATGCACTGCGCTTCGTGCTCGCCGACGACGGCCGCGGCCTCGCGCTCGACCGGATTCGCGGGATCGCGCGCGAGCGCGGCTGGATCGACGCCGGCAACGAAGCCGGGTTGACCGACGAAGCCGTGGCCGAACTGATCTTCCGCCCGGGCTTCTCGACCGCGCGCGCGGTGACCGAGGTATCGGGGCGCGGCGTCGGGATGGACGCGGTGCGCAACTTCCTGAAGCGCGACGGCGGCGATATCGCGCTGCGCTTTACCGACGATCGCGTCGGCGCGTCGTATCGCGCGTTCGAGACGATCGTGTCGTTGCCGGCGCGTTTCGCGGCGGACGGTGCGGTCAACGGCGTGGCCAACGCTGCGGCGCGCGAAGCCGGGCAGCCGGCGCACGCCGTGAACGTCGACGCAACGGAGTGATCGTGCAAGCGTGGATGATCCCGATCGGTGCCGCGCTGGCGGGCGGCCTCGTGGTCGCGGCGATCGCCGCGTTCGCGTGGCGCATCGCACGCGCGCGGCTCGTTGCCGCGCTGACGCGCGAAGCGGACGCGTTGCGCGCCGCGCTCGGCGCGGCCGATGCGCGGGCCGACGAAGCCGCGGCCGCACATGCGGAAGCCGCACAGGCATGGACGCGCCGCGAAACGGAACTCGAGGAAACGCGGGCGCGCGAGGCGGCCGGCACCGGCGAGCAGCGCGACGCGCTGCAGGCGCTCGCGGCCGAGCGCGCCGCGCTGTCGCAGCATGCGGCGAAGCTCGCCGACGAAGCCGCGCGCCTGCGCGGGCTGGCCGGCACGTTCGAGCGCTGGCACGAGCAGATGATCTCGCTGACCACGCAGAACCAGGACATGCGCACGAAGAACCAGGAGCTGTCGGCGATCGTCGCGCACGTGTCGATCGTCTCGCTGAACGCATCGATCGAGGCCGCGCGCGCGGGCGCCGCGGGACGCGGCTTCTCGATCGTCGCGAGCGAGGTGCGCGGGCTTGCCGCGCGCTCGCAGCAACTGTCGAACAGCTATCGCGACAGCCTGAACCGCAACGATCTCGTGACGGCCGCGACGTTCCAGGACATCCAGGCCGGCGGCAAGATGATCACGGCCGCGCTCGCGACGGTCGAGACGCTGGCGGGGCAGTTGCATGCGCGGCTCGAAGGAGCGGCGGCGTGATCAGCGCGCAGGCCCGCGCCGGTTTCGAGCGGATCTTCTTCGATGCGGCGCGCACGCGGCTCGCGTCCGGCGGCGCATGCGAGATCCGGCCGGCTGACGACGACCCACATGATGCGTCACATGACCCATCCCGCACGAAGTCGCGCGCGATGCCGAAGATCGCGGAACACGTCGCAGTGCTGACGATCTCGGCGCTGCATTTCCGGCTGCTGCTCGCGCTGCGTTTTCGCGACGACGAACCGACGCGCCGCCATTTCGCTGCGGCGGCGCCCGGCGCGAGCGCGCAGCGGCCGCTGCCCGAAGCGTTCATGGAAGTCGCGAACCTGTGCTGCGGCGCGATCAACCAGGCGCTGACCGTGCCGTTCCCCGATCTCGGGATGTCGACGCCTTACCTGCTGAGCGGCGCGAGCATCGACTACCTGCAGGCGCTGAATCCCGGCCACGTGGCCGCGTACGACGTGACGCTCGACGGCGACGTGCGGATCGGCGCGACGCTGTGCGTGTGCGCGAACGCGCCGGTCGATTTCCACGTGTCGGAAGCGGCGAGCGTGGACACGGGCGGCGAGCTCGAACTGTTTTGACCGATTGCGAGGACTCCGCGACATGACCGTAGATCAACCCGTCAGCAAGGTGCTCGTGCTCGACGACAGCCGCGCGCATGCGGCGACGCTCAAGCGCTTCTGCGACGAGCACAACCTGGTCGGCCTGACCGTGCGGCGCAACCGGCTGCTGAAGGTGCTGCGCTCGAACATCGATCTCGGCGCGATCCTGCTCGCCGAGGACTACGGCGGCTCGCCGGACGAAAGCGCGATCGTCGCGACGCAGATCGATGCGCTGCGACCCGAGCTGCCGATCATCCTGCGCCGCATGTCGAATGCAGGAGACGCGTCGCGCGACGGGCTGCCCGATGCGCTCGCACGCGTCGCGTGCGCGGCCTACGTCGCCGACGACCTGACGCCGCTCAAGCGCGCGATCGACGAATACCTGTTCGGCCGCGACTACCCGAACGCACTGGTGCGCGGCATCGCGGAGATCACCGAGGCGCGGCTCGACAGCCTGTTCCCCGGCATGACGATCGAGCGCGACACGCCGTGCATCGTGCGCGACCAGATCATCTTCGGCGAGGTGTTCAGCCTGATCGCGCTGGAAAGCGCATGGTGCCGCGGCTACATGCTGCTGCAGACGAGCGAGCAGCCGCTGCTCGACATGATCGGCGGCACGCGCGACGACGGCCGCGCACCCGATTTCCGCGACGTGAACAGCGTGCTCGGCGAGCTGACCAACCTCGTGTGGGGTGCGTTCAAGAACCGCTATCTCGGCGACGCGGAGGCCCTTGCGCGCCATCCGGTGCAGGTGCCGCTCGTCGTCAATCACAAGCAGAAGTTCATTTCGTTCGGCGGCGACTGTCCGCAGCTCTGTTTCAAGTACCGGATGACCGACCCCGCATCGGGGCGGTCGGTGCGGCTCGACCAGCGTTTCGTGTTCAGCCTGAGCTGGTCGCCGGAGGATTTCCGCGAATCCGTGCAGGACGTGGGGCCGATGGTGGAAGCGGGCGAACTCGAACTGTTTTGAATGTTGAAGTCGGCAACGACGAAAGGGGAAGACGGCATGGCAAAGATTCTGGTGGTCGACGATTCGGGCACGGTGCGTGACGAAGTCGCGGGTTTCCTGCGCAATCACGGGCTCGACGTCGCGACGGCGGTGGACGGCAAGGACGGGCTCGCGAAGCTCAAGGCGACGCCCGGCGTGCGTCTCGTGATCAGCGACGTGAACATGCCGAACATGGACGGCCTGACGATGGTCGAGAAGATCCGCGGCGAGCTGGCGAACACGTCGGTCAACGTGGTGATGCTGACGACCGAAAGCAGCCCGGCGATGAAGGAGCGCGGCAAGGCCGCCGGCGTGAAGGGCTGGATCGTGAAGCCGTTCAAGGGCGATGCGGTGCTCGACGCGCTGAAGAAGCTCGCGGGCTGAGCCGATATTCGGCGGGAGCGGGCTCGGTACCGCTTGAGCGTTCAACGTTGCGGTTCGGGACGCGCGACCGCTGCGTCGCCGGTTGTAACGGGGTGTTCGCAAGCGAGTATGCCGAGTACGCGCAAGGCCGTGCGATCCGCAATCAGGACGGCGCGACGGGCGAAATTCGCGATGTGCGCTCCTGCGCGCGGCCCTGACCACGCACGCGAGTGGCGCGCCGCCCGATTCCCGCGAACGTCTGCTGCGCCGGCGGTCCGTCCGCTTCGCTGGACGTCTCGCGCAAACTGGAGGACGATTCGTGATCATGTCGATCGCGAATCCGGACGCGTGTTGCCCGTGCCGCCGGTTCGCGTCCGATCGAACCCCATCGAGCGGAGCATCATGGAACCCATTCACGAGACAGCCGAGCCGATCCTGCTGCGCGAGGCCCACGACGGCGTCGTCACGCTGCGGCTGAACCGGCCGCAACAGTTCAACGCGTTGTCGGAGGCGATGCTGGCGAGCCTGCAGGACGCGTTCGATTCGCTGGCCGCCGATCCGCACGTGCGCTGTGTCGTGCTCGCCGCGCAGGGCAAGGCGTTCTGCGCGGGCCACGACCTGCGGCAGATGCGCGGCAAGCCCGAACTCGATTATTACCGCACGCTGTTCGCGCAATGCAGCCGCGTGATGCTCGCGATGCGCGCGCTGCCGGTGCCGGTAATCGCGCGCGTGCAGGGCATCGCGACGGCGGCCGGCTGCCAGCTCGTCGCCGCATGCGACCTTGCCGTGGCGGCCGACACCGCGCGCTTCGCGGTGTCGGGCATCAACGTCGGGCTGTTCTGTTCGACGCCTGCCGTTGCGTTGAGCCGCAACGTGTCGGCGAAGCGCGCGTTCGACATGCTCGTCACCGGGCGTTTCATCGATGCGGCGACGGCCGCCGCGTGGGGGCTCGTCAACGAGGCCGTGCCCGAGGATGCGCTCGACGCGGCCGTCGCGCGCAAGGTCGCGGAGATTGTCGCGAAGAGCCCGGCGGCGGTGCGCTACGGCAAGCAGATGTTCTACCGGCAGCGAGAACTGCCGCTGGACGACGCATACGCTTTTGCGGGCGACGTGATGGCGCGCAACATGATGGAAGAGGACGCTGGCGAGGGGATCGACGCGTTCCTCGAGAAGCGCAAGCCGACGTGGCGTGAGTAGTTCGTAGTTCGTAGTGTGTGGCGCCCGTGGACCGGTTGCGCGCTGCGTCCCGCCTGTGCTTCGCCGTCGGTACATGCGGCAAAAGCAGGCCGCAAAAGCAGACCGCACAAAACAAGCGGACCGCCCGACGCGGCCCGCAAGCGGATTCCGAGCGTCCGGATGCGCAGCGACCCGCGAGCGTGCCGCCGCATCCGCGCCCCGGTTATCGCCCGTAGCTGCCCGTGCGCGGCGCCGGCTGCACCGTCGACGCGCCGGACGGCACGACCACGACCGGCACGCGGCGCGCGAGCGCGCACATCAGCTCGTAGCCGATCGTGCCGCTGGCTTCCGCGACGTCGTCGACCTTCACCTGATCGCCCCACAGCTCGACGCTCGAGCCGATGCCGGCATCCGGGCACGGCGTCAGGTCGACGGTCAGCATGTCCATCGACACGCGGCCGACGACGCGCGTCATCACGCCGTCCACCGCGATCGGCGTGCCGGTCGGCGCGTGGCGCGGATAGCCGTCCGCGTAGCCGCACGCGACGACGCCGATCCGCATCGGCTGGTCGGCGGTGAAGCGGCGGCCGTAGCCGACCGTTTCTTCCGGCGCGAGCGTCTGCACGCCGATGATCTTGCTGGTCAGCGTCATCGCGGCCATCAGCGGCGTGTCGGCGATGTGCCGTGACGCGCCGGTCGGTGACGCGCCATACAGGATCGTGCCCGGCCGGACCCAGTCGCGATGCGCGCGCGGATGCCACAGCACGGCCGCCGAATTCGATGTCGAGCGCTCGCCCGGAATCCCGGCGGTGGCCGCATCGAACTGCTCGAGCTGCCAGTCGACTTCGCCTTCGTCGGCGTTTGCGAAATGCATCATCAGCGTGATCTTGCCGATCGACGGCGCGGCCGCCGCGCGCTCCCACGCGGCACGGAATGCGTGGGGCCGGTAGCCGAGCCGGTTCATCCCGGAGTTCATCTTCAACTGGATGTCGATCGGTTGCCGAGGCTTCGCGGCGATCAGCAGGTCGAGCTGCGCGTCGCAGTGCACGGCCACCGTCAGCCGGTAACGATCGGCCAGTTCGACGTCGGCCGGCTCGAAGATGCCTTCGAGCAGCAGCACCGGCTTGTCCCAGCCGAGTTCCCGCACACGCACGGCTTCGTCGAGATCGAGCAGCGCGATGCCGTCGGCGGCCGCGAGGCCCGGATAGATCCGCTCGATCCCGTGACCGTAGGCGTTGGCCTTGATCACGGCCCATACGCGCGATTGCGCGGCGGTGCGGCGGATGAAGTCGAGGTTGTGGCGGACGGCGTCGGGACGGATATGGGCGACGATGGGACGGGGCATGGGCGGGCTCGGGTCGAAAGTCGTTCGGTGCGCGCGCGGCGGCGCGGCGCGAGGCAGCGGGCTGGCGCGACTACGCGCCTAGCCAGTGTCGAGCGCTATCTTATTGGTGTTCGACCAGTTTTAATTAACGTATTTGTCGACGATTTGGTGGAATTTTTTGTGCCGAATCCATGTCGACACGGCCTTCGCCAGCCTGCCTTGCCGAGTCTCCCGTCTAGAAAACCGGTGCGCGAACGGCGCGACGCAATGCTAAGCTCTGCGCGACCATGCCATTGATCAATGTAATCATAAAGGAGGGGACTTTGATGACGACGTCCCAGCTGTGCCTGTTCATCGCGGCGCTGTTGCCGTTCCCGATGACGTTCCTGGCCAAGGCCCGCAAGGGTTACGACAACCACACGCCGCGCGAGTACCTCGCGAAGCTCGAAGGCTGGCGCGCGCGGGCGCAGGCCGCGCACCAGAATGCGTGGGAAGCGCTGGCGCTGTTTACGGCCGGGTTGGTCGTCGCATGGCACAACGGCGCGAATGCGCACCACGTCGACCAGCTCGCGATGGGGTTCGTCGCGATTCGCGTCGTCTATGCGCTGATGTACCTGCTGAACTGGGCGTCGCTGCGTTCGCTCGTGTGGTCCGGCGGGATGGCGTGCGTCGTCGCGCTGTTCTTCGCGACGCCGTGACGCGGTAGCGAACCGGCGATGCCTGCGCCCGCTGTGCGCGCGGGCGCGCTACGCACCGCCCGCGTCGCGCGCGTGACTGTCATTGGATGCGGGCGCAACGATCTTCGCGCGCTGGAGCGGCGGGGCATCGGCTTCGCGGCGCAGGAACGCGATCAACTGATCGAGCAGCCGGTGCCGTGCCGACGGATTGCGGCGCAGCACGAAGCGCCACGACGCATCGCGCTCGAGGCCCGGCACCAGCGGCACGAGGCGGCCGCTGCGCAGTTCGGGCTCGATCAGCGGCACACGGCCGAGCGCAATGCCCGCGCCGCCCACGGCCGCGCCGATCACCTGGCTGAAACTGCTGTAACGGACGATCTTCGTCTCGAAGTCGTCCGGCAGGCCGAAGTGCACGGCCCAGTTGCGCCAGTCGATCTCGGGGCTGTCCTCGTGCATCTCCTGCAGCAGCCGCGAGCGGCACACGTACCCGGATGCGTACGGGAACAGCTCGGGGCTGCACACCGGAAACACGGTCTCCCGCATCAGGATGTCGTCGTCGGCGCGCAGCCGGTGCGCGGGCACGTGCACGATCGCGAGATCGACGCCGCTGCGCGCGAAATCCGGTTCGTCGTCGACCACGACCGCATGCAGCGGCGTGTCGGGATGAAGCGACGAGAATTCCGCGAGGCGGCGTGCGAGCCACATCGACGAAAACGGCGCGTTGGCGGACACGGTCAGCCGTTGCGCGGTGGTGCCGCGAATCTCGGCGCACGCGTCGGTCAGCTTCGACAGCGCATCGCTGACGGCCGGCAGCAGGCGGGCGCCCGCTTGCGTGAGGCCGATGCCGCCGAGCCCCGTGCTGCGTTCGAGCAGGCGGGCACCCAGCGATTCCTCGAGCGCGCGGATCTGGTGACTGATCGCGCTCGTCGACACGTTCAGCTCGGCCGCCGCGCGCGCGAACCCGCCGAGGCGGACGGCCGCCTCGAAAGCACGCAGCGCGCTGAGGGGAGGGAGGTGCGACATGCGGGGTATTGTAGTTGACTCAACACCCGTTGAAAAATCATCTTTTGCCGCGCGTCGGGGGCGCGGGTAGCCTTGGTCCGGTCAATCGAACCGCAACAAAAAAACCGACCGGAGGGCTTCATGTATTTCGACCGACGACTATGGGCGATGATGGCGGGATTGCGCTGGCGGGTTGCCGCCGCGGTCGCGCTCGGGCTGCTCGCGATGGGTGTCGGCGTCCTGCGGTTCGTGTTTCTCGGCCGTGTGCTCGCGCTCGTCTTTGCCGGCGCGCCGGCGCGCGATATCGCCGAAACCGTCGTTGCAACCGCGGCCTGCGTGCTGCTGCGCGCATGGCTCGATCATCGCCGCACGGTGCTCGCGCAGCACACGGCCGGGCGCGTGCAGTCCGCGCTGCGCGCGCGGCTGTTCGACCGGATCGCGACGCTCGGCCCCGCATGGTTCAGCGGCGAGCGCACGGGCGGCGTGATGCTGGCCGTCGTCGACGGCGTCGAGCAGCTGCAGACCTTCTTCGGAGTCTACCTGCCGCAGCTCGTGATCGCCGCGTGCGCGCCGGTGATGATCTTCGCGGTGCTCGCATGGTGGGACGTGCCGACGGCCGCGATCCTGCTGGTCGCGGCGCTCGTCACGCTCGCGCTGCCGCAACTCGTGCATCGCGCCGACCGGCGCGCGGCGCTCGCCCGCTCGGCCGCGTTCAAGGCGTTCGGCGAGGAGTTTCTCGACGCGGTGCAGGGCCTGCCGACGCTGAAGGCGTTCGGGCAGAGCGGCGCGTTCGGCGCGAAGCTGGCGGCGAAGGCGCGCGCGCTGTCCGACAGCACGTTCTGGGTGCTCGCGCTCGGGCTGCTGACGCGGCTCTTCACCGATCTCGGCACCGGCCTCGGCGCGGCGGCGGCGATCGCGGTCGGCGCATGGCGCGTGCGCCACGGCGACATGAGCCTCGAGGCGCTGCTGATCGTGCTGATGGCCGGCAGCGAAATCTTCCGGCCGCTGCGCGACCTGCGCGGCGTGCTGCACCAGGGGATGATCGGCCAGTCGGCGGCGAACGCGATTCACGCGCTGCTCGATGCGGGCAGCGACACGCCGGCTGCCGCGGCGCCGCGCGTGCCGCACCTGCGGCCGGAGATCGTGTTCGACGGCGTCAGCTTCGCGTATCCGGGGCGTCGCGCGGATGCCCATGCGGCGCTGGGCTTCACGGTGCGCGAAGGCGAGACGGTCGCGATCGTCGGCCCGAGCGGCGCGGGCAAGTCGACCATCGTGCGCCTGCTGCTGCGCCAGCACGATGCGCAGGGCGGCACGATCCGCATCGGCGGGCACGACGTGCGCACGCTCGACGCCGATCAGGTGCGCGAGATGATCGCGGTGGTCGCGCAGGACGCGACGCTGTTCGACGGCAGCGTCGCCGACAACCTGCGGCTCGGCCGTCCCGACGCGAGCGACGCGGACATGATCGCGGCCGCGCGAGCCGCCAACGCGCACGATTTCATCTCGGCGCTGCCCGACGGCTATGCGACGCGCATCGGCGAACGCGGGCTGATGCTGTCGGGCGGCCAGCGCCAGCGGATCGCGATCGCGCGCGCGCTGTTGCGCGATGCGACGATCCTGCTGCTCGACGAGGCGCTGTCGTCGGTCGATGCGGAGAACGAAGCGCTGATCCAGCAGGCGCTCGACCGGCTCACGCGCGGGCGTACGACGCTCGTGCTCGCGCACCGGCTGTCCAGCGTGATCGGCGCCGATCGCATCCTGGTGCTCGACCAGGGGCGGGTGGTCGACGCGGGCACGCACGCGGAACTGATCGCGCGCGACGGCCCGTATCGCCAGCTGATGGGGCCGCAGCTGGAGGCAGCCGCCGAAGCCGTCGGCACGGCCGCGATGGCCGGCGGTGCGGGCGTGCGTGCTGCATCGGGCCCGCAGGTCAGGCCGCTGAACGACGACGCGGCGACGATCGGCTGGCCCGAAACGTTGCGCGCGCTGCTGCGCTTCGTCGGTCCGTGGAAGGGCAAGGTCCTGTTGACCGTGCTGTTCGGGATCGGTCGCGTGCTCGCGTTCATCGGCGTCGGCGTGATTGGTGCGCGGGTGGTCGGCGGCGTGTCGGACGGACACGCGAACGGCGCGCTCGTCGCGGCGCTGCTGGTCGTCGCGCCGGTCGCGGCGGTGCTGCACTGGCTCGAATCGTGGCTCGCGCACGACATCGCGTACCGGCTGCTCGCCGAGATGCGCATCGCGCTGTTCGCGACGCTCGAACGGCTCGCGCCGGCCGGTTTGCTGCGGCGCCGTTCCGGCGATCTGGTCGCGCTCGCGACGCAGGACGTCGAGACCGTCGAATACTTCTATGCGCATACGCTCGCGCCCGCGTTCGTCGCGGTGCTGGTGCCGGCCGGCGTGCTGGTGCTGCTCGCGTCGGTCGCATGGCCGCTCGCGCTGGTGTTGCTGCCGTTCCTGCTGTGGGCCGGGCTGGCGCCCGTGCTGGCGCGGCGCGACGTCGACCGGCTCGGCACCGGCGCACGCGAGGCGCTCGGCCTGCTCGGCGCGCACCTGACCGAAACGATCCAGGGGCTCGCGGAACTGAGCGCGTTCCAGGCGCTCGCGCGCCGGCGTGCCGCGTTCGTCGCGCAAGCCGACGCGTACCGGCAGCAGCGCGCGAAGCTGCTCGACGATCTGTCGGCGCAGAGCGCCGCGCTCGAAGTCGCGAGCGGGCTCGGCGGGCTGGCCGTCGCGGCGCTCGGTGCGCTGCTGTGCGCGCGCGGCTGGTTCGCGCATGAAGCGTTGCCGCTGCTGGTGCTGGTCGCGGTGGCCGCGTTCATGCCGGTGGCCGAGATCGGCCAGGTCGCGCGACAGCTGGCCGACACGATTGCATCGACGCGGCGCTTGCGCGCGCTCGAGAAGGAGCCGGTGACGGTCGTCGACGGCGCGCATGCGCTGTCCGGCGACGCGACCGTGCGATTCGAGGACGCGGGCTTCACGTACCCGGGCCGCGGCGTGCCGGCGATCGATCGCGTGAGTTTCGAGGTGCCGCCCGGCAGCACGGTCGCGCTGGTGGGCGCATCGGGCGCCGGCAAGTCGACCGTCGCGAGCCTGCTGCTGCGCTTCTGGGATCCGCAGCACGGGCGCGTGACGCTCGGCGGCGTCGACCTGCGCGATCTGCGGCTCGACGATCTGCGCCGGCACATCGCGCTGGTTGCGCAGGATACCTATCTGTTCAACGACACGCTCGAAGCGAATATCCGGCTCGCGGCGCACGATGCATCGGACGAGGACGTCCGGCGCGCGATCGACCACGCGGCGCTGGGCGCATTCGTCGCGCGGTTGCCCGACGGGCTCGCGACGCGGGTCGGCGAGCGCGGCGTGCAGCTGTCCGGCGGACAGCGCCAGCGCGTCGCGATCGCCCGTGCGTTCCTGAAGGATGCGCCGGTGCTGATCCTCGACGAAGCGACGTCCCACCTCGACACGATCAGCGAGCAGCAGATCCGCGCGGCGCTGGAGGATCTGATGGCACAGCGGACGTCGATCATCATCGCGCATCGGCTGTCGACCGTGCGCAACGCGGACACGATCCTCGTGCTCGAGCACGGCAGGATCATCGAGGCGGGAACGCATGCGGCGCTGATCGCGCGGCAGGGTGCGTATGCGCGGCTGGTTTCGCATCAGGCGAGCGGGGTGGCGGCGTAACGGATGTCGTGTTGAAGTCATGCCGGGTGGCGTTGCCGCTCGCGATTCATTCCGTTCGTTGAGCGGCGGCGGTTGCCGGCAAATACCGCTCGCCCGCCCCATTCCCGAGTCCAGGCCCCGCCGCGCGCTCCCGCCGTCATTCCCCCCGCCTTTTCCTCTGACCAATCCCGCCCGTCCCGCGCGGGTTTGTCTCGATGCAATTACTTGTTGCGCGTTTTTTTGTTGTCGTAGTATCCGTGTTGACAACACTTGTTGCACTAAGGTCTAATTCAACATCGCATGTTGCGGTGCGGCTTGATGTCGTCGTTCCCCGGCCAGCCGGCCGGTTACATCGCTCAACCATGCGGAGAAAAGCCATGAGTCGTCGTTCCTTCCTGAAAGCCGTCGCGGTGGTCGCCGCGCTCGGCGCCAGCATCGCGCACGCGGACACCAAGACGCTCGTCGTCGGGACCGATACGTCGTTCATGCCGTTCGAGTTCAAGCAGGGCGACAAGTACGTCGGCTTCGATCTCGACCTGTGGGCGGAGATCGCGAAGGACCAGGGCTGGAAATACACGATCCAGCCGATGGATTTCGCGGGCCTGATCCCGGCGCTGCAGACGCAGAACATCGACGTCGCGCTGTCGGGGATGACCATCAAGGAAGAGCGCAAGAAGGCGATCGACTTCTCCGCGCCGTACTACGACAGCGGGCTCGCGGCGATGGTGCAGGCCGACAACACGTCGATCAAGTCGATCGACGACCTGAACGGCAAGGTGATCGCCGCGAAGACGGGCACCGCGACGATCGACTGGATCAAGGCGCACCTGAAGCCGAAGGAGATCCGCCAGTTCCCGAACATCGACCAGGCGTACCTCGCGCTCGAGGCCGGCCGCGTCGACGCGGCGATGCACGACACGCCGAACGTGCTGTTCTTCGTGAACAACGAAGGCAAGGGCAAGGTGAAGGTCGCGGGCCAGCCGGTGAGCGGCGACAAGTACGGGATCGGCTTCCCGAAGGGCAGCCCGCTCGTGCCGAAGGTCAACGCGTCGCTCGTGAAGATCAAGTCCGACGGCCGCTACGCGCAGATCTACAAGAAGTGGTTCGGCGCCGAGCCGCCGAAGCTGTGAGCGTGACGGCGCAACAGGGCGCGGCCGGGCGGCCGCGCCGGTCTTGAATCGAACGGGGAGCGACACGTGAATTTCGATTGGTCGGCGATCTGGGCGGCGTTGCCGGACCTGATGGACGGGGTCCGGTTGACGGTGTTCATCGCATTTTTCGGGCTGGTGGGCGGGTTCGTCGTCGGGATGATCGCGGGCATGTTCCGCGCATACGGACCGAAGGCGATGAACGTGCTCGCACAGGTTTATATTGAACTGATCCGCGGCACGCCGATCGTCGTGCAGGTGATGTTCCTGTACTTCGCGCTGCCGCTGCTCGCGCATATCCGCATCGACGGCCTGACGGCCGCGATCATCGCGATCACGGTGAATTCCGGCGCGTATCTCGCGGAAGTGGTGCGCGGCGCGCTGTTGTCGATCCCGAAGGGGCTGACGGAAGCGGGGCTCGCGATGGGCCTGTCGATGCCGCGCGTGCTGCTGAAGGTGGTCGGGCCGCTC
Organism: Burkholderia sp. BCC1998; assembly: GCF_905339875.1. Lineage (NCBI taxonomy): Bacteria > Pseudomonadati > Pseudomonadota > Betaproteobacteria > Burkholderiales > Burkholderiaceae > Burkholderia > Burkholderia sp. BCC1998. The sequence goes on from NZ_CAJPHE010000029.1 coordinate 52,964, forward strand.
GCGTTCCGGCGGCTGATTCCGCCGCTCGGCAACCAGTGCATTGTGAGTCTGAAGGACACGTCGCTGTTCATCGTGATCGGCGTCGGCGAACTGACGCGCAAGGGGCAGGAAATCATTGCCGGCAATTTCCAGGCCGTCGAAATCTGGACCGCGGTGGCCATCATCTACCTGATGCTGACCGGCGCGATGACGCTGACGCTGCGGCTCGTCGAAAAGCGCATGAGGATCCTATGAGCATGATCGAATTCCAGAACGTGTCGAAGAGCTTCGGCCATGTGCCGGTGCTGAAGCACATCGACCTGAAGATCGACGCGGGCGAAGTCGTGGTCGTGATCGGTCCGTCGGGCTCGGGCAAGTCGACGATGTTGCGCTGTATCAACGCGCTCGAGAAAATCACCGGCGGCGAGCTGCTGGTCGACGGCCAGAGCGTGCGCGGCAACGCGTCGACGATTCGCAACATCCGGCTCGAGGCCGGCATGGTGTTCCAGCAGTTCAACCTGTTTCCGCAGATGACCGCGCTCGAGAACGTGATGTTCGGGCCGATCCAGGTGCGCGGCGCGTCGCGCGCCGACGCGCGCGACCAGGCGATGGCGCTGCTCGACAAGGTGGGCCTCGAATCGCGCGCGAATCATTACCCGTCGGAGCTGTCGGGCGGCCAGCAGCAGCGTGTCGCGATCGCGCGTGCGCTCGCGATCCGGCCGCGGCTGATGCTGTTCGACGAGCCGACGTCGGCGCTCGATCCGGAATTGCGCCACGAAGTGCTGAAAGTGATGCAGGATCTCGCCACCGAAGGGATGACGATGATCGTCGTCACGCACGAGATCGGCTTCGCGAAGCGGGTCGGCACGCGGCTCCTGTTCATGGATCAGGGCGGCATCGCCGAGGACGGCCATCCGGTCGACCTGATCGACCGGCCGCCGACACCGCGCCTGAAGGAATTCCTGAAACACGTGTCCTGAACGAAACCGAATTGCCCGACATGCCGCTTTCCCTTTCTCCCGTCATCGCCGGCGCGCCATTCGACATCGGCGTGCGTCTCGGCGAGCTTGCCCGCCCCGTGTTCGATGCGTACATGCAGCAGAGCAGCGCATGGCAGGCCGTGCGCCGCTGGCGCGGCCATCCGTTCGTCGCCGCGCTGCGGCAGGCCGCGCTGGCCGCGTACCCCGACCTCGTCGCGGAACTGGACGGGATCGCGGCGGGCGTCGGCTGGCCGGCGGAGGACATCTTCCTGTGGAACTGCCGCGGCGAACTGATCCACAACGCGCCGGACGGCTGCACGACGCTCGCCGGGCGCGACGCGCACGGCACGCGCTGGATCGCGCACAACGAGGACGGCGATCCGTACCTGCGCGAGCGTTGCCTGCTGGTCGACGTGCAGCCGCAGGGCAAGCCGGGCTTCATCAGCTTCTATTACCCGGGCTCGCTGCCCGGCCATACGTTCGCCGCGAACCGCGCGGGCATCGCGCAGGCGATCAACAACCTGCGGATCCGCACGCCGGCGGCCGGCGTGCCGCGGATGATCCTCGCGCGTGCGGTGCTCGATGCGACGTCGCTCGACGCAGCCGCCGACGTGCTGCGCACCCATGCGCGCGCGAGCGGCTTTCACCACACGCTCGGCGCGACCGGCGATACGCGGCTCTTGAGCATCGAGGCGAGCGTCGCGCGCTGTTCGGTCGTCGACGTTTCGCAACTCACCGGCCACGCGAATCATCTCGTGCATCCGGGCTGCGAGGCCGAAGCGCAGATCGTCACGCAATCGTCCGGCGATCGCCAGCGGCGCGTCGATGCGCTGACGCCGGCCATCGATGCGGTCGACGAAGCTGCGCTGCTGCGCGTGCTCGGCGATCGCGCACCGGAAGGGCTGCCGATCTATCGCGACGATCCGGCCGATCCCGACGACGAAAACACGCTGGCGACCGCGGTGTTCGCGATTCGCGATACCGCGATCGACTTCACCGTTCATCAACACGGCACGCAGCGCTTCGCGACGCGCATCGTGCCGTCCGCGCACGCGCCCCGCGCGTCCTGACCATGAGGCAACGCATGACGACCGTTTTCCATCGCGCTCCGCGCGCCACCTTGCCCGTCGCCGTCGCAGGCGACGGCATCGAGATCATCGATTCGACCGGCAAACGCTATATCGACGCATGCGGCGGCGCGGCCGTGTCGTGCCTCGGGCACAGCAACCAGCGCGTGATCGATGCGATCAAGCGGCAGGCGCAGCAACTGCCGTATGCGCATACGTCGTTCTTCACGACCGAGGTGGCCGAGGAACTGGCCGACCGGCTCGTCGAGGCCGCGCCGGCCGGCCTCGAACACGTGTATTTCGTGTCGGGCGGATCGGAGGCGGTCGAAGCCGCATTGAAGCTCGCGCGCCAGTATTTCGTCGAAAAGGGCGAGCCGCAACGCCGCCATTTCATCGCACGCCGCCAGAGCTATCACGGCAACACGCTCGGCGCGCTCGCGATCGGCGGCAACGCATGGCGGCGCGAGCCGTTCCTGCCGCTGCTGATCGAGGCGCACCACGTGAGCCCGTGTTATGCGTATCGCGACCAGCAGGCGGGAGAAACCGACGAAGCGTATGCGCAGCGCCTGGCTGACGAACTGGAGCAGAAGATCGTCGAACTCGGCGCGGAAAACGTCGCGGCGTTCGTCGCGGAGACGGTGGTCGGCGCGACGGCCGGCGCGGTGCCGCCGGTGCGTACCTACCTGAAGAAGATCCGCGCGGTGTGCGACAAGTACGGCGTGCTGCTGATTCTCGATGAAATCATGTCGGGGATGGGGCGTACCGGTTACCTGTTCGCATGCGACGAAGACGGAGTCGCGCCCGACCTGCTGACGATCGCGAAAGGGCTCGGCGCGGGTTACCAGCCGATCGGCGCGACACTGGTGAGCGATCGCATCTACCGGACGATCGTCGACGGCTCGGGCTTCTTCCAGCACGGCCACACGTATCTCGGCCACGCAACCGCCTGTGCGGCCGCGCTCGAAGTGCAGCGCGTGATCGCCGAAGAGAAGCTGCTCGACAACGTGAAGGCGCGCGGCGAGCAACTGCGGGCGTCGCTGCGCGAGCAGTACGGTGCGCATCCGCATGTCGGCGACGTGCGCGGCCGCGGGCTGTTCGTCGGCGTCGAGCTCGTGCGCGATCGCGACAGCAAGGCGACGTTCGATCCCGCGCTGAAGCTGCATGCGGCGGTCAAGCGCGAGGCGATGCAGCGCGGCCTGATGGTGTATCCGATGGGCGGCACGATCGACGGCGTGCACGGCGATCACATCCTGGTCGCACCGCCGTTCGTCTGCACCGCGCAGCAGATCGACACGATCGTCGAGCGGCTGTCCGGCGCAATCGACGCGGCGCTCGCGTCGGCCGGCGCGTGAATCACGACCTCACCGAACCCTCGCCATGACAGACAGACTGCCTCCCTTCGATCCCGCATCGGCCACCGACGAGCAGAAGGCCGTGCTCGCCGAGATCCTCAGCGGCCCGCGCGGCAACCTGAACGGGCCGTTCCTCGGCTGGATCGCGAGCCCCGAGCTCGCGCAGCACGCGCAGCGGCTCGGCGCGTTCTGCCGCTATCGCACGGGTTTGCCGCTGCGGCTGTCGGAACTCGCGATTCTCGTGACGGCCGCGCGCTGGCGCTCGCAGGCCGAGTGGCACATCCACCATCCGATCGCGCTCGATGCCGGCGTGCCGGCCGCGACGGCCGAAGCGATCCGCCGTGGCGTCGAGCCGGCATTCGAATCGGACGACGATGCGCTGATCCATGCGTTCGCGACCGAGCTGTACGACACGCGGCGCGTGAGCGACGCGACGTTCGCGCGCGCGCAGGCGCGATTCGGCCACGAGACCGTGGTGAACCTCGTCGCGCTGCTCGGCTATTACGCGCTCGTGGCGATGACGCTCAACACGTTCGGTATGCGCGCTGACGGACAAACTGAGTTACCGTTTCCGGAATAATCGCCGCATGCGCGCGGGTCGGCAGCATGCCGCGCGCGCATTCCGGTTGCGTCGAAAAGCCCGTCGGCACGGGCTTTTCGGCGTGCCGGCACGATTCGATCGGCAACCTCTGCGCGTCTTGCCGACGCACCTCGCACCGCCTGCGCTTCAGCGCAGGAAATTTTCCCCGTACCTAGAATTCCGTAAAACAATTTACGGGGGAAATATCGATGCGCTGGGTCCTGTTGATCGTGTTCATTGCGTGTGTCGTCCATACGCACTGGCGCGGCAAGGTTCGGCACAGGTTGTTCAGGCAACTATCCGATCACTCGACCTTTACCGCGCCGCTGAACTGCTTTTCCTACGCGTTCTCGTCGGTGCCGACCACGCCGTTTCTCGACACGCGGCACTTTCCGGAACTCGCCGTGCTGCAGCGCGAATGGCGGACCTTCCGCGACGAGGCGCTCGCGTTGCGCGATGCCAGCCGGATCAAGGCGTCGGGCGAGTACAACGACATCGGCTTCAATTCGTTCGTTCGCAACGGCTGGAAGCGCTTCTATCTGAAGTGGTACGACGCGCCGCATCCGTCCGCGCAGGCGCTATGTCCGCGCACGGTCGAGATCCTGTCGCGGATTCCGTCGATCAAGGCCGCGATGTTCGCGCAGTTGCCGCCGGGCGGCAAGCTCGGCCTGCATCGCGATCCATATGCGGGCTCGCTGCGCTACCACCTCGGGCTGGACACGCCGAACGACGACGCGTGCCGGATCGTCGTGGACGGCGAGTCGTATGCGTGGCGCGACGGCGAGGCCGTGATGTTCGACGAGACCTATCTGCACTGGGCCGAGAATCGCACCGCGCACGATCGCGTGATCCTGTTCTGCGACATCGACCGCCCGATGAAATATCGTTGGGCGCAGCGCATCAACGATGCGTTCGGGCAACTGCTGATGCGCGCGGCCGCGTCGCCGAACGAAACGGGCGACCGCACGGGCGGGCTCAATCATGCATTCAAGTACCTGTATGCGATTCGCCGCGCCGGCAAGCGGCTGAAGGCGTGGAATCGCACCGTGTACTACGTCGTCAAGTGGGCGCTGTTCGGCGGGATCGCGGTCGCGATCTTCTGCATCTGATGGCGGAAGGCAGACGGTGCCGAACCGTCAGACGATAGGGCGCGCAGCATCGTACGGCCTCCGAGTTCTTGGGGTCGACGTCAATGCAACCAATTGTATTCGTGCGGGATCATGCGCGAACGCACGCGTATCATGGCTTGTTCACGTCGATTTGGATCGGTGAGCAAGCATGACTCGTACCCGTAAGACATTGATGATCGCCGGCGGTCTGCTGGTTGCCGCGGCAGGCAGCGGCTACGTGATGCTGCTGCGTGCGGACCACCGCGCGATCGCGGAAGCCGGCATCGGCGATGCCGCAGCACCTGCCGCCGCGGTGACCGCGGCGAACGACGGTCACACCGCACAAGGCACGATCGCGCCGCCCGCGCCCGTCGCCGTCCCGTCCGCGCATGTGGACGAGGCGGTGCCGCAACCCGCGGCCGTAGCGCCGCCTGCCGCGGCCGCTGCGCGTACGAATGCGGCACCGGCCTCCGCCGCCGTCGCGCCGGTCATCGCCGCACCGGCGAAACCGGCGAAACCGAGTGCGCCGCCACCGACCGTCCACGTCGTGACGGTCGAGCCGGAGGATGCGACCCCGCCGAAGGCCAAGCCCGCGCAACCTGTACAAGCGCCGGTACAAGCAGCGCAATCGGCCCAGCCGGCGCAATCGGCACAATCGGCACAATCGGCGCCGCCGGCCCAGGCCGCGCAGGCAAGCCGGCCGAGCCAGCAGGCGGCGTATCAGCCTCCGCAGCACGCGGCGCGCAAACGCGACGGGCTCGAGCGACACGCGGCAGCACCGTCCGCCATGAAATCCGAAACCCCTGAAACCGCTGCGCTCGTGCGTGAATCGGCGAAGCTGGATCCGTCGTTGCCGGCGCCGCAATACGTGGCGACGCCGAGCGGCGATCGGCAGCACACGTCGGCGGGGGCGAATTCGGTCGCTGCCGCGATGACCGACCAGCTGGTCAGGCAGTCGAGCAATATCAAGGCGCCTGCACCGGCGAACGCCGGGCCCGGCGCGACCCAGTGAGCAGGGCGCCGCAGCGCGCGCGCCGTGCTGCTCCGCACCGGATGAAAAAGAGCCCCGCACGCCGACCAGGGCATGCGGGGCCAAGAGAGACGAACCTGTGCGGTGCGTCGCGCGTTACGCGGCGATGGCTTCTTCGGCCTGCGGCGCGTCGGCCGTAGCCGGCGTCGCGTCCTGCCGGATCAGGTGATCGAACGCGCCGAGCGATGCCTTCGCGCCTTCGCCCACCGCGATCACGATCTGCTTGAACGGCACCGTCGTCACGTCGCCGGCGGCGAACACGCCCGGCACCGACGTCGCACCGCGCGCATCGACGACGATCTCGCCGTGCTTCGACAGTTCGACCGTGCCCTTCAGCCATTCGGTGTTCGGCACGAGGCCGATCTGCACGAACACGCCTTCGAGATCGACGCGCTTCGTTTCGCCCGAACGCAGATCCTTGTAGACGAGCCCGTTCAGCTTGCTGCCGTCGCCGGTCAGCTCGGTCGTCTGCGCCTGCGTGACGATCGTCACGTTCGGCAGGCTGCGCAGCTTGCGCTGCAGCACTTCGTCCGCGCGCAGTTGCGCACCGAATTCGATCAGCGTGACGGCTTTTACGATGCCGGCCAGGTCGATCGCGGCCTCGACGCCCGAGTTGCCGCCGCCGACCACCGCGACGCGCTTGCCCTTGAACAGCGGGCCGTCGCAGTGCGGGCAGTACGCGACTCCGCGGTTGCGGTATTCGCGCTCGCCCGGCACGTTGATTTCGCGCCAGCGCGCGCCGGTCGCGAGGACGATCGTCTTCGCCTTCAGCACCGCGCCGTTCGCCAGGCGGATCTGATGCACATCGCCCGGAATCAGCGCGTCGGCGCGCTGCACGTCCATGATGTCGACGTCGTACTGCTTCACGTGCTGCTCGAGCGCCGCGGCGAACTTCGGCCCTTCGGTTTCCTGCACCGACACGAAGTTCTCGATCGCCATCGTGTCGAGCACTTGGCCGCCGAAACGCTCGGCGACGACGCCCGTCGCGATGCCCTTGCGCGCCGAGTAGATTGCCGCGGCCGCACCGGCCGGGCCGCCGCCGACGATCAGCGTGTCGAACACCGGCTTGTTCTCGAGCGACTTCGCGGCGCGCTCGCCGGCGCCCGTGTCGAGCTTCGCGAGGATTTCCTTCACGCTGCTGCGGCCCTGGCCGAACGATTCGCCGTTCAGGAACATCGTGGGCACGGCCATGATCTGGCGCGCGTCGACTTCGTTCTGGAACAGCGCGCCGTCGATCGCGACGTGGCGGATGCGCGGGTTGATCAGCGACATCACGTTCAGCGCCTGCACGACCTCCGGGCAGTTCTGGCACGACAGCGAGAAATACGTCTCGAACGCGTAGTCGCCGTCGAGCGCGCGGATCTGTTCGATCACGTCGTCGTCGAGCTTGACCGGATGGCCGCCCGTCTGCAGCAGCGCGAGCACGAGCGACGTGAATTCATGGCCCATCGGGATGCCGGCGAAGCGGATGCCGGCCGGCTTGCCGGGTTCGCCGATCGAGAACGACGGCTTGCGCTCGACATCGTCGCGGCGTTCGGTCACGGTCACGCGCGACGTCAGCGACGCAATCTCGTTCAGCAGCGCAAGCAGTTCCTGCGATTTCGCGCTGTCGTCGAGCGACGCGACGAGTTCGATCGGGCGCGTGATCTTTTCGAGGTACGCTTTCAGTTGGTTCTTGAGATTGGCGTCGAGCATGGCGTTTCGGATTCCGTATTGATTTGGCTGCTCGGGCACGTCGTGCCGGAGGAGGGTGCGGGCCGCGCGAGGCGGCGGCCCGGCTGGGTGCTCGTTGGGCGCCTCGAGCGAGGCGCGCCGGGCGACCCTTAGATCTTGCCGATCAGGTCGAGCGACGGGGTCAGCGTTTCCGCACCCGGCGTCCACTTGGCCGGGCACACTTCACCCGGGTGTGCCGCGATGTATTGCGCAGCCTGCACCTTGCGCAGCAGTTCGCCTGCGTCGCGGCCGATGCCGTTGTCGTGGATTTCGCACAGCTTGATCTCGCCTTCCGGGTTGATCACGAACGTGCCGCGCAGCGCCATCCCTTCTTCCTCGATCAGCACGTCGAAGTTGCGCGACAGCGTGAGCGTCGGGTCGCCGATCATCGGGTACTTGATCTTGCCGATCGTGTCCGACGTGTCGTGCCATGCCTTGTGCGTGAAGTGCGTATCGGTTGACACGCCGTAGATTTCGACACCCAGCTTCTGGAATTCCGCGTAGCGGTCGGCGAGGTCGCCCAGCTCGGTCGGGCAGACGAACGTGAAGTCGGCCGGGTAGAACACGACGACGGACCACTTGCCCTTGAAGTTCTCTTCGGTCACGGGCACGAAATCGCCGTTGTGGTATGCGGTTGCCTTGAACGGTTTGATTTGGGTGTTGATGATCGGCATCTTGCGGGTTCCTTTGCTTGGGTGTTGATGAAGTGTTGCCAGTATCCGGGTTCACCCTTGGATTGTGAAATTGCTTGTTTCAATCCGCGGCATCGGGAATTTCTATCTGCATCCGGCCCCGTCGCGGCGGCCCGTCCGGGCGGCCCGTGCCATTCGGGCCGGGCCTTCCGGCGGATTTCGGCCGGCCGGCGCTTCTGACACATTGGGCGTGCGGGAGGGCGCGGCGCCGGGCGACGGTGCCGCGCCCCGCGCAAGGGTCCGGCGCCCGTTCTGCACGAACGGCCGCGCGGTCGTTCGATACTCCCCGTCCCACTGCCGCCATGAATCTCTTTTCCGGACGCGCCGCGTGCGCGCTGCTTGCCTGGTTCCGCGAGTTCGTCCCCGAGCGGCGATGCCTGCATCGGCTCTTGCGCGGCGCGGCCTGGGTACTCGTGACCGTGTCGTGCGCCGCGCCGGCGCTGGCCCTCGATGCGTCCGCGCCGGCGGCGCCCGCAGCGGTGACGGCACCCGCCACCACGGCGACCGGGCTCGTGCAGATGCCCGACGGCCGGCTGCTCGCGCCGGAGTTCGCCCGCATCGTCACGCGAGGCACGCTCGTCGTCGCGGTGCTCGGCGTCGATCAGCCGCCGTTCTTCATGTCGCGCAACGGCGCATTGGCGGGCGTCGACATCGACCTCGCCGACGAGCTCGCCAAAAAGCTCGGCGTGCCGGTGCAGTTCGACCGCGATGCGCGCACGTTCGACGACGTCGTGCATCTGCTCGCGACCGGGCAGGCCGACGTCGCGATCAGCAAGCTGTCGCGTACGTTGCCGCGGGCGCAGGTGGTGCGCTTCAGCACGCCGTACATCAGCCTGCGGCGCGCGCTGCTGATCAACCGCGTCGGCTTCGCCGAACTCGCGAAAGGGCGGCCGCTGCCCGAAGTCGTACGCGACTATCGCGGCACGATCGGCGTCGTCGCGGGGTCCGCCTACGCCGAATACGCGCGCAACGATTTCCCGGCCGCGCGGGTGCGCACCTATCCGAGCTGGCCGGCGACGCTCGACGCGCTGAACGCCGGCGCGGTCACGGCCGTGTATCGCGACGAGCTCGCGATCAAGCGCGTGATGCAGGACGACCCGACCGCGCCGATCCGGCTGCGCGTCGCGACCTTCGACGACCTCACCGACGCGCTTGCCGTCGGCGTGCCGGTGTCCATGCCGACGCTGCTTGCGTTCGTCAACCAGTTCCTGGCCGAGCGCAACAAGCGGCTCGACGTGAAATCCCTGCTCGATGCGATGGGTCACTGACATGAACATGAACGAGAACATCAGGATCGCACCGCGCATCGAGCGGCTGCATGCGCTCGCGATCCATCCGTTGACGGTCTTCGGCAGCCTCGCGCTCGGCATCGTGGCGGGCGTGTTGTGGCCGGCGGCCGCACCGCAATTCGACTACGTGGGCCAGGTGTACGTCGGCCTGCTCAAGATGACGGCGCTGCCGTTCATGACGGCCGCCGTGATCTTCAGCCTGCAGCGGCTGCTGCGCGACGGCAACGCGTCGGATCTCGTGCTGCGCGTGATCACGATCTTCAGCTGCGTGTCGGTGTTCGTCGTGACGGTCGGCGCGGTCGTGCTGGTCGCGATGCGGCCGGGCGAGCACCTGTCGACCGCGACGCTGAAGGCGTTCGGCGCGCTGGTCGGCAGCGACGGCGCGGCGAGCGATACCGTGATGACGCTGTACGGCAGCGATCCCGCGGAGAAGTCGTCGGGCCTCGCCGACATGCTGATCGCGCTGGTGCCCGGCAACTTCTTCGCGGCGCTCGCGAGCGGCGACACGCTGAAGGCGCTGGTGTTCTCGCTGTTCTTCGGGTTCGCGTCGGGGCGCGTGCCGCCCAGCATCTCGGCGGCGCTGAGCCAGACGCTGGAGACCGTCTATTGCACGTGCCAGAAGATCATGCACTGGCTCGCGTATCCGACGCCGATCGTGCTGTTCTGCGGCGGCGCCGCGCAGATCGGCACGTCGGGGTTTGGGCCGCTCGAGGCGATGGTCCGCTTCGTCGCCGCGTTCGCCGTCGTCGCGCTCGTGCTGATCGCGGCGGCGATCGTCGTGATCTGGAAGCGCTCGGGCGCGACGCTGGCCGGGACGCTCGCCGGCTTGCGCACGCCGTTCGCGATGGCGCTCGCCACGCGCAGCAGCGTGGCCTGCATGCCGAGCATGATCGAGTGCCTGGCCGACGGCTTCGGCTTTGCCCGCGCGCGCGTTGAGCTGGTCGTGCCGCTCGCCGTGTCGCTGCTGCGCGTCGGGCCGATGGTCTATTACGCGAGTGCGACGCTGTTCGTCGCGCAACTCTACGAGCGGTCGCTCGGCCCCGGCGAGCTGTGCGTCGTGCTGGTCGCGTCGGTGCTGGCCGGGTTCGCGTCGACGGGCACGTCGGGCGTCGTGACGGTGTCGCTCGCCGGCATGGTGTGCGCGGCGCTGCACCTGCCGTTCGAGGCCGCATTCGTGCTGTTCGTGGCGGTCGATCCGTTCTGCGAGATGTTGCGGACGCTGTTGCTGGTGATCGGTAACTCGGCCGTCGTATCCGCGATCTGCGCGCGGCCGCCGCGCGCGTGAAGGAGACATCATGGCACTCGTCGGCGTACTGGGCGGAATGGGGCCGCTGGCCACGGTCGACTTCATGCATCGCGTGATGCGCCTGACGCGTGCGCGCTGCGACCAGGAGCACCTGCCGATGGTCGTCGCGAACCTGACGCAGACGCCCGATCGTTCGCGCGCGATCATCGACGGCGGGCCCGATCCGCTGCCGGCGCTGCTCGATGGCGTCGCGCTGCTGAACCGCTGCGGTGTCGACGTGATTGCGATCCCGTGCAATTCGGCGCATCACTGGTATGCGCCGCTGCGCGAACGCAGCGCGGCGCCGATCCTGCATATCGTCGATGCGTCGGTGGCCGCGTTGCCGGCCGGCGTGCGGCGCGTCGCCGTGCTCGCGACGGGCGGCACGCTGGTGTCGGGCTTCTACCAGGCGGCGCTGCGTGCGCGCGGCTTCGAACCCGTAATGCCGGACGTGGCCGCGCAGCGCGACATCGCCGCGTGCATCGCGGCGGTCAAGGCGGGGAAGATCGATGCGTCGGTGCGGTGCCTGTCGCGCGCGCTCGCGACGCTGGCGCGACGGGACGTGGGCGTCGCGGTGATGGGCTGCACGGAAATCCCGATCGCCGCGCGGGCGGTGCGCGATGCGCCGTTTGCATTGATCGACAGCACGAACGAGTTGGCGCGCGCGACGGTCGCCTATGCGGCCGAGCGCGGATGGGGGCGGGCGGTGTGACGCGCGGCTGTCCGCCACGCATGACGGACGCCGCTCGCGCTAGATCTGATACGGCGCGCGGACGCCCGGTTCGGTGACGGGAAAATCCTTCGTGTTGCGCGATACGAGCAACAGGCCGTTCACTTGCGCCGATGCCCAGACGATCGCATCGGGCAGACGAATGCGACGTTCCTTGCGAATCGTTACGGCGCGGTTCGCCACCATGCTGTCGAGCGGGATGATGTCGAACGACGAAAGCCATGCGCGAATTGCCGCATCGTCGCGGGCCGTCGCGCCGACCATGACTTCCATCCAGGTCACCATGCTGATCGCCCGGTAGTCGTAGCGGGCCAGCTCCGCGCGCGCGGACTCCGCGCCGCCGAGATAGTCGATCAGGATGTTGGTATCGAAGAGGGCTCTTACCATTCCGCGCGCAATGCCTCCTGCCAGGCGAGCCCGTCGAGCGCACGCGCTTTCCAGAGACCGAACACGGTGTGGGCATGGGGCGGCCGTTGCTGCACCTGCACGAGGCAGGCGTCGGCCGGAAGCGCGCGGCCCGCATACCCGGCCGCGCTTTGAGTGTCGATGTGTGCTTTTACCATTCCGAACGCAATGCCTCCTGATAGGTGAGCCCGTCGACCGCGCGATCCTTCCACAGGCCGAATACGTGATCGGCATGCGCGCGCTTGTGTTGCGCGATATACGCGTCGATCGCGTCGCGAATGATCGCGGCGCGAGGGCGTTGCTCAGTCTCGACGATGGCGGCCAGTTCGTCGAGCTGGCCATTCGACAGATCGATCAGGATACGGCTCATCGCAACCTCCGATATATGATATGCATATCATATATACGCGTGCGGACGTCCGCAAGTCACCGGCTTGCCCGGCAAGCGCGCCGTTGCGCCGGCAGGCGGCGCAACGGCGGCTCAGGCGGCGATCTTCCTCAGCCAGTCGGCGAGCCGTCTCGCCCCGTCCGGCATGTCCGCATCCTCGCGCGTGCACAGGTAGTAGTCGCGCCCGTCGTCGAGCGCGTGGTCGAACAGCTTCACGAGTTCGCCGCTGGCCAGTTCGCGCTCGACCAGCGGCGCGCGCAGCAGCGCCGCGCCGAGATCCGCGCGCGCCGCGCTCAGCGTCAGTTGCCCGTCCTCGAACATCGGCCCCACCGCATGCGACACGTGCCGCACGCCGGCGCCTTGCAGCCAGTTGACCCAGGTGCTGCGATCCTCGTCGTGCACGAGCGGCGCCTGCGCGAGATCGGCCGGCGTGCGGAACGGCCCGTGGCGCTTCAGGAACGACGGGCTGCACATCGGCACCATCGCGCCCGGCAGCAGCCGCTCGCAGCGGTAGCCGGGCCAGTCGCCGGTGCCGAAGCGGATCGACAGGTCGGACGCGTCGCTTCGATAGTTGCGGTGATGCGCGTACAGCACGGTCACGTCGACGTCGGTGTTCTCGGCGAGGAACGCATGCAGCCGCGGGATGAACCAGCCGATGCCGAGCAGCGGAATCAGGCTGATCGTGATCTGCCGCAGCGACGACCGGTCGCGCACGAAGCGCGTCGCGCTGCGCAGCACCGAGAACGCGGCGCTGATCGAGCGGTAGTAGTCGCGCCCCTCGTCGGTGAGCGCGAGCAGCCGGCCTTCGCGCACGGTCAGCGGCGTCTGGATGAACGCCTCGAGCAGCTGCAACTGGTGGCTGACCGCGGACGGCGTGATGTCGAGCTCGTGCGCGGCCGCGGTGACCGACCCGAGACGCGCGAATGCCTCGAACGCGCGGACGGCGCGTAACGGCGGATCGTGCGGCAATTGTTCGATATTTTTCATGTGTCGAATTTTATCGAAAAATCAGGGTAAGCGACAACATAAAAATATCCTTTATTTACAGGCTATTGCGCTATTGTGTCGGGAATGGCATAAGCATCCAACAATTGAATATTTGGGGTGAGAGTGCCGAATATTTAATATTTTTCATGTTTTGATTCGAATCTCCGAGCCCCGCACATGAAAATCGCCTTTCTTCCCGCCAGCTTCGCATTCTCCGCGGCCGCGCTGATCGCCGCCGTTCCCGCCTTCGCGCAGTCCGCACCGCAGACGATCCTGATCGGTCTCGCCGCGCCGCTCACCGGCCCGTCCGCGCGGATCGGCAAGGATCTGCAAAACGGCGCGCAACTCGCGATCGACGACGCGAACGCGAAACATCCGAGCATCGGCGGCAAGCCGGTCGTCTACAAGCTCGTCGCGGCCGACGATCAATCCGACCCGCGCACGGCCGTCGCGGTCGCGCAGCAGCTCGTCGACCAGCGCGTGATCGGCGTCGTCGGCCACTGGAACACGGGTTGCAGCGTGCCGGCGTCGCGCGTCTACCGCGATGCGGGCATTGCGCAGATCGCGCCGGCGTCCACCGGCCACCAATACACGCAGCAGGGCTACGCGACGGCGTTCCGCATCATGGGTCACGACGATGCGGGCGGCAATTTCACCGGCGCCTACGCGGTGAAGACGCTGAAGGCGCAACGCATCGCGGTGATCGACGATCGCACGTCGTTCGGTGCAGGCCTCGCCGACCAGTTCATCAAGGGCGTGCAGGCGAACGGCGGCACGATCGTCGATCGCCAGTACGTGAACGACAAGACGACCGACTTCAGCGGCGTGCTGACCGCGGTCAAGGGCAAGCGCGCGGATCTCGTGTTCTTCGGCGGGCTCGACGCGCAGGCCGCGCCGATCGCGCGCCGGATGCGCCAGCTCGGTGTGAACGCGCCGCTGCTCGGCGCCGGCGGCTTCGTGAGCCAGACCTTCCTGTCGCTCGCGGGCAAGGACGGCGACGGCGTGACGGCGCTCGAACCGGGCCTGCCGCTCGACCGGATGCCGGGCGGCAAGGCGTTCGACGCCCAGTACCGCGCCCGCTTCAACGCGCCGATCGAACTGCATGCGCCGTTCGCGTACGACGCGGCGGCCACGCTGATCGCGGCCGCGCAAAAGGCCGGCACGACGCAGCCGGCGAAGCTGGTCGCGGCCGTGCGCGCGATCGACCGGCCCGGCGTGACCGGCCGGGTCGCGTTCGACGGCGAAGGCAACCTGAAGGACCCGGCATTCACGATCTACCAGGTGCGCGGCGGCAAGTGGACCGTCGTCGACGTGCTCGGCGGCGCGCACCCGGCAACGAAATAAGGACGGAGACGAACCCCATGACCGACACCACCCACGCATCCGCGGCGGCACCCGAGGACACGCGCCTCGGCATCCTCGCGCGGCGCCGCATCGAAGCGGAAATCATCAAGCCGATCTACGTGATCATGAAGCGCGAATTCGGCACCGAGCGCGCGCAGGCCGTGATCGCGGAGGCCGTGCGCGGCGCGGCCGTCGACGCGGGCCGCACGTTCGCCGCGCAGGAGCCCGACGGCACGAGCGTGCAGTCGTTCATCGCGCTGCAGGTGCTGTGGGAGAAGGACGATGCGCTCGCCGTCGAGGTGCGCCGCGCGGACGACACGCACTACGACTACGACGTGCATCGCTGCAGCTACGCGGAGATGTATCACGCGATGGGGCTCGGCGAGATCGGCCACCTGCTGAGCTGCGCGCGCGACAGCTACTTCATCGAGGGTTACGACCCGCGCATCGCGCTGACGCGCACGAGCACGATCATGCAGGGCGGCAAGCGCTGCGATTTCCGCTATGCGCTGCAGGCGGCGCCGCGCGACGACACCCCGGAGACCGGCAATGCGTGACGACCTCGCGACCGCCCCGCGCGTCGACGGCGCGCGCCTGTGGGCATCGCTCGAACGCATGGCGCAGATCGGCGCGACGCCGAAGGGCGGCGTCTGCCGTCTCGCGCTGACCGACCTCGACCGCGAGTCGCGCGACCTGTTCGTGCAGTGGGCGCGCGATGCCGGCTGCACGGTGCGGGTGGACCGGATGGGCAACGTGTTCGCGCGCCGCGCGGGCCGCAATCCCGACGCCGCGCCGGTGATGACCGGCTCGCACGCCGATTCGCAGCCGACGGGCGGCCGTTACGACGGCATCTACGGCGTGCTCGGCGGCCTCGAGGTCGTGCGCGCGCTGAACGACGCGGGCATCGAGACCGAACGCCCGATCGACGTCGTGATCTGGACCAACGAGGAAGGTTCGCGCTTCGCGCCGGCGATGATCTCGGCCGGCGTGTTCTCGGGCGTCTATTCGCTCGAATACGGGCTGTCGCGCACCGACGTCGCGGGCAGGACGATCGGCGAGGAGCTCGCGCGGATCGGCTACGCGGGCGCCGAACCCGTCGGCGGCTATCCGGTGCATGCCGCGTACGAACTGCATATCGAGCAGGGTGCGATTCTCGAACGCGCGGGCAGGACGATCGGCGTCGTGACGGCCGGGCAGGGGCAGCGCTGGTACGAGGTGACGCTCACGGGCGTCGACGCGCACGCGGGCACGACGCCGATGGAATTCCGGCGCGACACGCTGGTGGGTGCCGCGCGGATGATCGAATTCGTCGATGCGCTCGGCCGCCGCCATGCGCCGCACGCGCGCGCGACGGTCGGGATGATCGAGGCGCGGCCGAATTCGCGCAATACGGTGCCGGGCGGCTGTTTCTTCACGGTCGAGTTCCGCCATCCCGACGATGCGGTGCTCGACGAACTCGACGCGGCGCTGCGCGCGGAACTGGCGCGCGTCGCGGCCGACGCCGGGCTCGGCGCGCAGATCGAGCAGATCTTCACGTACCCGCCGGTGCCGTTCGCGCCGCGCTGCATCGACGCGGTGCGCGATGCGGCGCAGGCGCTCGGGCTGTCGCACATGGACATCGTGTCCGGCGCGGGCCACGACGCGTGCTACGTCGCGCGCGTCGCGCCGACGGGCATGATCTTCGTGCCGTGCGTCGACGGGCTGAGCCACAACGAAGCCGAGGCGATCACGCCGGAATGGTCGGCGGCGGGCGCCGACGTGCTGCTGCGTGCGGTGCTGCAAAGCGCGCAGGAACCGGGCGCGTGACGCGCACCTGACGGGCGCGGCTTACTTGCCGGCCTTGCGCCGCGCCATGTACGCAAGGTACGCGACGATCTGGTCGAGTTCCCGGTCGCTCAGCTGATCGGGCGGGAACGCCGGCATCGCGCGGCCCGGCCAGTCGCGCACCGATGCCGGGTTGCGGATGTAGCGGCGCAGCGCGGCCGGCTGGAAGTAGTCGACCGGATTCATCGGTGCGTTCAGGTCGGGGCCGGCCTGGCTGCTGCCCGCGCCGTCGACGCGGTGGCACGCGAGGCATTGCGTGACGAACAGCCGCTGGCCCGCCCGGGCCGCATCGTTCGCCGGCAACGCCGGATCGACGGCGAGCGACGGCCAGCGCGCGAGCGGCGACGATTCGATCGTGATGCGCACGATCTGATACGGCCACTGCTCGCCGCGCACCGACGACGCGTCCGGCCCCAGCCACACGAGATAGAACGGCCCCGCGCTGACCTGTTTGCCCGGCAGCTTCGGCCACGGGTGCGCGGGGTCCTCGATCGCGAGCCACGCGACGGCGCCGGCCGGCGCACGGCGGCGCGCGAGATCCAGCGGCAGTTGCGCGGCGAAACCGTCGGCCGCGCGCGTTTCGAGCACGCCGTCCGCCGGCAGCGGCGTGTCGCCGAGCAGCGCGGCGAACGGTACCGCGCGGAACGTCATCGGCCGGCCGTACGCGATGTCGCGCGGCACGTGGATGTCCGCCGCGTCGGCGCGCGCGAGCAGCGCCTGGCGCGTCAGGACGCGCGGCGTGCCGTCGGTTTCGAGTTCGAGCGAGCCCTGGGCGGACGCGCGCGTCGCGATCAGGCACACCGTCACCAGCAACAGCGAAAACCACCGGCGCTTCAGCATTCGTTCTCCGTGGGGGCGTTCCGGCGGCGGCAGAAAGGCGAGCGCCGCGGCCGAGGGATGGAATCGGGCGACAGTCTATCCGGTACGGGCGGCGCTGGCGACTTCGGCGCGGGAGCGGGGGCGGCACGAGGAATCCGGCCCGGCTGCCGCTGCAAGTCCGACTACCGGGCGACTACCGGGCGACTACCGGGCGCGGCCGATGCGCGCGGCGGGATCGCACTGCGCGATTCGGGCAAAGGCGCGAACGCCCGGATCGAGCGCGTCGGGCCGGATCGACGTGCCGGGTTGCCGTCAATGCGTCGAACACTGCGCGTCGGCCTTCGGCAACGGCGTTTCCCGCGTCGTGTCGAAATCCGCTTCGCGTGCGCCGGACGGCGTCAGCGACACGAAATGCATCGTCCCGCCGCGTGCCGGGAACCCGGCGATGCCGGTCGAGCCCCACGGAATCGGCGAACGCTGCACGCCGCTCACCGACATGCCCGTCGGCGAAAGCGCGAGGGTCAGCAGCCGCCCGTCGCGGATCGGCACGTAGGCATGCGTGCCGTCGACACCGATCCCGGCCTCGCGCACCGACGCCGGCAGGCAGTCGAGCGTAGCCAGACGACGGCCGTCCGGGTCGATCAGCATCGCGACGCCGCGATTGTCCGCGGTCGTCGTGACGACGACGAAGCGGTCGACCGCCGGCACATACGCGGACGAATAGACGTAGTACTGGATCGTGCCGTTCAGCGGCCCGAGCATGTCGAGTTTCGCCGTGACCGGATCGAACATCGCGTATTCGAGCGTCGCGTCCGTGCTGCCCTCGATGTATTTTTGCCAGACCAGCAGCGCGCGCCGCGGCGAACCCGCGACCACGGGCCACCATTCGCGGCGGTGCGGCGCGACCGGCACATGGTTCATCACGCGTCCTTCGGCATCGTAGGTTTTCACGTAGACGCCGTTGCCGGTGCCGAGGTTGTCGACGCCGCCGCCGTCGATCCAGTCGGCGGAATAGAACACGACGAAGCGTTCGCCCACCGCGGCGACGTGGCCCGAGTGGCCGCCTGCTTCGACGTCGTTCGGGTAGGGCTTGACCGGCTTCAGGTCGCGCCGATAGACGCCGTATCGCTGGCTGACCACCTGCGGCGTGTTCCAGCCGTCCTCGAACGTGACGAAGATGTCGCCGCGCGGGTTCTGCGCGATCGACACGGGCTCCTGCGCTTCCGGGCGGCTGATGAACGTATGGACGCGCAGCAGGCGCGGCTTGCCCGGCAGCCATTCGCCGACGTACACGTCATGCGGCCAGTCGCCGTTGCGCAGCGCGCCGCGCGGCACGATGCCCGAGCTGCTGAAGAACACCCAGCGCCGGCCGTCGCCGGCGTCGGCCACGCCGATCCCGTGCATGAAGCGCCGCGGGTCGCCGCGCTCCTGCGGCGACTGAGGTGACGCCGGCGCTTCCACTGTGACGGTGTGCACGACCGGCGCGCCGGCAAACGCGCGCGACGGCGCGGCGAACGCGCAGCACGCGCCGCAGAGCACGGTCGCGACGCGCCACGCGGCGGCGCGCCCGAACGCATGCGGGCGCGCGCTGGCGACTTGGGCCGCGACCGGCCGCCGCATCATTCGACGGTGACCGATTTCGCGAGATTGCGCGGCTTGTCGACGTCGGCGCCGCGCGCGCAGCCGACGTGATACGCGAGCAGCTGCAACGGGATCACATTGACGATCGGCGACAGCGCGTCGCCCGATTCGCGCACGCGGATCAGGTGCGTGTCGCGGTCGGCGTCGATCTCGAGATGATGGCCGGCGAGCACGTACAGCCGTCCGCCGCGTGCGCGCACCTCGGCCATGTTGGACTTCAGCTTCTGGAACAGGCGGTCGTCCGGCGCGATCGTGACGACCGGCATCGCGCTCGTGACGAGCGCGAGCGGGCCATGCTTCAGTTCGCCGGCCGGATAGCCTTCCGCATGGATGTACGACACTTCCTTGAGCTTCAGCGCGCCTTCGAGCGCGATCGGATAGTGAATGCCGCGCCCGAGGAACAGCGCGTTCTCGGTGCGCGCGAACTTCGTGGCCCAGCCCATGATCTGCGTTTCCAGCGCGAGTGCGTGACCGATGCGCTCCGGCAGTTCGTGCAGCTGCTTCAGGTGCATCGCGACCTGCGCGGCGTCGAGCCGGCCGCGCTGCTGCGCGAGCGCGAGCGTCAGCAGGAACAGCGCGACGAGCTGGGTCGTGAACGCCTTGGTCGACGCGACGCCGAGCTCGATGCCGGCGCGTGTCAGGAAGCTGAGCGGCGCGCTGCGCGCGATCGAACTCGTCGCCACGTTGCAGATTGCCATCGACATATCCTGGCCCATCGCGCGCGCGCGCTCGATCGCGCCGATCGTGTCGGCGGTCTCGCCGGACTGCGAAATGCCGACGACGAGCGTGCGCGGATCGGGCACGGTATCGCGATAGCGGTATTCGCTCGCGATCTCGACCTGCGCCGGGATGCCCGCGATGCCCTCGAGCCAGTATTTCGCGGTCAGGCCCGCGTAGTAGCTGGTGCCGCAGCCGAGCAGCAGCACGCTTCGGGTCTTCGACAGCAGCGCACGCGTGCTGTCGCTGCCGCCGAACAGCGCGGGCGAGACCGTGTCGATGCCGTCGATCGTGGCGGCGATCGCCTTCGGCTGTTCGAAGATCTCCTTCTGCATGAAGTGCTGGTACGGGCCGAGGGCGGCGTCGTCGTCGCGCGCCTTGACGAGGCACAGCGGACGCTGTGCGTCGCTCCCGACCGAGTCGACCACGGCGATCCGCTCCGGCGTGATCAGCGCGACGTCACCGTCTTCCAGGTAGACGAAACGGTCGGTCAGGTCGCCGAGTGCCGCGCAATCGGACGCGAGATAGTTCTGGTCCGCGCCGATGCCGATCACGAGCGGCGAGCCCGCGCGCGCGGCGACGAGCCGCTGCGGCTCGCGCGCGCTCAGCACGGCGATCGCGTACGCGCCGTGCAGCCGCTTGACCGCGCGAATCACCGCGTCGAACAGGTCGTCGCGATACATGCTGTGGATCAGGTGCGCGATCACTTCGGTGTCGGTCTCGCCGCGAAACGTATAGCCGCGCTCCCGCAGTTCGGCGCGCAGCGCATCGTGGTTTTCGATGATGCCGTTGTGCACGACCGCGATCGTGTCGCCCGACATGATCGGGTGCGCGTTCATTTCCGACGGTGCGCCGTGCGTCGCCCAGCGCGTGTGCGCGATGCACGTCTGCGCTTCGAGACCGAGCGTCAGCACGCGGTCCTGCAAGTCTGCCACGCGCCGCAACGTGCGTTCGCTGCGCAGGCAGCCGTCACGCAGCACGGCGATGCCGCACGAATCGTAGCCGCGATATTCGAGCCGGCTCAGTGCATTGACCAGTTGCGGGACCTGATTTTTCAGGCCGCTTGCTCCGACGATTCCGCACATGATTCACCTCGTCTACAGGAAGTTTTCCGGCCGGCGCGCGACGCGCGCCAGGACGATTTCAGGAGCGCCGTCGCGTCATGCGGCGTGCGTGGTGCGCAGTGCGCAGTGCGTTGCGGCACGGCGCCGGTGACCTACTCGCGGGGCTGCGGTCCCGCATGCGCGATCCATTCGATGCCCGAGATCGAGCCGTTCGCATCGTGCGACGCGACGAGAATGCGCGTCGTGCGCCGCGCGCCGCGCCGGCGGGCGCCCGCGAGCGCGGTCGGCGGCACCGAGCGCATCTTCACGCTGGCCGAGCGCCGCAGCATCTTCGACACGCGCAACCGGTACGCGAGCGGATGCACGACGCGTCCCGCGATCAGCCACGTGACGATCGTGCCGGCGATCAGCGCGATGCTCGTCACGTAGAACACGATCTGCTCGATCGGCATCTCGGCCTCGTTGAACGGCAGCAGGTAGCGGTACGTGTAGATGCAGATCGATGCCCATACTCCTCCGACCAGCGCGGGCCGCACGAGGCGGAACCATGCGACGAGCACGGGCCCGACGACGACGCCGCGCTCGGCGATCATTTCGCGCGGCGCGCGCAGGGAAAGGTCAATAATCGGCGCGTTCTTCATGTTGAATGCCTCGGTCGGGACTGACCCAAACGGCGCGCTTGCCGCGGCCCCGCAGTACGACGGCGGGCAGGGCGACGACGGTGGTGATCATGCTGATCAGCCAGAACGCGACGGGGTACCAGACGGTGTCAAGGAAATACATCAGGAGTTTTTCGTCGTAACGACGATCGATCATGCTGCCGATGATCAGCTGCAGGATGCAGGTCGCGACCAGCAGCATCCCGTGCCAGTGCGGCACCACGGACACATGCCAGTCGGGCGGAAGCGGGTAGACGACGTCGACGAGCGCGAGCAGCAGGATGAACGACATCGAGTAGGCCCACGTGATGCCGATCAGGTACTCGACGAACAGCGGCCACATCATCATCTGGGTCGGCCGCGCGAGCGTGCCCGCGTACTTGATCAGCACCTGGATGCCGCCTTTCGCCCAGCGCAATCGCTGCCGGTAGAGACCCTTCAGCGTCTCGGGCATCAGGATCCAGCTGAGCGCGTGCGGCTCGTACACGACGCGCCAGTCGCGGCACTGCAGCTTCCAGCTGATGTCGATGTCCTCGGTCAGCATGTCCGAGCTCCAGTAGCCGACGTCGGCGAGCGCGGTCTTGCGGAACATCGTGATCACGCCCGACACCGTGAAGATGCGGCCGTACACTTGCTGCGTGCGCTTGATCAGGCCGACGATCGACGAGAATTCGCCGACCTGCATGCGTCCCAGCAGCGACGTGCGCGTGCGGATGCGCGGGTTGCCGGTGACCGCGCCGACGCCCGGGTCGGTCAGGAAGTGCTCGAGCATCCAGCCGATCGCGTCATGCGCGAGCAGCGCATCGCCGTCGATGCAGAGCAGGTATTCCGCGTTCGATACCGCCGCCGCGGTGGTGAGCCCGACCGCCTTGCCTTCGTTGCGCGCGTGATGGATGACGAGCAGCCGCGGGATCTCGACGGCCAGCTCGTTGAGGATGTCGCCCGTGCGGTCCCGGCTGCCGTCGTTGACCGCGATGATGTCGTAGTTCGGGTAGTCCATCGCGTTGAGGTGGCGGATCACGCTGCGTGCGTTGGCGGCCTCGTTGAAGCACGGCACGACGATCGAGATCTTCGGGATGCCGCTCGCGGCGATCGTGCGCGTCGACAGCTCGCGGCCTTCCTCGAGCAGGAAATAATGGACGACGCCGCCGATCATCCACAGATACGACATGAAGAACGGATAGTAGAAGACGAAGTCCTGCAGGCGCTGGATGATGCCGTGGGTGGTCATGGCGTCTTGGTCCCCTGTGCATGCTGCATCTGCATCAGCGCGTTGATGGAGGTCGGATCGAGGCGCGACTTCAGCGACATCACGTCGCGCATCGCGTCGAGTTCCGGCTGGCCGTTCAGGAAGTTGTCCGGGTAGTAGCCGAAATTCACGGCGCCCTCGCTGCGCAGTCGTCGCATCTGCGCAAGCAGCGTGCCGGCCGGCACCTGCTTCTGCGCGCGCCAGTCGTACGACTGCAGTTCGAACACGGTACGCTGCAGCCCGCGCTGCTTGGCGCGGACGGCCCGCACGAGCTGGTCCAGCCAGCCCTCGGGATCCTTCGCCTGCTCCATGTACGGCATCGCCATCAGCGCGACGTAGTCGTAGGTGGCGAGGAAATCGTCGTAGTTCTGCGCGTACCACGCTTCCGATTCGGGCTTGAGCACCGGCAGCGCGTAGATGTTGCGCGCGGTCAGCACGTCGCCCACGTTCTGGTGGGCCAGCACGATCTGTTCGAGCTGGCGGGTCAGGTCGATCAGGTAGCGCGACTTCTGGCGCGTCCAGCGTTTCAACAGGTCGGGATTTTCGCGGATCTTGCCGACGTCGGCCGGCAGCCCCCACTGCGAATAGGTGCGCAGCGCATGCCGGCCCGCATCCTCGTAGTCGTCGAGCACGGCGTCGTCGCTGAACAGGATGCCGCTGAACGACGCGTGCTTGCTGAGATCCTCGTAGATCTGCTGGATCATCAGCCGCGCCTCCGGATCGAACGGGCTCAGCCGGAACACGCGCGTGCCGTTTTCGCGGGCCGGCGCGCCGCCGAATGCGCTGACGGCCTCGAGCCCGCGTTGCTTGTCCGGCGGCGGCCGGAACGCGAGCACCGGCATCCACGCGTACACCTGCACGTTGGAGCGCGTGTTGAGCTGCCACGCGGCGCGCGAGAACAGGTCGGCGCGCATCGGCAGGTGCCGGTTCGGGAAATACACCGCTTCGGCCACGCCCGTGCCTTTCGGGTCGGCATACGCCTGCAGGTATACCGATTTCGGCTGCATCCGGTAGATGCGTTCGATCAGCTTGCCGAGATTCGCTTCCTGCCGCGCGGGATCCGGATCGTAGACCTGGTCGAGATCGACCTGCACGGTGCGCTCGGGCACGTCGACGTCGCCGCGGTTGGAGGCAGGCTCGCGCATCGAGCGCTCGAACCCGCCGATGTCGACGTCGTACATCATCAGGATCCGTCTCAGCCGGTCCAGCGGCACGTCCGGCGTATTCGGGCCGGCATCGAGGCTGAACTGGATGTCCATGCCGAGCGACGTCGATATCTGGCGCACGGGCTGGTTTTCCGCGCCGTATGGCCACACCATCGAGCGAGCAACGATGCCTGTGTGTTCGCGGATCTGGCGCACGCACGTCTGCAGGTCGTCGTGCACGCGTGCGTGGAATTCGGCGTCGGTTTCATAGCGTTTCTGGTCTTGCAGGTAGAGGTGCGACGTGGTCGCCGGCAACTCGTTGCCTTGCGGATTCGCGATCGCGCCGTGATGGAGGTTGTGGGTATGGCAGCCGAGCTCGACGAGGTCCGACTGGCCGAGCTTCTTCACCTCGTCCCACGACAGGAAGTAGTCGCGCGGCACCTGGACCTTGTCGCTGATGCGGATCGGCACATTCGGCGGTGCATCGATCCACGCGGTGACGATGCCCATCACGGCCGGATACTTGAAGCGCTCGAGCAGCGGCAGCACTTTCGTGTAGTGGCTGCGAAAGCCGTCGTCGAACGTGAGCAGCACGGCGCGCGGCGGCAGCGGCTTGCCGCCGTGCCGGGACGCCTCGATCTGCTTGACCGTGATGGTGTGGTAGTTGTTGGTCTGCAGCCACGAGAAGATCGCGGTCAGCGTGCCGGTATCGACCGCGAACGGATCGACCAGCGCCGACGGGGGCTTGAACGACTCCATCAGGTTGTCGCGCACGTCATGCAGGCAGATGACGCGAAACGTCTTGCCGTCGGCCGGATCGGATGGCGGCAGCAGGTCGATCATCTTGGCGTTCGTCACGCCCGGGAACAGCGAACAGGCGGTGAACGTGCCGAGGCATCCGCACATGAAGGTCCGTCTGGTTTGCATTGCGCGATCTCCTTGCTAGAACGGCAGGTTGAGCGACAGGAAGCCGGTTTCGGAGCGCTCGCGCTGGCCGTCGTACGCGTGGCTGCTGACCTCGACGCCATAGCTCAGCGTGATGTCGTGCTTGAACGTCCACGCGTGCTCGAGACGCGCGCTCCACAGCGGGCTGCTGCCGAAGCCGCGCTCGTTGTACACGCCGCCCGACGCCGAGACGCGCTGCTGCAGCGACATGTCGCCCTTCTTCCACAGCGTCAGCTGGTGCATGACGGTCGCCGCGGCCGCATAGTCGCGGCCCGGGCTGAAGTAGGGCGCGTCCCGGCGCGTGTTGCTGTCGGTGCCGAGTTCCAGCGAGACGTTGACGAGCTGTTTGGCGGACGTGTACACACGCTGCGTGGCGGTTGCCGCGATTTCCTGGTGCAGGTTCGAATCGCTGTAGCGGCTCACGCCGTAGCTCAGCTTGACCTCGCGGCGGTCGTTCTGGCGATACACGACCGACGCGTTCGCGGAGCGGCCCCAGATATGCGCGGCATACGCTTTCCACGGCAGCGAGTTGTCGTTGCTGTCGAGGCCGGCGCTGACCGTCCAGTAGTCGTTCAGCGCGTACGCGATCGACCCGCGGCCGCCGGTTCGGCCGTCCGAGCCGAACGAGCGCGTGACTTCGCCCTGCACGGTGAGCGGCCCGTGCCGGTAGTCGCCGCCGACGCCCGTGCGCGTGCGGCTGACGCTGCCGGAATCGGTTTGCGCGTGGCCGAAGAACGTATGCGAGAAGACGCGCCAGTTGTCGCCGAACGGTTGCGAATACACATAGCTGTCCGACGTGAAGCTGTTGTCGGCCAGTGCGCTGTTGCCGTGCTCGAAGCTCAGGTCGGTCGTGAACACGGGGCTGCGGTATGCCTTGTAGTCGCGCTTGAAGCTGCGCACGGCGCCGCTGTCCGGGAACGTGTTGTCGAGGGTCTGGTCGACGTTCTTCGCGGTTGCGTAGTCGTCTGCCGTCAGCGCCGCGCGGCCGAGGCCGGCGAGCATCTCGACGCTGTCCGGGTGGTCGGTCAGCGATGCGCGATACATCGCGATCGCCTGGCGGGGATGCGACTGGCCGGATACCGCGTCGGCGTGCGCGGCACGGACCTCCGCGTTGAACGGCACCTCCTTCTCGAGCTGTTCCAGCGCGGCGATCCCCTCGTCGGTGTGACCCGTGAAGATCAGGTATTGCGCGCGCAGCCGGTAGTAGCGCAGATAGTCGCTTTCTTCCGGACCGACGTTGCGCACTTCGTTGACCGGCGGCAGGGACTTGCCCATGTCGTCGAGCACCTGCTTCGCGTCCGCCGCGCGTGCCTGGTCGACATACGACCAGAACAGCCCTTCGCGAAGTTCGATCGGACGCGTGCGTGCGCCGTACTGGAAGCCGCGGGTCGCACGGTCCGTAGGCGACGCGGTCGCCTGGTTCAGCGCGCGCTGGTACACGCCGTTCGCCTTGGCCGGTTCGCTCAGGTACAGGTAGGCGTCGCCAACCGCCGCCAGCGCGTCAATCGAGATCTCCGCATTGGACGGGATCGTCTCGAACGTCGCGACGGCCGGCTTCATGTCGCCGCGTGCCGCGAGGGCGACCGTGCGGTCGCCCGCGAGCGCCGTCCTGACCGGCGCATAGTCGGGCGTGGCCGGCATCCGCTTGTCGAGGTCGTCGGCCGCGCGCAGCGCGTTGTCGATCCCGTCGAAGCGGTCCGGACTCGTCATCGAGCGCGACTTGTCGCGTCCGCCGCGCACCTGCTGGCGTATCGACAGCTCTTCCAGCTGCGCGACGTCGACGGCCGAGAACGCATCGGGCCGTGCCTTCGCTTCCTCGAGCGCCTGGATCGCGCCGCCGCTCGCCGCGAGGCCGAACACGTCGTTGCGCACGGTCGCGACATCGGCGGTACGGAGATTCGGTATCTGGGCATTCGGTGTCTGGACGTCGGGGCCTTGCGATCGCTGGATCGATTCGCCGGGTAGCTGGGCGCCGGGCGTCTGCGAATTCGGTGCCTGCGAGGACGGCGGCTGAGCGCCGGGCGTCTGGGTCACCGGCGCAGGCGAGGTCGGCATGGGGGTGCCGGATGCCTGCGCGGTTTGCGTCGGTGTCGTCGCTGTCGTCGCAGCATTCGGCGATGCGGCGGCAGCGGCCGGTGCGGGCTGGGTCGGCGCGTCCGATGCATGTGCGACCGGTGTCGATGCATTCGGCGGCACGGTGTCGGGCGCCTGGGCAAGCGGCATCGGAGCGTCCGACGATTGCGCAGCCGGAGCCGATGTATTCGGCGGCGCGGTGTCGGGCGCCTGGGTAAGCGGCATTGGAGCATCCGACGATTGCGCGGCCGGAGCCGATGTATTCGGCGGCGCGGTGTCGGGTGCCTGGGCAAGCGGCATTGGAGCGTCCGACGATTGCGCAGCCGGAGCCGATGTATTCGGCGGCGCGGTGTCGGGTGCCTGGGCAAGCGGGATTGAAGCATCCGGCGATTGCGCGGCCGGTGCCGATGTATTCGGCGGCGCGGTGTCGGGTGCCTGGGCAAGCTGGATTGAAGCGTCCGACGATTGCGCGGCTGGCGGTGACGTATTCGGCGACGCGATGTCGGGCGCCTGGGCAAGCTGCTGCGTCTGCGCATTCGACGATCGCGCGTCCGGCGCCGGTTCACTCGGCTGCGCCGCGTCCGGCTCCACCACGACCGTGGTCGGCATCGCCTGCGGCTGCGGGTTCGACGCCTGCGCGATCTGCATCGATGCGTCCGATGCCTGCGCGATCGGCGTCGGCGCATGCGGGGGCAGGGCGTCCGGGCCCTGGGCGAGCCGCATCGACGCCTCCGTCGGCTGCATGCCGGGCGGCAGCGCATCCGGCGCGCCGTGGGTCCCTGCGACTTCCCTCGCGCTGCCCGGTTCCGCGTCGCCTTCGGCGGCAAGACAGGAGCCGGACGCGATGAGCAGCAACAGCAAGGGCGCGTGCAGGAGGATCCGCCGGTTGGGCGGAGCGACGGTGGTGCATTGTTGTTGACGATTGTTAGCCACGATGTCTCCTCACTCTGAAACGATCACATCGGTTGCACGCCCGACGACGCGCGTCGCCGGTCGTCGTGCTGCCGGGCAGTGAGGCCCGGCAGCGTCCGGCCGCTTCACAGGCGGTTGCGGATCGCTTGTCCAAGCAGCGCGCGCGATTCGCTGTTCTTCGGGTCGATGGCGAGGGCCCGGCTCGCGTTGTGCTCGACGCAGGTCCATTCGTCGATCCGTGCGCACCAGCGCGCCCTGGCGAGAGCGCGGGCGCCTTCCATCTCGTCGCGCGTGACGCTGGTGGTCTGCATGTGCGTCGTGTCGGCGATATCCGATTGCGGTTGCCGTGTCGGCGTGGGCTCGGGGTGTTGTCTCGTGCGTGCCAGCGCCTGCGAACGCGACGTCCGGTGCGTGTCAGCGGGGCGTGCCGCGCGAGCGCTGGCCGATGCGGCGTGTGCGCTGGCCGCGAGCGTCGTGGTCGGCACATGCGCGGGGCGCGTGTGTTTCGCGGCGGAGCGGGCGGTCGGTGGTGGCGGCACGGCCGGGGCGGTCGCGGCCGATCCGGCAGGCATTGCCGACGCAAACGGCGTACCCGGTACGGAAGGCGTCACCGGCTCGGCCTGCGCGGCCGTCGACGCCGCGCGGGAGGCGTCGGCCGTCGCGGCCACGATGGCCTGGCGATACTTCCCGACGGTGGTGCCGATCAAGCCGGCGATGTCGTGCGTCACGGTTGCATGGCTGCTCCCCACGTCTCGCTCGACGTAGGCGAAGGCGCCGAAGATCGCGGCAAATGCAACGATGCTGAGCGCCGCGTTCTTTCCCGGTCCCCAGGAGGGCTTCGGCTGACGGACGGGCGCGCCGTCCGGTCGCTCTGCACGAGTCATTCGATTCTCCTGTCGATGGATTGCAGTGCATGACGCGGGTGCGCGCCCTCGGCGCGCGGATTCGACTGACGTTCACCACCGCAACTGCGTGGTGAGTGCGCCGGTTTCGACCACCGCGAACTGGGTCGCTCCCTGATAGGTCCCTTCGACCCGGTAACTTGCATCGGGCACGCTGAACAGACAGCGCGAACCCGTCGCGTTGAATTCGACGAGGACGCGTCCATGCCGTCGCAGCCGCACCTGCACGTTCGACAGCGGTTGCCCGGTGGCGCCCGATACGAACGACACACCGAGGTTGTACGGCCGGCCATCGGGGGGAAGCGGCGCCGTACCGTCGATTCGCGCGTCGCCGCAGACGTACGAAATCACGTATCGCCCGGAGCCGGTATCGGACGAGGGTGTCGGGGCCTGGTTCGGAGTTTGGGCCGCGGCATGAATGCAGAGCGCGGATACGACAATGCCGAGGAGCCGGCGACCATGCTGTTCAAACGAGGAAGACATTGCAACCTCCATCCGGAATCGCTGGCAATGCACTTATTCCGATTTGAAAATTAGCGACGCTATTTCGTTTTGCGACAACGCTATTGATACACGATGGGTTTCGAACAAACAATCATGTGTGGCCCGAATGGGACAAGCTTTAAATGTCTTATTTAAATAGGATTGGCAATAATTCGACGAAATGGATCAGCTCTGAACAAAGGCGATATTGCCGAATATGAAATTTGCTCATCGGTAGCGATGACCATTTTGCAAATTTCCGACGTAAGTGGTACCGACGTTTGTACCGAAAAGTAACGACTGATAAAAGGAAGACTTTCCTCTTTCATCGAAGCATTACGGTGAATTTCGGAGTGCAGGTCAGGGAATCGAGAGAGGTGATATGGCCTTATCGATGAAAAATGCCATTGCATGAAAAGAGAAACTTTTAATTTGTTCTGTAACAGGTTATTTCTGTCGTATGAATCGGAAATTTATTCGGGGTCGATGTTTTCGATGTAAATTAAATGCGATTCGTCTCGCAAACGTTTGCCTGTTTTTACGGGTTTAATCGAGGTACGGAACGCATATCGAAGACGGAGCAGGAGCGGAAAATGCTCCGCGATTGCGCACGTCGAATAACCGCGCGCCGGGCGGATTGCATCCGCGCGGCGCGCTGGCGAGTCGGGTGACGAGGGACGGTGAAGGGCGCTACCGGCTGCCGCCGGCGCTGCGGCGCGCGATGCGCATGGCCGGCGCGATCGACTCCTCGGCCGCGCGCGTGCCGTCGGCCGCGGTGCGCGGCCGGTTCATGATGTAGGTCCACAGCTGCTCGGCCGCGAGCCCGCGCTTGCGCGCGGATCGGTACAGGCGGATCTCGAGTTCGGTGATCCAGTCCGCCGAGCCCGCGCGGACGAGCGAGCCCTCCGCGAGTTCCTTCGCCACGCAGCTTTCGGGCAGCCAGCCGATCCCGTGCCCGGCCACGACCATCCCCTTCAGCGCCTCGGACATGTGCGTCTCGAAGCACCGGTGCAGCGCGTACGGTTCGGCCGCGTTCAGCAGCAGCATCTCGACCACGTTCCCGAGGAACGCGCCCGACGAATACGCGAGCAGCGGCAGCGGCGCGTCCGGCGTGCCCGGCAGTTCGAATACCGGTTTGCCGCGCGCGTCGGGCGTCGATACCGGCAGGATCCGTTCGACGCCGAGCGTGACGAACGGGAAGTGGTTCGGATCGAGCACGATCGGCAGTTGCGGATGGTGATAGCCGAGCAGCAGGTCGCATTCACCTTCGACGAGCTGCTGCACGCCTTCGGGCACGTTCACCGCGTTGACGCGCGCGGTCACGTGGCCGACTTCGCCGTTCAGCTGCTTGAGCCATTCGGGGAACAGCGTGAACACGAGCGTATGCGCGACCGCGAAGCGCACCACCTGGTCGCTTGCCGCGAACTGGTCATAGCCGTTCACGAGGTTGCGTGCCGCATACATGCTGCGCAGGATGTCCGCGGCCAGCCCGCGGAACATCTGCCCGGCCGGCGTCAGCGCGATCGGGTTGATGCTGCGGTCGACCAGCTTCGCGTCCATCCACGTTTCGAGCGCGGCGATGCGCCGGCTGAACGCCGACTGCGTGAGGTGCCGATGACGCGCGGCCCGGGAAAAGCTCTTGGTATCCGCAAGGCTCAGGAAATCTTCCAGCCACTTTGCTTCCATGTTGATCTTCGCTGTTTATAGTCGGCGCCGGGAGGAGCGGCACCATTTCACTGAACCGGTTTGGTAGCGTACCGCGCCTCGCGCATGGGGGCCGATGTTTTTTTTCGATCGGTGTCAGTCGAAATATGCATGGGCGTTGTCGGCGGGATTACGGCTGCATAAGTTCGAGGTGCCGGACCCGGCTAACCGGTTAGTTCACCGCGTCGAACTGCCCGACCTGCCGCAGACGGTACTTCCCCCAGGGCCGGCCTCGTGCCGGCCCGCCTTTCCGCCATTCCGCCCGGTAACCGAAGGATGCGGCGCCATTCCCGTTCGCGGTGCAGGACGGGCCGCCGCGACGGGCCGCCGCCGCCGCGGCGCGGTTCGCTGCGATGCGGCAAGACCGGCCGAGGAGGTGGCGGGACGCGGCCGAGTGCACGGCGGCGGGAAGCCGTGCCGGTACGGGCTCGGAGCTGCTGCCGGCGAGCAGCGCGGCAACGGGCAGGCGTGCGGGCAGGGGAAGTATTGGTGCAGTGCAGCTTGCACAGTCGTGACACGCAGGGGAACTATGTTTCACAGACGCGGCGCAGCAGCGGCCGTGCACGGGCACGGCACGCCGCTGGCGCGTCCCGCGCCGTGCGTCGCACCATCATGGTGCGGCATGCTGCGGGGGCGTGCCGGCCGCGCGACAAAAAGGGGGACCTGAGGGGTTATCGCAAGGCACGTTCCTTGCAAGGCAGTTAGTACGCCGGTCCGGCATGCGCAATGCCGGGGAAAACGATCGATGGAGAAAAAGATCGATGAAGCCATTCGATGAAATGCTGCAATCCGGCGATATGGTGAGGGCGCCTTACGCGCGCCTCAAGCAGTGGCTCGACACGCAGAACCCTGCAAGCCTCGCCCAGAAGGCCCACGACGCGGAAGGCGTGTTCCGCAGGACGGGCATCACGTTCGCCGTGTACGGCGACGCGCAGGCCGCCGAGCGCCTGATTCCGTTCGACATCGTGCCGCGC
>NZ_CAJPHE010000030.1:0-83651 GCF_905339875.1 Burkholderia sp. BCC1998
AATGGGCCGCCTGCTGAAGAAGGCGCTCTGATTGGGCCGAATTTGTGCAGGGCGGCTGCTACTTACGACAGTCAGTTTCCCTGCTATCCATTTTCACCACTTTTAAGGTTACGACAAAGTGAGAATGAGGTGAGGGGCAATGCTGGATTCCGCGTGATTGCGACATCTAGTCTCGGAGCAGCTTCAAGACGAGAATGCCCAACTGAAGAAGGTGATCGCGGAGCTGATGTTGGATAAGGCGATGCTGACCGACGTATTGAAAAAAATATATGGTCCGCCCCGGCTTTGCAAGCGGGCGCTCTCCGATGAGGCAGTTTGCGTAAATGTATCCGGCCTCTCGCGAGTCAGCCGCTTTTGGTGGCAAGGCCATGATGGGATATGCGCGCTCGGTTCCCAATAAGTGGACTGACCTCGAAGGCCGTTTTTTGTCCCGGGTTTGCCGAACGCCGGTGCGCTGTTTCGTCATCAATTGCACGTCTGCAAATCTTGACGGGTGATCGACAGCCTACTGTGCTTGCGGCTGCCGAAGATAAAACGTTCCTCGTCGCGTGAGGATTGTCCATGCGATACGCGCGAGCTTGTTGGCCAGTGCGACGATGACCTTGTTGCGGTGTATGCCCTTCGCCTCCATCTGCGAAATCCAGAGCCCGAGATGATCCTTGGTCCGATCGAGATGCAGGATGCACGCTCGGGCACCGTGGATCAATAGCTTGCGGAGATATGGATTGCCTCGCTTGGTAATCCCGAGCAAGTGCTGCTTGCCTCCGGTGGAGAATTCGCCGGGACCAAGGCCTAGCCAGGCAGCGAAATGGCGGCCGGATTTGAACTGCGTACCGGTACCTGCGAAGGCAGTAATCGCGGTTGCGGTCAGATGCGCGATACCCGGTACCGAGATCAGTCGCGTCGCGACGTCGTCTGCCCCTGCGATTGCTTCGATCTGGCGGCATAATTGCAAAAGGCGTGCTTCAATGGAGCGGTATTCCTGCCACTGCTCCTGCAACAGATCGCGCATCGCAGGCGTTAGACCGTTGCCGTCGTCGGCGAGGATGCTTGGCATATCGCGAACGAAGTATGCGGGGCCGGCTTCGATAGTCAGGCCGTACTCGAGCAAAAATGCACGAGCCTGATAGACGATTGCTGTCTTGCCGGAAACCAGTCTTTACCGAACTCGATGTAGTGCCTGCAGATCGAGTTGTGCTTCTGTCTTTGGCTGCGTGAAGCGCATGGTGGGACGAGAAATCGCCTCGGCAATAGCCTCTGCGTCGACGATATCGGTCTTGTTCGACTTAACAAACGGTTTGACGAACTGTGCGGGAACGATACGAACCCGATGTCCCTGACCAATCGCTTTGCGAGCAAGCCAATTGCTACCAGGGCACGCTTCCATCCTGATGATCGTTGGTGACGCACGCGCCAGGAACTCGAGCAGTCGCTCGCGCGTAAATCGGTTCCGGAACACCGGTTTGCCCTTGGCGTCGAGGCCGACGACGTGGAACACGGACTTCCCGCTATCGATGCCCATGCGGGCGATCGCAATAGAGCATTGCTGGCTCATGGCACACCTCCGAGGACGGAAACAGGCGTCGGCTCAGATTACGCGATTACGGGAGGGGCGGACCATCCTATTAGTGGTGAAGTCCTCGCCGAGGCGCCACGTCGTGGATTATCTAAAGTCCGCCTATGGAGTAGCAGAGCGGCGTGCCTGCCGCCTGGTGGCCATATCGCGCTCGGTGTACCGATATCGCAGCCACCGCGACCCGCAGACTGCATTGCGGCAGCGCATGTGTGAAATCGCGGCGACGCGGGTGCGCTATGGTTACCGCAAGATGCGCGTGCTGCTGCTATGGGAGGGCTATCAGGTCAGCAAGAATCGGCTGTACGGTCTGCATCGTGAGGAAGGGCTGTCGCTGCGCTACAGACCAAATCGCAAGCGACGTGCACAGATGAGCCGCCCGGCACGTGCAAAGTCGATGGCGGCAAATCAGGCGTGGAGTTTGGACTTCGTCGCCGACCAGCTTTCGAACGGCCAGAGGCTCCGCGCGCTGACCATCATCGACGTCTTTACGCGCGAAGCACTAGCCATCGATGTTGGCCAGCGACTGAGCGCTTCAGATGTCGTGCGTGCACTGGATGAACTGAGGAGCAAACGCAGAGCGCCCCGCACGCTGTTTTGTGACAACGGCTCGGAATTTACGAGTCAGGTGATGGACCTGTGGGCTTACCATCACAAGGTCGAGATTGCCTTCAGCCGGCCCGGCAAGCCAACGGATAACGCATTCGCGGAGTCGTTCAACGGCACGCTACGCGATGAATGCCAGAACGCGCATTGGTTCACATCGCTGGCCGACGCCAGGGAGCAGATTGAACGATGGCGGATCGAATACAACGAGAGTCGGCCTCACAGGGCTCTCGGTGAAGGGCCGCCTGCCGAATACGTCCGTCAGTTGGGCCTGCAGGCCCAACTGACGGACCAACACAACGCCGAAGACTAACATTGCCTTTGGCACTGAAAACCGGGACCGTTCAAATCGATGCGAGACTCACTGCATGACTGGCAACAAAATTCCGGTGCAGGTCACAGTGTCATCCGACCGCACTCGAGCTGGGCCTCCCTGACACCCCGACGAATTCAAGCAGCGGTGTTGTTCAACTGAAACAACCGAGGTCGTTCTCCAAGATGGACATGGCTTAAGGAATCAGGCAGGTCAACGCTTCATTGCGTCGTGATAGAGGCGCGCTACGTTCTCGAGACAAATTTAAATATTTCAGGGGAATTGCCGTAATACTGACTTCATCGCGTCATAAAATTGAAGATCGGACATGCTAACTTGATGGTCAATGAGCTAGTTATTTTTATAATATTCATGTTTTTTTAAAAATTAATTAATTAAATTACGATGATTAATTTTCCAAAAACTATCCATAATATTGAGCGTCGAGACGACGCAACTTCAGGTATGGAGGGGGGGCGATGGCTGCTTCGATATGCTATTATTATGATATTCGCTGTTTTTTCCTTAATGCTTGCCTCGTGCGGTGGTGGTGGCCCCGATTCAGGTTCTGGTTCGACCATCACTACAGGTGCCGACTCAACTGGGATATCCAGAACCTCGGCTGAGAGTGTCTCAACCGTAATGAATCTAGAGGCTGAGAATGGTTCGGTTAGCGGTGGGGCGACAATCCAATCTAAAGCTTCGGGGTATTCGGGAGCAGGCTATGTCTATTTTGGAACCAGTAACAGTGCGGCGTCTGTAACGTGGCCTGTAACCGTATCTAGCGCAGGTGCGTACACAATTTCCGTAGTCGCTCAGGTTCCTTCTGCCGTAGGGGCTAGCAAGAAATTTCCGATTTTGGTGGATTCGATGCAAGCAGGAACAGTGACGATCAACAACGATAGCACCTGGCATACCGTTTCAGCAGCAAATGTTTTTCTAACGGCGGGAACTCATGCAGTATCGGTCGGCAGGGGCGGAGGTTATTTTTATCTTGATAGGCTCATGCTCACGCCGTTGGATCCTTTGAACGTTGCGATCGACGCGCCAGTGCTTACGAGAGGCGATGCGACTGCAAATCGACTTTATGCTTACCTAAGAGATCAATATGGTAAAGGTATTATTGCCGGCCAGATGGATACCTCGTGGAGCGACAGCGTGGATATGGTTGGGAAAGTTTACGCATCTACGGGTAAATACCCGGCACTGAAGGGGTTTGATTTTATCAATTTAA
This sequence comes from Burkholderia sp. BCC1998, assembly GCF_905339875.1. Taxonomy (NCBI): domain Bacteria; kingdom Pseudomonadati; phylum Pseudomonadota; class Betaproteobacteria; order Burkholderiales; family Burkholderiaceae; genus Burkholderia; species Burkholderia sp. BCC1998. Next base: position 3,727 of record NZ_CAJPHE010000030.1, read on the forward strand.
ATGCTCCCTCGGGATGGGGAGGGGCCGGCTCCGAACAAACATACGAGGCCCTCGCATGGTGGAATGGAAGGAATGGTTCTGGAAAAGCTACATCATCGAACTACAATAGCTTTGGAAGCGCAGTTTCCAGCAAGCATGGCATCGTGGCTTTCTGCTGGCATTGGCGGGTACCTCTTGCACCGGGCAGCGCCTCCGACAATGCGACAGACAGTTTCCGTGTTTATGATCCGGTTCATCACCCGGATGGTACGACTTTTTTGATTCCGATGAATCAAGATGGTACGTTAAATACCACGTCACCAGATTTCTCACTTCTACAGTCAGAGGTTGATACTGTTGCCACGCAGCTTCAGATTCTCAAGAATAATGGCGTGCCGGTGCTGTGGCGTCCTTTGCATGAAGCGTCGGGCGGTTGGTTCTGGTGGGGGGCGGCTCGATCAGATGGCGTTTCGGCGGCAACTGCATATAAAGCACTGTATAAATGGCTCTATAACTATTTGACGACTACCAAAGGACTTACCAATCTGATCTGGGTGTGGAATGGTCAAGATGCCGACTGGTATCCGGGAAACTCATATGTGGATGTGGCCGGCTATGACGTGTACGGTACACCAGCTGACTATCAATCCCAGATCAGTGCTTACCTTTCGACAGTGACAATGGCTGGAGCCAGTCCATACCGACTGGTTGCCATGACAGAGAACGGCACGATTCCCTCGCCATCAAATATGCAGGCTGACGAAGCCTATTGGTCTTGGTTCATGACTTGGAATGACAGTATCAATTCAGGGACGAGTAGCACTAACTTCTGGGAGGGTGGTTACTACAATAGCGATACTCATAAGTCTGATGTTTACTCATCAAACTATGTAATTACTCTAGATAAACTTCCGGACCTATCGATTTATAGCTACTAGCAGGCTCCTGGAATACCTGTTGGTGGCGAGCAAATTTCCTTCGTCGGCATGCCGCATAGGCCCAGGTTTCGAGATTGATGAAATTCGGGCCTCTTATGGGCAGTTTTCAATGGTTTGAGGCCCGCTTTTGTAAGTTCTGTCGTCCTTTTATGCTTTCGGTCGACGTGCCGCTCCCGGCGCACGCATGCATGATCCTAGCCAACCAAACTGTCCCGTTTGGAAATGAAAAATTCCGGGACGACAACGTCATAAAGGGCAGGGAGTATGCTGGGCAGAACGCCAAGTTTACTGAGGAGCAGATCGCATATGCATTGAAGCACGCGCAGCTAGGCACGCCAGTCGGGGAAGTCTACCGAACGTTAGGGATTAGCGACATGACGTGCCATTGGGGCGCAGCATATTTCAGACATCGCTTCGATGAAGCTACGACGATATATTCCTCGCCGACTTTAACAGAGTCAGTTGGTTCGTGGCACGAAATTTTCCCAGTATCCCGGGCGACTTGTTTGTTGCTGATAGCGTTCGATGCGGTCAGCGGCGAGTCCGAGTGCATCTGTGACAGTCTGGCCGCGCGTTTCCAAATACGCGTCGAGTTCGGCAATCGCGTCGCCGAGCACGGCGTAGCCGTGCGTGAACACAGCCGAAGTCATTTCAGTGGCCGCTGCGCCGGCCAATAGAAAGCGCGCGACGTCGAGCCCGTTGCGCGCTCCGTTGGTTGCGATTAGCGGCGTGTCCGGGCCGAGCCGGCGGCGTGAGATCGCAATCCAGCGCGCAGTCAGCGGGAGCGCCCAGCCACCGCCAATGGCCGCATTAGTGCTAAGTACCGGCGCTTGGGTTTCGAGATCGGGCAAGAACCCCATGAAGCGGCCCATTAGGATCACTGCGTCAGCGCCGCCCGAACGCGCGGCATCGGCGAGGCCGGCGACGTCCTCACTCTGGCCGGTCAGCTTGATCCAGAGCGGTAGCCGAGTCGCCGCACGCAGCGTCGTGACGATCCGCCGAATCCGTTCTGCATCGCGCTCGAGCCGGATCGCGCCCTGCGCTGCTTCGTCACCGTGCGGCGCACCAATATTGACTTCGAGCACACGTAGACCGGTCTGCTCGATGCGTCGCGCATGCTCGGAACACCGCTCGAGATCGGCCAGAATCAGGCTTGGAATCACGAAACTGCCGATTGCCGCGGCTTCGCGGTCGAGTTGGGCCAACTCATCGAGCCAGCCATCGAAATCGCGCTGCACGAGACCGGACCGGCAGAACAGCGTGGCATTGTCGGCCGCCGCGCAATGCCAATCCACGGGCTGCCAGCGCGCGTCGAACAGTGCATAGTCGGTGCGATCGAGCTGATCCTTGGCTGCCTGCGATTCGTTGGTCGATTTCGCGACGACGGCTCCCGCGCCTTGGCGTAGCGCCGCGCGGATCGCGTCGGCCGTCATTGTGTGTTCCCCGGCGCCGCAGATCACCGGATTTTTCAGCGTTAGCGCACCGATGCGCGTGTGCAGTCTCGTGTTGGTCATGGTAGGAATCTATTTACATTTCTTGCGATACGCAGCGAGCGTGCGCTCATAGGCATCGCCGTTCAGCCGTGCGCTTAGTTCCGCTGCAGCCTGCTGAATCGGTTTGAGTTGTGCGGGATCAGCCGGTGACACCACTTCGCCACTCGATCCAACGATGCCGATGGTGCCCAGCACGACATTGTTCATGCCGAAGATCGGACAGCACAGCGCGTTGATGCCGACCGTCACTTCGCTGTCCGCCTCGTCATATAGTCGCGCGCGGATCAGTTCGAGCCGCTCGGCGAGCTTGCCTGGATCGGTCATCGTCATTGGCGTCAGCGGCAACATCTTGCGGCGCATCACGCGCTGCTGGCTTGCCTCGTCGGCGAACGCGAGGACGATGCGGCCCTGTGCGGAGCAGTACGGCTGCACTCGGTTTCCGGGTTTTACCGAAATACAGACGTTCGCCTTCGATTCGACTGTTGCGACGACGAGCGCGGTGTCATTGGTGGCCACAGATAGCAACGCGGTCTGTCCCGTCGCATCGCGGATCTGAGTCAAGTACGGATCGGCGAGCGTGCGCAAGTCGAACTGCTCGCTCGCTGCGGCGCCGTAGATTACGAGCCGTGCGCCGAGCCGGTATTTTTCGCTGACGGGATCCTGCTCGACCACGCCCAATTGCCGCAACGATGCGAGATGCCTGTAGACGCGCGGCTTCGGTTCCTCGACGATTTGCGCGAGCTCCGTTACGCCCATCGGCCTTCGGGCCGACGACAGCTCGTCTAGCAGCCTGAAGACGATGCCGACCGATTCCAGCACGGCCGGGCCCTCTCTCGAGTCTAGAGTGTGCGCCTGTTTGGTTGCCATAGAGTTGTTCTCCGGTTATAGCCCGGCAAGGATCAGAGTCCCATCAACCGGGCGGCGTTACCAGACGTCATTTTACGGATGTCCGCCTCACCGTAGCCGATGTCGAGCGCAGTGCGGATCACGCTGCGAAAGCCGTCAGCGATCGTCGGATTGCCTTTCTGGCCAAGATCGGAGCCGAGGATCGTCAGATCGACGGTGCCCGCTTCGATCACCTGGCCGAGGAATTCCGGATCGTAGAACTTGAACTTGGAGCCGGGCACCCACATGCACATCGAGTGCTCCATGAACACGCCCTCGCGCGCGAGCGCGCGCATGTGGTCGATCGTTGCGTCGACGACATAGGTCGGGTGGTTCACGAGCAGCCGTTTCACACCGCGCTTTCGTGCCTCTTCAAACAGCGGGAAGATCTCCGAAATATGCAGATGGCCACCCGAGAGCACAACGTCTGCCTCGGCGATCAGGTCAAGGATTGCCAGCACCTCGTCCTTGAGCCGACCGTCGTCGTCGAGTACGGTCAGCGGGATCGGTTGCAGCATCCGCTGCGTCGTCTGCGGAAATTTCTGGTCGAACTGCTTGTCCTGATGGTGATGCGCGATATGGTTCCGCGAGGAGAATGTCGGCATCCAGACGAGATTGGCGCCGAGCTTTATACCGTGCTCGACGGCATGCACGTTCAGGCCGCCGACTGCGTTGTTCAGCGGCACACCTGACAGCACCTGCACGTTGAGATCGGCGAAATGCTTGTTGAGCAGATACGAAACGGGCGTGCAGGAATAGTAGTGATCCTTCAGCAGCACTGCCTTGAGACCGGATTCGGCCGCTTCGCGGATCGCCTCGACGTGATCGAGGTAGCGGGCCATCACCGACGGGCCGCTGTGACAATGCAGGTCGATTGCCCCCTGCATTAGCCGATCGATCAGCGTGTCCTGCTCGATGTCAGTGTTGTCTGTATTGAGAGTCAGATTGGTCATGGTAGGTCCTGTGGATTACGAGCCGGCACGGACGCAGTTGACGGCGCGCTGCCATCCCGCGCGCAGGGTCGACTGGTCCGAGCCGATCACGAAAAACGACGCGCCAGCATCACGCCATGCCCGGATCTGTCCGGCATCGCCGACGAAAAGCCCTCCCGCCTTGCGGGCGCGATCGGCGGCGGCCAGCGTTTCACGCGTTGCGGCAGCGATCGCCGGCGCGTCGACGTCATAAGTGCGCATCGATACGGAGAGATCCGCACGGCCGACGAACAGCGCGTCGATACCGTCGACGGCTGCGATCGCGTCGAGTTCGGCGAGTGCTGCCTCATCCTCGATCTGGCAGATCACACAGGCTGCGTTGTCCTGTTGATCGATGTGCTCGCGCATCGCCGCCCTTCCATAGCGGCCCGCGCGTGCCGAGTTTGAAAATCCGCGTGTTCCGTTCATGTAGCGGGTGAGGGCGACGATTTCTGCCGCCTGCGCGGCGCTTGCTACATGGGGTACCAGTACGCCGTCCGCGCCCATGTCGAACACTTGCAGCAATGTCGCGGCCCGAGTGTCGGGAACGCGCACGAGGCCCGCCACGCCGGCCGCCTTGCACGCCAGCAGGCATGCGTCGAGATCGGCGGCCGAGAATGCCGCGTGCTCGGCGTCGAGGACAATCGCGTCGAGTCCCGCGGCGCCGGCCAGCTCGACTTGCTGGTAGTGATTCGTCTTCACGAACGAGGCGGCGATCGGTGTGCCGCTCAGCAACCGGCCACGGAATGAGGGTTCGCTCACTGCGAGGTCTCCGTGCCGTTAAATTCGGCGGCTTGGTATGCGACGAGATGCACGTAGTCCTCGCGCAGCGGGGCGAACACGTCGAGATTCAGCACGACCTCGTCGCCGACCGGTTCGGCGTAATGCACGACGTGCGGCGGGATCCGGATCATCGTTCCGGGGCCGCCCTCGACGATCTCGTCGTCGAGGTGAAAGCGCACGCGGCCCTGCACGATCAGCACGAGTTGCTCGAACGTATGGGCGTGCGGAAACACCTGCATGCCGGGCGTCAGCCAGTTCATCACACACATGACGTTGTCGCCGCGAAAGCCGACGCGCTCGACGCCGGGACGTACCACTTCGCGCGGGAGCTCGCTCCAGTTGTGCAGCAGATTCTGCGGATTCATTACCTGTGTCTCCTGTATAGAGGCGCGCGGCGGTACAGCGCCGCGCTTGCGCATCTGAAATAATGTTTCTTACAAAAGAACATAATTTCGGTGAGGGGAATGCTATGGCAATGCTGGCGATTTCGTCAAGGACACGATGACTGGACCGGCGTCAGGATTTCCACCTGCGCATAAATGCTTGACATCGCGAGAATCTGGCTTCTACGATGTGTCGATGAAAAGAACATTGTTTTGATGTGAGAAACCAAGTTTCTCGAAGAACGGGCCGTAAGGCCGCCACGAACCCAACAGAAAAGGAAGCAGGAATGAACACACTCGATACCCCTTTGTTGATCGACGGCGCATGGTGTGCCGGCACGCACGCACAGCTGGCGACGGTTCGGAATCCGGCCACGGGCGCGTCGCTCGGTCAGTTGACACTGGCCGGCGAAGCCGATATGAAGCGTGCGCTGGAGGCGGCGCAGCGGGGCTACGAGGTGTGGCGCAGGACCTCGGCGTATGACCGGGCGAAGGTGCTGGGGCGCGCGGCCGATCTGCTGCGCGAGCGCGCGGAGTCGATCGCGCATCTGATCACGCTCGAGCAGGGCAAGCCGCTCGCCGAGGCGCGTATCGAGGCGGGTGGCGCTGGTGATCATGTCGACTGGTACGCGGAAGAGGGGCGCCGCGCCTATGGCCGATTGATTCCGCCGCGCCAGCGCGGTGCACGGCAGATCGTGCTGCGCGAACCGGTCGGGCCAGTGGCGGCATTCAGCCCGTGGAATTTCCCTGTCGGGCAACTGGTGCGCAAGATCGCCGGTGCACTCGCCGCTGGCTGTTCGATTATCGCGAAAGGGCCGGAGGAGACGCCCTCGGCCTGCATCGAGCTGTGCCGTGCATTCCACGACGCAGGCGTGCCCGCCGGCGCCGTGAACCTGCTGTTCGGCGTGCCGGCTGAGGTGTCGTCGTTCCTTATCCGCTCGCAGGTGATCCGCAAGGTGTCATTTACCGGGTCTGTGCCGGTCGGCCGCGAGCTTGGCGCGCTTGCTGCGCAGTACCTCAAGCGTTGCACGCTAGAACTCGGCGGCCATGCGCCGTTCATCGTCTGCGACGACGCGGATGTTGACGCGGCCGCCGCGCTCGGAGCCGGGTTGAAGTTCCGTAATGCGGGGCAGGTCTGCGCATCGCCGACCCGTTTCTTCGTGCAGGCGGGTGTCCACGATGCCTTCGTCGAGGCTTTCTCGGCGCGCGCGGCAGGTCTGAAACTCGGCGCCGGCGACGCAATCGAGACACAAATGGGGCCGCTCGCGAATGCGCGCCGCGTCGACGCGATGGCCGCTCTCGTTGCCGACGCACGTGAGCGCGGCGCCACGGTCCGAACCGGTGGTGCGCGTGTGGAGGGTGAGGACGGCTACTTCTATGCGCCGACGGTACTCGCCGATCTGCCGGACGACGCGCGCGTGATGCGCGAGGAGCCGTTCGGCCCGATTGCGTCGATGCTGCGCTTCGAGACGCTCGACGAGGTGATTGGCCGCGCGAACGCGCTGCCGTATGGGCTGGCAGCATTCGCCTTCACGCGCTCGATCACGAATGCGACACGACTGGCCGATGATCTCGAATGTGGGATGGTGTCGATCAACCATTTCGGCCTAGCAGCGCCCGAGACACCGTTCGGCGGCATCAAGGACAGCGGTTATGGCAGTGAAGGCGGCAGCGAAGGGCTCGACGCTTATCTGCAGCCGAAATTCGTTAGCCAGGTTGGCATCTGAGGGTGGGCGCCCCGATGGAGACGTTCGACTACATCGTCGCGGGTGGCGGCTCGGGCGGATGTGCTGTGACGGCGCGGCTCGTCGAGGCTGGCTACAGCGTGCTGCTGCTTGAGGCAGGGCCGCGCGACAACCACCCGTTCATCCATATTCCAGGCACGTTCATTCGTGTGCTCGGCACGCGACGCACCTGGATGTACCGAACCGACGCGCAGCCGCATGTGAACGGCCGTGAGGTCTATATCCCGCAGGGACGCACGCTCGGCGGCGGCAGTTCCGTCAACGCGATGATCTATATCCGCGGCCAGCGACAGGACTACGACGACTGGGCGGCGGCAGGGTGCGCGGGCTGGGGCTGGGACGACGTGTTGCCGGTGTTTCGACGCGCCGAAGGTAACCAGCGGCTTGGCGCGCCGCTGCACGGCACCACCGGGCCGCTCAAGGTCAGCGACGGCTCGCACCGGCATCCGTTGAGCCGGGCGTTCGTCGACGCGGCGATCGAGGCCGGCGTGGGCTATACCGAGGATTTCAACGGCGCGAGCCAGGAAGGCGTCGGCTATTACCAGACCACCATCGATGCGGGACGCCGCTGCAGCGCGGCGGTGGCGTATCTCGGTCGCGTGCGGAACCGGCGCAACCTGGCGGTACGTACCGGAATGCTGGTCGAGCGGATCGTATTTGACGGACGGCGCGCGACTGGCCTGATCGCACGCGCCGACGACGGCAGCCGAATCACGCTTGCCTGTCGCCACGAAGTCGTGCTGAGCGCCGGCGCGCTCGCGACCCCACGAATCCTGATGTGGTCCGGCGTCGGCGATGCGGTGCACCTGCGCGAGCTCGGCATTGGTGTCATGCATGACCTGCCGGGAGTCGGACGCAACTTTCAGGATCACCTGGCAGCTTCCGTGTACGCGCAGACGCGCGAGGCGGTGAGCCTGCTCGGCCATGATCGCGGTGCGAAGGCGCTGTCGCATGGGTTGCAGTATGTCGCCGCGCGGCGCGGGCTGTTGACGTCGAACGTGATCGAGAGCGGCGCGTTCATCGATACGACGGGCGAAGGGCGTCCCGACGTGCAGTTCCATGTCGTGCCGACCCTCGTCGGCGACGTCGATCGCGCACCGCCGGCCGGCCATGGAATTTCGCTGAATCCATGCGTACTGAGGCCGAAATCGCGCGGTTTGCTGCGACTGCGCGGAGCGGATCCAGACGCGGGCTTCGCGCTTGACGCAGGGTTCCTGACGCATGACGACGATCTGCGCGTGATGGTCGCCGGCGTGAAATTCGCGCGCCGAATCATGCGCGCGCCATCGCTTGCGCGGCATCTCGAGCGGATGTTGGTGCTGCCTGACGACGATTCGGCGATTTCGCAGCGCGAATACGAGGATTACGTGCGGTCGGTCGCGAAAACGGTGTTCCATCCAGTCGGAACTTGCCGGATGGGCGTAGATCCGTTCGCGGTGGTTGCCCCCGACCTGCGCGTGCGCGGGATCGATGGGCTGCGGATCGCCGACGCGTCGGTGATGCCGATGATCGTCAGCGGAAACACGAATGCGCCGACCATCATGATCGGCGAGCGCTGCGCAGATTTCATGCTCGGCCGCGTAGGCGGCGAGGCGGGGCACGCGGCCTGACGGCCGGTGCGACAGCAGTGCCGCCCGAGTCGGCGGGTTGACCCGGGCGACCGGACCCGGTGCGAACGCAGAGCCGCGCGACCGGCATTCGAAACATACGATTACAAGCAGTCCTGGAGACATCATGAACCTGCTTTCCCGCTCGACATTCCAGTCCGCTCGCGACTGGGTGCTGTACAACAGGATCGCGCGTCGCATCCTGCCGTTTCTGTTCGTCCTCTACATCATCTCGTTCCTCGATCGCGTCAACGTCGGGTTCGCGAAGTTGCAGATGTCCGCTGACATCGGCCTTAGCGACACCGCATTCGGTTTCGGGGCCGGTATTTTCTTCATCGGCTACTGTCTGTGCGAGATTCCGAGCAACCTGATGCTGCAGCGGATTGGCGCGAAATTCTGGATCGCGCGGATCATGGTGGTTTGGGGGATCGTCTCGGTCTGCATGCTGTTCGTCACCTCGCCGCGTATGTTCTATGTGCTGCGTTTTCTGCTTGGGATCTCGGAGGCCGGGTTCTATCCCGGCATCGTGCTGTATCTGACCTACTGGTTTCCAGCCTACGCGCGGTCGCAAGCGATGGCGTACTTCAATCTCGGCATCGCGCTCGCCGGCGTGATCGGCAGCCCGCTGTCCGGCTTGATCATGCAGTCGTTCGCTGGCGTTTGGGGATTGGCCGGCTGGCAATGGCTGTTCCTGCTCGAGGGCACACCCGCGGTGCTGCTTGGCCTGGTTACCTATTTCTATCTCGACAACTGTCCGGGCAGCGTCCGTTGGCTGAGCGCCGAGGACAATGCACTTGTGACCACACAACTCGCCGCCGAGCGCGCCTCAAATGAGCAGCACGGCGCGCGGCGCGATTTCCGCGCGGCGTTTTCGAACGCCGGCATCTGGTGCCTGATCGTGACGAACTTCACGCTGCTATGCGGCACCTACGGCGTGTCGTTCTGGATGCCGCAGATCGTAAAGGACCTCGGCATCCGCAGCCTGCTGACGACTGGCGTGCTGGCCGCGGTGCCGTTCGCGGTCGCCGCGATCGTGATGATCATTGTCAGCAAGCATTCGGACCGCACGCAGGAGCGCCGTTGGCACGGCACGATCGCAACCGCGCTGTCGGCAGCGGGACTGGCAATCGGCGCCTGTTTCCATGACCAGCCGTATCTGTCGCTCGCCGGGATCAGTATCGCGATGGCGGGTGGGCTGTCCGCGTTCTGCGTGCTCTGGGCGCTACCGGGCGTGATGTTGACGGGGCAGGCCGCAGCGGCCGCGATCGCGCTGATGGCGATGATCGGCAATCTTGGCGGCTATGCGAGCCCTTTCTTGATCGGTTTCCTGCGCGACCGCACCGGGCATCTGGAAAGCGGTCTGTATGCGCTGGCGGCGGCGACGGTGATCGGCGCCGCCACGATGGCATGCGCCCCACAACTGCGGCATCGGCGCGCCGTCGCGGGATCGGTGTTCGGTGACACGTCCGCCTGACGTGGTCCTGCACCGCGTTCGCCTCGGGGGCGGGTCAGGCAGCCGCCGCGTGGCCGCCGGCCAGCAGATCCGCGCCCTTGTAGCCCAGATTCCACGAAATCCGCAAGGCGGTGCGTTTGAGCGGATCAATGATCGCCGCGTCTGGTTCGCGTGGAATGTATTGCACGCTGCCGACCAGTGCAAGCGTGCCGGCCGCGTGTCCCGCACTGTCGAGGATCGGCGCGGCCACCGCACTGATGCCGAGCGTTTCGACCTCAAATGCGACCGCATGCCCGGTTTCGCGCGTGCGGCGCACGATCGCGTCGAGCTCCACCGGATCCGTGACCGTATGCGGCGTGAAGCGCGTGAGTTCCTGCCGCTTCCAGCCGGCCCGCAATGCCGGATCGCCGAAGGCGAGTGCCACGTGGCCTTGCGCGTTGGCGTGCAACGCGAGATTCGTACCGGGCCGCACGCCGATCTCAAGCGCTGCTTTGCCGACGACCGTCGCGAGTACGGTGAGCCCGCGCGGGCCGACGCTCGATAGCACGACGGAAAGCCCGACCTCTTCGCGCAGATCGCGCATCGCGGCCTCAGATGCGCCGAGCAAATCGATCCGCGACGCCGCCGATTGGCCGAGCAGAAAGGCCTTCACGCCGGGCCGGTAGCGCGACGTCGCCGGATTCTGGCTCAGGTAGCCAAGTTCCATCAGTGTCTTCAGGTGGCGGAACACGGTCGCCTTAGTCGTATTGAGCTGCGCGGCCAGGTCGCTGACGCCAATCTCGTCGGATGCGCCAACCACGCGCTCCAGGATTTCAAACGTCATCTGGACGGACTTCACGCCGCTTTTTGTCTTTTCGTTTTCCATCGTCTGACTGTCGTTGAGGCGCGTCTACGCACGCCAAGTCGTTGCCCGCGACGCTGGTCCGCGGGAAGGCCTAGGAGATATATCACAACCACCCGTACACGGCCTGCCGTTTCTGCATCCAGTACGTCGCTTTGACGATTTTGAAAATCGATGTTACGCGTAGGGAAACGTGATACCGTAATGCGTAACGACAGCAGGCGATCCGCCATGCGTCGCTTATCTCCGAAACACGGGAAACGCCATGAACGACTTCACACGACTCGATATTGCTCACCACTTGCATCCGCAAACGAATCTTCGGCAACACGAACGAACCGGTCCGCTCGTCATCGAGGCGGGCGATGGGCCGTTCGTGATCGACGCCGACGGCAACCGGTACTTCGAAGGCATGTCGGGGCTCTGGTGCGCGACGCTCGGTTTCAGCGAGCGGCGGCTCGCCGACGCCGCGTATCGCCAGATGGCGAAGCTGCCATATCAGCAGACTTTTGCGCATCGCAGCAGCGTGCCGGTGATCGAACTTGCCGCCGAACTGCTGCGCCGCGCGCCCGTGCCGATGTCGAAGGTGATGTTCCAGAGTTCGGGCTCGGAAGCTGTCGATACCGCGATCAAGCTCGTCTGGTACTACCAGGCGGCACGCGGCAAGCCCGGCAAGCGGCGCATCATCGGCCGGCGGCGCGGCTACCACGGCACCACGGTTGCGGCAGCAAGCCTGACAGGGCTGCCGAACATGCAGACCGGCTGGGGCTTGCCGCTGCCGGAAATGCTGCACGTGACCTGCCCGCACTTCTATCGCGAGCGACTTGGCGACGAAATGCAAGAAGCCTTCGTCGACCGGCTCGCGGTTGAACTGGAGGCGCTGATCGCAAATGAGGGCGCGGAGACGATCGGTGCGTTCGTCGCCGAGCCGGTGATGGGCACGGGGGGCGTAATCGTGCCGCCGCCGGGCTATTTCGATCGGATCCAGGCGATCTTGCGCCGCCATGACATCCTGTTCGTCGTTGACGAGGTAATCTGCGGATTCGGTCGCACCGGCCACTACTGGGGTTCGCAGGCCTTTGACCTCGAGCCGGATATGCTGACCTGCGCGAAAGGGCTGTCGTCGGCATATCAGCCAATCTCGGCGCTGATGATCAGCGAACGCCTGTACGACACGATTGCCGACCAGACCGACGCACTTGGCGGCTTCGGTCACGGCTACACATATGGCGGCCATCCGGTCGCGGCTGCAGTCGCCCTCGAAACGCTGAAGCTGTACGACGAGTACAGGGTCCTCGACCGCGTCGCGGCGACCGCGCCGGTGTTGCAGAACGGCCTGCGCGCACTTGCTGAACATCCGCTCGTCGGCGAGGCGCGCGGGATCGGGCTGATGGGGGCGCTGGAACTGGTGGCCGACAAAGCGACTGGCCGACCGTTTGATGTGCAAAAACAGGTGCCGAAGCGCGTGACGGACCTGCTGCAGCAGCGCGGCCTGCTGCTACGTGCGCTCGGTAATTCGGTAATGTTTGCTCCGCCATTAATTAGCACTACAGAGCAGATCACCTGGATCCTTTCGGAAGTTTCGAGCGCACTCGATGAGGTCGTAGGCGAACTAGATAAGGGACATGCATTCACGGATTGACAGCCTCATTTTGTCCAGTGACGATGGGTCGCATAAAGAAACGATGTTACGCGTAACGAAACGATATCGGCGTCAGCCGTCGCGAGCGATGCCATCAACCTGGATGAACACCATGAGACTATTGAGTCGCGCCAGCTTCGAATCTGACCGGGACGACCGGTTGTACAACCGGATCGCGTCGAAGCTGCTTCCATATCTGATCCTGCTGCTCGTCGTTTCGTTTGTCGACCGCGTCAACGTCGGCTTCGCGAAACTGCAGATGGCATCCGACATCGGCTTGAGCGACCTCGCGTACGGTACCGGCGCGGGGTTGTTCTTCGTCGGTTATTGTGCATTCGAGATTCCGGCGAATCTGATCCTGCAGCGGGTCGGCGCACGCGCTTGGCTGGGTGCAATTATGCTGATCTGGGGCGTGATCTCGGCGGGCATGGCGTTCGTGACGAATGCACACGAGTTCTATGTGATGCGCGTGCTGCTCGGCGTTGCCGAGGCCGGCTGCTATCCGGGCGTGATGCTGTACATGACGTATTGGTTCCCGCCGCGGCTGCGCTCGCAGGTCTGCGCGATCTTCTTCCTCGGTCTGACGTTCGGCGGCATGCTTGGCGGTCCGCTATCGGGCTGGATCCTGCAGTCGGCGCCGGAGTGGGGGGGGCTGCGAGGCTGGCAGTGGTTGTTCATCCTTGAGGCGCTGCCGGCGATCGGCCTTTCGATCGTCACGTTCCGCTGGCTCGCGAACGGTCCGCGCGACGCAGTATGGCTGGCACCCGATGAGCGCGTGGTTGTCTATCACGCTGCGCAGGGTATGTCGCCATCGTCCGCGGTGAGGGCGCAGCCGGCCCGCGTGCGCGACGCGCTTGCGAGTCCGACGGTCTGGCTGATGATGCTCGCAAACTTCGCGCTGCTTGGTGGTGCCTACGGTGTCAGCTTCTGGTTGCCGCAAGTCCTGCGCAGCGCAGGCAGCGCGAGCATGCTTCAGATCGGCATGTTGTCGGCGGTGCCTTACCTGTTCTCCGGGGCCTGTATGGTGCTCGTCGCACGCCATTCGGATCGTGTGCGCGAACGGCGCTGGCATTCGATCCTGCCGATGCTGCTGTCGGTGGCCGGTTTCGGCATCACTGCCATGGCGACAGGCAGCGTCGTCTGGGCACTGGCTGGGTTGACGCTTGCGGTGGTTGGCGCGCAGGCGAGTTCCGGCGTGCTCTGGTCGGTGCCGGCGACGTTGTTTTCCGGTTCTGCGGCGGGCACCGCGCTTGCAATGGTGACGATCGGCGGCAATCTCGGCGGCTACGCGATCCCCTACATGATTGGCTACACGCGCTCACTCGGCGGTGGTTTCGCACTCGGTTTCCAGTTGCTCTGCGCGATCCAGGTGGTCGGGATCGCTGCGCTGCTGCTGATTCCGGCGCGACGTTTCGTAATGGAGCAGCACGGCGCGCCACGCAATGGCGCCGACGGTACCTCGTCAGGCGGTGTAGTGAGGGAGGCACAATGAACGTCTACTACTGTGACACGCAGCGCGAGCACAATCCCTCTTCGTTCGTTGTGCACGGTCGTGAGATCCCTTTCACCGAGCATCCGGAGCGCGCATCGGTGTTGCATGCGGCTGCGCTCGAGGCGGGGGCAGTGTCGGTCGTGCCAGACGATTTCGGGTTGGCCTCGCTTGAACCAGTACATTCGCCGCGCTACATCGCTTTTCTGCGCGAGGGACTCGATGCCTGGCGGCAAGCCACTGGCGTGACGGGACCGATGGTGCCGAGCTTTCATCCGTTCGGCGAGGGCGGCGTCTATCCGGACTCGATCGTCGGACGCTGTGGCTTCCATGTTGCCGACACGACGTCGCCAATCAGCGACGGCAGCTGGCATGCGATCCTGCGCAGCGCACACGCTGCGCATCATGCGGCGCTGTCGGTCGCCGAAGGCGAGCGCGTCGCCTATGCGCTATGCCGTCCGCCCGGTCATCACGCGGAGCGCGAGCGCGCGGGCGGCTTTTGCTACGTGAACAATGCCGGCGTCGCTGTCGAGCGGCTGCGAGCGCGCTTCGGGCGCATTGTTATCGTCGATGTCGACGTCCACCACGGCAACGGTCAGCAGAGCCTGTATTACTCAGATCCGGATGTGCTGACCGTTTCGCTGCACGTCGACCCGGTGCTTGCCTACCCGTTCTTCAGTGGCGCGGCGCATGAGTGTGGCACCGGCCGTGCGATTGGTTGCAACCTGAACGTGCCGATGCCGAAGGGTACCGGCGACGATTCGTACCTGCTTGCGCTGAACGACGCGCTGCAGCAGGTCCGCGCGTTCGGCGCCGGGGCGCTCGTGGTCGCGCTCGGGCTCGATGCTTCGGCACACGATCCATTCGCGTATTTCCAGATCAGCGCGCGTGGATTCGGTCGGATCGGCGCTGCGCTGGCGGATCTTGAATTGCCGACCGTGCTCGTTCAGGAGGGGGGCTATCTCGCGCCGGATCTTGGCGACAACCTGAGGCACTTTCTCCGCGCCTGGCGTTGATGCGGACGGCGCGGGGCCGGGCACGCGAGCACAGCCGCTGACATGGCATTCATTACGGTCTTACCAATCAAATTGAGTGCCGACTCGCGGTACGCGGTGGCGCGGCGACGGAATCAATACAACGGGAGCAAGCAATGAAGCAACGAGGTAACCGCATCGCCGGGATGGCGATGGCTGTAGTGGCCGTACTGGTGATTGCGGCGGCGCCAAGCGCGCAGGCGGGCGATGTGATCACGTTCGCTGGTTATGGCGGCGCCTATCAGAAGGGCATCGTCGATGCACTTGCGCAGCCGGCGGCGCGGCGGCTCGGGCTGTCCCTGGCACAGAATACGACGCCAGGACTCACGGCAGTGCGCGTGCAGGTGCAGTCGGGCAGCCCGGCTTGGGATATTGTGAATCTCGGTGCAGATGAATGCGCGGCCGGTAGTGCACAAGGGCTGTTCGAGCCACTCGATTATCACGTCATCGATGCGACCGGACTCGCTGCGAACACTCATGCGCGGGACTGGGTAGCTGCGAACTATTACAGCGTGGTGCTTGCTTACCGCAAGGACAAGTACGGCGAACATCCACCGCGGACGTGGCGCGACTTCTGGAACGCCGCACAGTTTCCGGGGCGGCGCGCGATGTCGGACGCGCCGATCGAATCACTTGAGATCGCGCTGCTTGCCGATGGCGTGCAGCCGGACCGGTTGTATCCGCTTGATATCGACCGCGCGATTCGCTCGATGACGAAGCTGAAGCCTGCGATCACAGTCTGGTGGTCGAGCGGCGCGCAATCGGCGCAGCTGATCCAGAGTGGCGAGGTCGACATGGAGATGATCTGGGGCAGCCGTCTGACGCCGGTGCTGCGCGACAACGCCCCCGTTTCCTATTCCACGGCAGAGACGATCCTTGGCATGGGCTGTCTCGCGATCCCGAAAGGTGCGCGGCATGTGGCCGAAGCGCAGAAGATGATCGCGTTGATGGTGTCCCCTGGACTGCAGGCAAACATTCCGCGAACGCTCGAGGGCTACGGCCCGGCAAACGCACGCGCGTTCGAGGTAGGAAAGTTCGATGCGCATACGCTTGCGGAGTTGAATTCGAGCCCGGAGAACCTCGCCCATTCGATCCAGATCGACGGCCGCTGGTGGGGTGCCGGCAACAACCAGAAAACCGCGGCGGCGCGCTACAAGGCGCTGATCGCCCGATGAATCGCAGAGAGCGAGGTGCGAGATGAAGGCGAGCGTATCCATCCGCCACCTGAGCAAATCGTACGGCGCATCGACGGTCCTCGACGACGTGTCGCTCGACATCGGCGCCGGTGAATTCCTGACCCTGCTCGGTCCATCCGGCAGCGGCAAGACCACGTTGTTGATGTTGCTGGCGGGCTTCACCCGCGCAAGCTCGGGATCGATCGACGTCGGCGGCGTCGAATTGCTGACGATGCCGCCGCACCGCCGCGAGATCGGTGTCGTGTTCCAGAACTATGCGCTGTTTCCGCATATGAGCGTCGCCGAGAATGTCGGCTATCCGTTGCGGCTGCGCGGCGTGGATCCAGCCGCGAGGCGCCGGCGCGTCGAGGCGATGCTCGAAGTCGTACAGCTCGAGGAATTCGGCGCGCGCGGGATCGGCGCGTTGTCCGGTGGTCAGCGGCAGCGAGTCGCGCTTGCCCGCGCGCTGATCTTCGAACCGCAGATTTTGTTGCTCGACGAGCCGCTGTCCGCGCTCGACAAGCAACTGCGAGAACGGATGCAGATTGAGATCCGGCGTCTGCACGCACATTTCGGTACCACGACGATCAATGTCACGCACGACCAGCAGGAGGCGCTGACCCTGTCTGACCGGATCGCAATCGTCAATGGCGGACGCATCGCACAGGTCGGTACGCCGGCCGAAATCTATGGCAGGCCGCGCAGCCGCTTTGTCGCGCAGTTCGTCGGCGATACCTGCATGGTGCCCTTGCGCCGCGAGGGGCGGGCAGCATGGCTCGGTGGCGTCGAGGTCGAATCGGCGATGCCCGGGGAGGCCGACCCCGGCGATGTGTGGCTCGCGTTGCGGCCGGAGTGGCTCGCGATAGTCGAAGGGCCGCGATCCGATGCCCTGTGTTTTGAGGCCGTCATCCGCAACTGTATCTATCGGGGCGATTCGGAAGTCGTCTATGCGGATCTCGATGGTGGCCACGAGGTAAAGATCGCGCTGCCGGCGGCAACCGGTATCGCACGTCCGGTGCCCGGCGGTCGCGTCACGGTCGCTTTGCCCCGAGAACGGGTTGTGATCGTCGGGGAGGCAGCATGAAGGTGCTGGCGAATCGCGCGATACTCACGCCGTCGGAAACACCAGCGAATCGCGCCGTGTTGCGCTGGCTCGAGCTGGCCGAGCGGGCAGGACTGGCAGGCCTTGCGGCGCCGGCTGTGGCGATCGTCGGCCTACTGCTGGTGATTCCGTTCGCGTGGCTGTTGCTGCAGTCGTTGCGCGATGTCGACGGCGCGTTGTCACTCGCCAACTATCGTGCGTTGACCGACCCGCTGTATCGGCGGGCGATCGCGACAACGCTCGAGGTGTCGACCATCGTGGCGGTCGGTTCGATACTGATCGGTTATCCGGTTGCCTATTTGCTCGCGCAACTTCCGCGTCGCATCGCCGGGCTCCTAACGATCGGCGTGCTGCTGCCGTACTGGACCTCGACACTGGTGCGTACCTATGCATGGATGGTGCTGCTGCAGCGTAACGGAGTCGTCAACGACTGGCTCGTTTCGCACGACTTCGTCGCAGTACCACTGGCGCTCGTGAACAATCTGACGGGCGTCGTGATCGGGATGCTACATGTAATGACGCCGGTGCTGATCATTCCACTCTATGGCGCAATGAAATCCGTGGATCCTGACCTGATGCGAGCGGCAGCGGCCTGCGGCGCGACTCCGGCCGCCGCATTTCGGCATGTCTACCTGCCCCGCACACTGCCTGGACTCGCGGCCGGCGCAGTGCTCGTGTTCGTCGTGTCGCTTGGCTATTACGTGACGCCGGCCTTGCTTGGCGGCGGCAACGTGAACGTGATCGCGATGCAGATGCAGACGACGCTTGCGACCGAAGGCGACTGGGGCATGGTCAGCGCGCTCGGCGTGGTGCTGATAGCGCTGGCTTTTGTCGCATCGACGCTGCTGCGCGCGGCGGTGCGCGCAGTGACACGCATGGAGGACCGTTGAAATGCGCCTCGCACCAACCCGCTTCGCGACCGACACGCAGATCACCCACTGGCAGCGTGCCTGGCTCTACCTGCTCTGCGCAGCGGTCTTTGCATTTCTTGTGATTCCCTGCGTGCTCGTGATCCCGATGTCGTTCTCTGTCGATCGTTTCCTGCAGTTTCCACCGCGCGCGCTGAGCCTACGCTGGTATCGCGGGTTCGTCGAGTCGCCCGACTGGATACGTGCTGCGAGAACCTCGCTAGAGGTCGCTATAGCGACGGTGGTGTTCGCCACTGGACTCGGTACTGCCGCTGCGTACGCGATCCGTCAAATGGGCGGCCGGCTCGCCGCTGCGCTGCGCGCAATTTGCCTGCTACCAATGGTCGCCCCAGTCATCTTGATCGCGGTAGGTGTGTTTTTCGTCTTCGCGCGCCTTGTCCTGAACAACACGCTCGTCGGACTGATACTCGCACACACGCTGCTTGCACTGCCGTATGTTGTTGTGACGGTCGGTGCCGCGCTGGAGACCTGTGACCTGTCGCAGGAGCGCGTTGCGCGCAGTCTCGGCGCCACACGGCTGCGTGCCTGTATCGACGTCACGCTGCCGCAAATTTCGCCTGCAATCGGCTCGTCACTGCTGTTCGCGTTCATGACTTCGTTCGACGAGACCGTGATCGTGCTCTTCGTGTCGGGCGGCGATGCCTCGACGCTAACGCGGATGATGTTCGAGAACATCCGCGACCAGCAGGATCCGACGATCGCCGCGATCTCGACACTGCTGATCGTGCTCTCTACCGCTGCGTTGCTCGCCGCACAGCGGCTCGCCAACGGTCGGCGAAAGTCCTAAGGCCGAGCGGCGGGCTGCCGCAATTTCACCTCGAATCCACACTTCTTTGATCCACCATCCGAAGGGAGGCTCAGTTCATCATGAAACTTAGGAAAACTATATTATTAGCATTGGCCGCATCTCCATGCGCCGCGCACGCGCAATCGAATGTGACTATGTACGGCATCGTCGACGAGTTTGTGCAGGTGGTCAACACGGGCAAGGGCTATACGGCGGCCATGAGTTCGAGCGGGCAGTGGGCGAGCCGAATTGGCTTCCGCGGCCGAGAGGACATCGGCGGTGGAAACGCGGTCAATTTTGTCCTGGAGAATGGTTTTGCACCAACTACCGGCGCGCTCGCGACATCCGGCAGCCTGTTCAATCGACAGGCGTGGGTCGGATTATCCGGCGACTGGGGGCAGGTTCGGGCTGGTCGGCAAAACTCACCGCTATTTATCGATGAAGGTCGGATGGATGCGTTCGGTGCGGTTACGCAGGCATCCGGGCTCGATAACATCACGACATATGGCATCCGAACCAGCAACACGATATCGTATCTGTCGCCAACCTATCATGGACTCAAGGGGGGAGTATATTTCGGTTTTGGCGATTCGGGAGGGGTGCGCGGCACCGGTGCGAGCTACCAGTTCGATGTGACCTACGATCAGGGGCCGATCGCTGCGTTCGTGGCTGGACAGGCGCTGCGCAATTCGGCCAGCCGGTCGACCGACCGTACGATCCTGTCAGGCGTGTCTTACGCAATCGGGCATTTCACCATCTATGGTGCGTATACATGGGCGAAGTGGGACGATCAAGCGATTGACGCGAACACCTACGGCCTGTCGGTCGGTTACCAGATCGATCCATTCAATTACGCGGCGGCGGGCTGGGCGCAACTGACCGATCACAGTGGTGCCGGCAATGCAGCACGACAGTTCAGCATGCTGTTCAATCACCAGATTTCGAAGCGCACAAATCTTTATGCGGCAGTGTCGTTCCTGCAGAACAGAGGCCACGCGAAGTACACACTGGCCGGTGCGGCGAATGCGGGACTACCGCTCGCATACCCCGGTGCGGATGCAAGGGGGATACAGCTAGGCATTGTCCACCGATTTTGATCGCAGAGGATCCGACGATCGGAGACCGCTTACCTGAAGAATTGGTCAACTTTCTGTTAGGGTCCTACACAATGCAACGTCATGGTGCCGAGGGCGGCGCGATAATCTGCCTCCCTCGACCCCGAAGTAGGCTCCGGTTGGAAACTAGTATGGTGTAAATTCTCGCTGATGGACGATGTCTATCCCGCGCCCATAACTCAAGCTCAATCCGAGACTCGATGTGTTGGCCATGAGTTGCATCATTACTGTCTTCTGCCGATTTCTTCCGTTTTTTGACTTGCTTCACACAATGTCACAAGCGACTTTGCCGAGCTGCTGCGGCTGTTCGCCAGCCAGATGCAAGAGCCTCATGTGATGGTCGATGCGTTGAGCGACTCCGAGATCGTTGAGGTTATGACATGACGTCTCAAGTACCTCACTCCGCACCGGCACGCGGACCGCAAACGGACGGCTGGATCCGCTGCTTGCATTGCCGGATGCGGTTCCGCCCGCAAATGAAATCATCGTCTTGCGACCGATTAATATCATTTGGGAACATGGCACGCAGAACGGATGGTTCTCATCTGAGGCGGCGACGGTGCCATTCGATCGTCGGAGTCCAAAGTATGATGCGCGTTTTCCGGAGCGAGTTCGCCAGTTGGAAACCTCTCCCGAGGCGCTTGCGCCGGCAGCGTATTTAGAGTCCCTCAAGCCGGAGAACGATTGGCTTGATGGCGATGCGTCAACCAAATTGAGACGGAAGTTACCTACTCGAGCGCTTGTTGACGGATGGTCCGTAGCTCAAAATATGTATTTTTTGCTCGATGCATTCATGCATTGCGAGATGATTCCGCGGTCCGGATGACGGGGTGACGTTGAAGGTTGCCTTCTACAATTGATTGAGTATGCTTTATAAAGCACGATGATATTTGGTCCACTGATTTAACCAGTAAGTTAATTAATGGAAAATGGACTGATGCAAGAAATGCCTTCGTGATAAACCGGCGAGGTGGCCGACGATGTAACCATTAGTCGTCGACTCTGTCTTGGCGGAGAGCACGGTTCGAGGTTCGCTTATACAGGCCATTCCATCTTTGTTTGGGATGGGCGATTTCATATATTCGCATGTGCATGTTTATATTCGGTTGGGCATTTTTAAGTAAGGAAATGGAGGAGGGGGGAAGGGAATGTCAGGGGAATCCATGAAGGATCTGCTCGCGCGGCGGGCGCATTTGGATGCCGAGATTGCAGCACATCGTGCGACCCACCGTATCGACATCGTGAAGCAGATCGCGAAGTTGATGCAGGAGTATGGGATTTCGCTTCGGGACCTCGAACCGCTGTTGCCTGGTAAAGGAGCTACGCCGCAGCAGCGTGCACGTGTGCTGATACCTAGGTATCGGGATCCCGATACCGGTGCGACTTGGGCGGGGCGCGGCAAGCTGCCGCGATGGATGAAGGGACGAGATCCGGAGAAGTTAAAAATCAATGCGGAAGAACTCGAATTGATACTCCAAAGTCGCGATGCCTCGACTCCAATACAGCGACCTGTTGAACCACTTTTTCGGGATCCAGAAACTGGAGAAACGTGGTCAGGACGCGGTAGACGTCCAGCTTGGATGAAGGGACGGAATACAGAAGAACTCAGAATCAAACCATTGGTAGCAGGCCAGCAGGAAAAGCTCGATCCGTGATAAAAACGATAGCTAGGGCGGCTAGGAAATGTTTTCGAAATCTGGCCGCTCTGATTTATCCACCTCATGCAGCAGAATGTTTTCAGGGGAAAGCAAGAGGTGAGCGCGACACGTTGCGAAGGTGTTGAGCCAGAAAGGCGGTGAGTTCTTCAACCACCTTTAAGCCATGACGATGCCGAGGGTAGACCACGTTGGCCTGCAAGTGCGGTATTTCGTATGACGTAAGAGCGGGGACAAGTAAACCTTCCTGTAAAGCGGTATTTGCAATGAATTCCGGTAGTCGTGCAATGCCTCTACCGGCGATTGCCGCATCCAGGATAAATTCCCCGTTGTTCGTCTGCATCGTCCCCTGAACCTCGATCTTGCAGAGAACACTGTCAATCCAGAACTCCCACCCCGTATGCATTTCGAGACCGTACAGTAGGCAATCGTGACCGCATAGCTCATTCGGTACTGTCGGCATACCCTTGCGTTGGACATACGTCGGGCTACAGCATACGACGAGTTTTAATTCACCGATTTTGCGGGCAATCAGTGTTGAATCAGGAAGCCGGCCGATTCTGAACGCCATATCGAAATCACCGTCTGTGAGATTTGCGTGCTGATCGCTTGCCTCGACGTGGAGCTTGACGGCCGGGTGACGCATCGTGAACTCGGCCAACAATGGTGCAAGATAAAGTGTGCCGAACGATACCGGGACACTGATTTTGAGCTGGCCCTGCAACATGACGTGATGTGTCGATATGGCCCGCTCCGCAGCTGCGATCTCATCGGGAATCCGTATGGCGTGTTTGTGGAGCGTGTGACCCACGTCGGTCACCCTTAGCTTGCGGCAATTTCTGACAAACAGGGCAGCCCCGACTTTTTTTTCCAGTTCGGCCATGCGTCTGCTGACGAACTGTTTCGAAACTAGCAGTTGTTCGGCCGCGCCGGTAAAGCTTCCTGCTCGGACTGTTGCAAGAAACATTCGGAAGTCGTCCACTTGCATGATCGTCGACCTAATTAAGACGGGGGAACTCGGCTCTGAACCAGTAGGCGACAATTGTGTATCTCAAAGCCTAAATGGCACAGTACTATCTCTAGCGGCGCGCGGACCTTTTTTCGACCCGCGCTGTGGCTTCGCTTTTCGCGCAAGCTGACCCTGTAAGCGATTCAGTGCAGTCGCGCGAGTGCAAGCAATGTGCCAGTGACGGTCAGGGCGCCCCCGATTCGCGTCGCGATCTGCGCGAATGGCATCAAGCTCATTCGGTTACACGCGGTGAGAATCGCAACGTCGCCGGTGCCGCCTTGACCACTATGACAGGCGTTGACGATCGCAGTATCGATGGGATACATATTTAAGCGTCGTCCTACGACAAATCCGGTTGCCATAAGCGCTGCAACCGTACTTGCGATTGTGACCACGTTGGGCAGATTGATTGCGGCAACCAACTTGTCCCAAGGAGTCATGGCAGTGCCAATCGCAAACAGAAGCGGATATGTGACAGCGGTTGAGAAGAACTGGTAAACGATTCGCGCACCTCCTTGGAGGTTTGGCGAGACAAATCTCCCAACCTTGATGAACACCGCAACAAAAAGCATCGCCACGGGCGCAGGTAAGCCAAGGAGTCGGTGAGAAAGGAGACCGACCAGATAAAGAGAAATTGCGGTTATTGCAGCCGCGGCGACGGTATTGACATCGGGAGTCGACGGAATATCGTCCGCCTCGGTTGTTTGCTCCGCCATGTCACTCTTTGGCTGCAGCGACCCGTTGCCGGTGAGATGCGGCTTCTTTTCGCCGACCCAATTTAGGAAACCCGAAAACAAGATCGCACATAAGCTACCAATCATGACCGAGGGAAGAACCTGAGCGAAGACATCTCCTTGGGGAATGTTCAGGATCTCGCCGTAACCGACTGACAACGGAATCGCGCCTTCTCCAACGCCACCAGCCATAATCGGAATCACGACGTAGAGGAGAGTGTGTTTGGCCCCAAGTCCGAAGAGCGTCCCCACTCCTGTTCCAACTGCTGCAGCGACCAATGATCCTGCCGCTAGCGGGAAGAATATCTTGGCAAACCCGCGGACGAGAACATGGCGGTCCATGCTGAAGATGCTGCCGACGATGATGGACGAGATGAACAGGTACATAAAGTTGCTGACCTGGGTGAAGTTGGTCACCATGTCGAGCAATTTCTTCGGCAAAAGATGATGAAAGGCGAGAAACGAAGGCAAGAACGTTGCGATGATAGCGGCAGAACCGATTCTGTTAAAAACGGGCAAGCGCTTGCCGATTTCCGCACAGGTGAAGCCGCAAATAACTAGGACGGCTATTGCCATCGAGATCTCACCCGGAACCTTGCCGGTAGCGACGAATGTCGCCACGAGGCCGAGCAGCAGAAAGTATACTGGTAGTGGGATGATTCCGACTCGCGTTTCAACGATTTTCCACCACCCATGGGGCCAGAATTTTCTACCGCGAAGTGTTTCCTCCGCGGGGACTGACAGATTTCGCGTCTGCTCCATTACGTGCCTCCAAAAGATGATCCGGTAAAGCGCAGGCGAGCCGGTGCATAGATATACCGACGCTCCTGTCTATATCGTTAATTTGTTTGATTGACGAAGCTGTTGGTGTACGTTCGGGACAAGTTGATATGCTTGCCCTTGATATGCGGATTGAAGGCACTCATCACTCTAAGCACTGTTTCAGGCCCACCATCCGGCATTTTCCCGTCCGGTGAATACATGGGGAGCGATGCTTTCAACGCTTGAACATAGAGTGCCTTGTTGCCACCGTAGTAGTCCGCAGGCATCCTGTCCGCGATCTGTTCTGCTGTGTGCGTTTGGATGAAGTGCAACGTTTTGACGAACGCCCTCGCGAGCTTTTCTGCTTCCGGCTTATGTGTTTGAGCCCAGCTGCTTTCTACATACAGCGAGGAGGCGGGATAAAGTCCCCCAAGAGCGGCCCTTGTTCCTTCCACGGTGCTGAGATCAACAAGCACCTTGGCATCACCGTTCGCTCGCAAGAGCGAGGTTGTAGGCTCTGTTGTCCATGCAACTTCGACGCGCCTCTGTTTGATTGACGCGATGAGACTGTTTCCTGATCCGACTGGCAGCATCGAATAGTCGGACGCCTTGAGTCCATACTTCGCAGCAAGATACTGGCCGAGGAAGGACGAAGATGAGCCGAGCGCGGTGACGCCAAGCGTCTTTCCCTTGATGTCGCCCATGTTTTTGATTTGGTCGACCGCGTCCGCTCGTACCATTTCCATGCTACCCGGCACAAGCCCGAAGATAACGATGCTCTCTATTTCCTTGCCTTTCGCCTGCAAATCAATGGAGTGGTCATAGAATCCGACGACTGCTTGTACTGCTCCAGCGAGCAACTCATTCTCCGCGTCGACACCCGCCTGTTGTGACTGAAGTTCGACGTTTAGCCCTTCATCCTTGAAATACCCTAAGTTTTCGGCCAATTTCGGCGGCAGGTAGATCAGCTTGTTGATTCCGCCTACGATGATGGTTATTTTTTCTGCTGCCGCAACATCGGCCGCGTTCAAACCGAAAATGGAAATCGCGACAAGCGTAGTGGTACGAATGATACGATTCATAGCTGTCTCCTGTTGTTTATGCGATTCTTTTAGGTCGAGAGAGGACGTTACGGAGACGTATCGTTCACTGACCTAGAGATACAATCGGGCGCGTCTCTGCGTAGTTCGCACTGGACAAGGCAGACGGATGCGCAGGTGTTCGCCCTACTGATGACGTAGCGTCCCCATTCCAACCAGATGTTTTGGGCTTCCCCCAACAAGGTGAAGCGTCAGCGGCAGTCAGAAGTTCTACAGGCCGAGAAGGCAAAGGGAGAGGTGGTGAGTGCCGAGATACTTACTGCTAGGAAACATCATCCGTTCCGGAAAGTCATTTCGAGAGGACCGCCTAGATCCTCTCGAAACTGCCGGATTTTTAGGCGGTTTACGCCTTTTGTTCGATCGTCCAATAGGTGCGTGCGTTCGTGAATTCACGAATGCCTGCTGCAGAGAGTTCACGGCCGTAGCCGGATCTCTTCGTGCCGCCGAACGGAATTCGAGCATCTGAAGCCGTAATAGCGTTCACGAATGCAGCACCGGTCGTGACACCACGTGCAACGGCGAGCGCGCGCTCCTTCGACTTCGACCACACGCTGATGGAGAGACCGAACTGCGTAGCGTTAGCCAGGCGAATGGCGTCTTCGTCGTTCGTCGCGACCGCAATTGCGGCGAGAGGGCCGAAAGTCTCTTCGTCAAATGCAACCATGCCGGGGCCGGTCGAACCGAGAACGGTCGGTTCGTAATAGTAGCCGGGACCCTCGACGGCCTTGCCGCCAGTCAGTAGCTTCGCACCAGCGTCGACCGATTGCCTGACCTGGCGGTCCAGAGCGTCTCGCAGATCGCTACGAGCGAGCGGGCCGACCTGCGTAGCAGGTTCACGCGGGTCACCGACAATTAGTGCCCTGGTCAGAGTAACGAATTGCTCCGTGAAGGCTTGAGCGATCGACTCGGAAACGATGAAACGCTTCGCGCAGACGCAGCTCTGGCCAGCGTTGTGAAAGCGCGCCTTCACCGCCGCAGCAACGGCCGTCGGCAGGTCCGCATCGTCGAGAACGACGAACGCGTCTGAACCACCCAACTCGAGGACGGACTTCTTCGATGCGCGGCCGGCGGCAGCGCCGACTGCTGCGCCGGCGCGGTTCGAACCGGTCAGCGTCGTTGCCGCGATGCGGTCGTCGGCAATGAGTCGCTCGGTGACATTCGGAACATCCGGCTCGGCCACGATCAGTGTCGTGACGAGGTTCTCGGGGAGACCTGCGTCCTTGAAAAGTTGTTCCAGCGCAAGCGCACAACCCGTGACGTTCGGCGAGTGCTTGAGCAGAATCCCGTTGCCGGCCGTGATGGACGGAATGGCGAAGCGCATCACTTGCCATACCGGAAAATTCCACGGCATCACGGCGAGAACCAAACCGATGGGTTCATAGGCAACCCATGCATCAACGCCGTCAATCGAGACCTTCTCGTCGCCGAGGATGCGTTCAGCGTTGTCTGCATAGTAGAGGGCAGTGACCGCAGACTTCTCCATTTCGCCGGCGGCTTCTGCTGTCACTTTTCCCATTTCGGACGTCACGAGTGCGGCGAACGAGTTCGCCTGCTTTCGAAGCTCTTCGGCAAGCTTTCTGACCGCTGCGACACGCTCTTCGAGCGGACGCATACCCCACGCCCTTGCAGCAGCATAGCCGTTGCTAACAGCGCTTTCGATTTGAGCATCGGTCATCGATGTGTAGGTCGCGAGCTGTTCGCCGTTGATGGGGCAAATGGTGGCAATCTGGTTGGTCATGGCAATCACTTAAACGTTACTGAGGTGTTTGGAGGCGGCGGTCGTGGTTTGACGAATAGCCGCCTGGAATCACGCGTGGTGCATGAGCTGCTTCGAGATGGTGTTCACCTGGCTGCCGGGTACCACGCATTCGGCAGCAGCTTCGCGCCATTTGGCAAAGTGCGGCGCTGCACGGTGTGCGTCGATGGCAGCTTCGTCGTCATACAGCTCATAAAAGTGGAAGTGCAGCGGATCCTTCGTATCCTGCAGCACGTCGAAATATTTGCAGCCAATTTCGTCGTTGAAGGTACGCGTCGAGTTTTCCTTGATAGCGGTGAGGAACTTCTCGAGTTTGTCGTCGTGAACTTTCAGCGAAACATGCAAAGCAAGCATTCTGTCGATCCTCATTAGACAGCGTTGTTTTTTGGGAGGGCGACGCTAGACTCGGTAGCCAGCTTCTGCATGCTGTGCCACGTGTTGTCCGCGAGTGTGATGCCCGATTTGAGCAGTCGGGCGGTATTGCGGTCTTCGATTTCGCCGGGGAAGAAGATTTCGTCGACACCTTGAGCCGTGGGCACCGATTTGACGTCGTCGATGAGATCTTTCATTCGTTGCTCGAATTCGTCTGCCGGCATCATTGACTTCACATCAATCGTGAGGAGCATGTGGCCGGCACCCGAGACTTTGTCCGCCTCGTATGGACCGACGACCTTCGAACCGAAATTGCTTCCGGTCAGAACACCCGCGAGCACATCCATCATGAACGAAATGATGTAGCCCTTGTGGCCGGCCATCGGTAAGATGATTCCGTGAATTGCCTTGGCCGAATCGCTCGTCGGCACGCCGTTTTCGTCTGCCGCCCAACCCTCCGGGATAGGCTGATTGCGTTCAGCTGCCAAATAGATCTTGCCTCGTGCAACAGCAGTATTCGCGATGTCCAGAACAGCGATGCCGCGATCACCGCAGGGAGCTGCGATTGACCATGGGTTCGTACCCACGGCTTTTTCGCGGCCGCCCCAAGGCGCCATTGCGGGGCTTGCATTCGTCGCAAGAATGGCGACACAGCCTTGCTCCGCTGCTTTGCGTGTGAAATACGCTGCGGTGCCGAAGTGGTTCGAGTTACGCACACCAATTGCGCTCACGCCGAACTCTCTCGCTCGAGCGACGCCGAGGTCAACTGCTTTTGCCGTCAGGACCTGACCGATGCCATGGTGACCGTCCATTACGGCAATCGCCCCATTATCTACGATCAGTTCTGGCTTCGTCTGCGCGGACATCACGCCGGTACGCAGGCGATCGACGTACCATGGTAACCGAAGCATTCCGTGCGAAGAATGGCCCCACAATTCTGCTACGACCAGGCTATCGGCCAGTAGGTGTGCATCGGAGGCGGGGACGCCCAAAGATTCGAGAACGGCTTCGCCGAATCGGCTCAACCCTTCCGCCTGAACGATGTATGGCATGAAATCTCCTGGTCAAACAAATACATACTTAGGACTGCATATTGATAATCGAGCTACGAAGGAAACTGAGCGACCGTGACACGACTTGGTAATGAAAAAGGCCTCGAGTGCTTGAGTCGCGCGCACCATCGCCACGCGCGCCAGTGCTTAACGCTCGATGTGTTCAGCCGAGACAGGAGCGGTTGCCCCCGTTTCTGTCAGCGTACGAGTGGCTTCGGGATTTGCGTAAATCCACAGGATCTTCATCCCTTCCTTCTTCGACAGGTTGCGGAAGCGGTGATTAACATTCGGCGGGATGAAGGTCACGTCATGCTGCTTCAGCTCGTACTCGAGGCCATCGATGTCCAGAATCGCGTTGCCTTCCATTAGTACGACGCTCTCCTGCACATTGTGACTATGAAAAGGAATTTCTGCTCCCGGGCCGAATGACGTGTAGCCGGTGATGAAGCTCGAGGTGCCGACTTCGCGATTCACCAGTGGAGTCGTCCGTGCGCCGCCGCCTCGCTCGTAAGTCGGGAGGTTTTCGGACTGGAGAAGTGCTGCGCCAGAAGGGGTACGCGGAATCATGAGGAAGCCTCCAAAGTTTGCCTGATGGCGGTCCAGCCATCAGTGGGGACAGCGCGCGCTCTGCGCCCGACGCTGTGAGCAACAAGTGATGGCCTTCTCGGCTACATCATGGAAATCAGTATAGCGTTTTATGAGCAAATAATGCAATAAGGGTTGGCGTTTTCCCTTAGAGACTAAAACATCTTGCCGCCCAACGGTTCGATCGGACGCCGCGTTATGGTTAGCGTTGCGGCCGCGCCAAGCAGGGGGCACGGCAACTGCAACCTGTGGCCCGCCGGTGTGCGCGATCGCACGTGTCGTGCAATCGGTGCTAAAAGTGGGGGTGAGGCGCTGAACCGTCTAGTGCTAATACAGGGGAGAACGCGATCGCGTTAGAGGACTGCCGTCACATATCGGTGTCGTGACGGGGGGCTATAGATGGTTCTGTAAGCCGGTAAGCAACGGTCGACGGGGGCCGTGAGTCAAGGCATCAGCGATTAGGGCGGAGACACCCGATCAGCTGCAATTCAGCGCCGGAGGAACGACGCTGCGACATTTCTTATTGATCGTAAGAATTCCCAAAATAAAGGGTCTGAAGTGTTATTTTCAAGCCTGCTGTGTATCAGTCATGAATATCGCGGCAGATCTGGCTTTTGCACGGCGTGCTCCCTCGATATGTTCGCGCAGAAGGCTGGCCGCCTTCAACAAATCCTGCGCGCCGATAGCGTCGAGAATTGCAAGGTGCTCAATGGCTTGCTGCTGTCGTGGCTTCCGAGCTCTGGCCTGTCGATACTCGACCAGTCGTCGGAGGCGGTCCGTACGCCGCACCGATTGCATGATGAATCGATTGCCGGACCACTTTGCAATCGTTTCGTGGAATTCACTATTTGCTTCGAAAAGCTCGATCGAGGTCATCGTGAGGTAGCCGCCATCAACGATGTTCTGTTGGCGGCGTCGTAGCTGAGCCAACTCAACGGTGTTGCACTTGAAGGAAGGCGCAAGCACGCCGACCGGTTCGATGGCAGCACGGAAAAAATAGCTTTCTTCGTAGGCCTCAACCGAATCAATCATGGGAAGAAACTGCCAGCCATGCCCGACTTGGCGCTCCAGCCACCCTTCTTCCTGCATATGCGACAGGACTTTGCGAAGGACGCTACGGGCCACGCCATACTGGCGCATCAAGTCCGCTTCAGATACGACGTCGGGCAGACGGCGCGCAAGCCGGTCTTCTGCAATCTGCAGATAGAGCGGTTCGTCGGGCTCTTCGAAGAATTGTTTGGCGATATCGTTTAATTCACGCGCCGGCTTCGCCAGAAAGTACCCGCGGTTGTGGTCATGAATGAGAACACCCATGTCCGCGAGGTACCTCAGAGCGACATTGACAGGGGTGCGGGACGTACCAATGCGCTCGGCAAGCACCGACTCGGCCAGGCGTTCGCCCTCGGACATGTCGTCCCGCCGGGCGAGGGAAATGATTTCCCGCGTCACACGGGTTTGCAGTGGAGTGAGTGGCATCGTTCAAGAGGGGGCAAGCTACGGCAGCTGAAAGTGCCTCTGCGGGGGCATCGAGTGCAGTTCCGTGCCCCAGAGGATCCTCTACCAATTTTGCCACATCCACGGCTGTCTCCCTTTCAGATTCCATGTCCTCAGGGTGATGCACGCAGATTTTTCACGGGTCACGTCTTTACTGTGTGCATTTTATGGTCATAGAATGCATGAAACTGATGGGCAAATTTGCTCACTGGCGCGGTGCCCGGCTGCTCTGGGCAGACGAATTTTGCTTTTTTAGTCCGTGTGAGGTTGAGGACACATGTCCCAGAAATTCGCATATGTTGGATGCCGGACGACCCGCGAGCGTAATGCCCGCGGTAAAGGCATCGCGCTTTACCAAATCTGCCCCCGTAGTGCGGAGTGGACGCTCGTTGAAGTCTTCCCGGCGCTCGATAACCCCTCGTTTCTCGCGCTGAATCGATCTCAGACCTTTCTGTATACGGTGCACGGAGATGGGG
Organism: Burkholderia sp. BCC1998; assembly: GCF_905339875.1. Lineage (NCBI taxonomy): Bacteria > Pseudomonadati > Pseudomonadota > Betaproteobacteria > Burkholderiales > Burkholderiaceae > Burkholderia > Burkholderia sp. BCC1998. Next base: position 35,073 of record NZ_CAJPHE010000030.1, read on the forward strand.
AGCAAGTGAGCAGTTTCAAAATTGCTCCTGAATCGGGCCGATTGACCCACGTGAGCACGGTCTCGTGCAACGGCAGAAATCCCGTGCACCTGGCGTTCTCCGCAGACGAACACTGGCTTAACATCGCGAACTACGCGACCGGGAATGTTTCCAGGATTCCGGTGAATGCGGATGGGACTCTCGGGACGTCGAATGACATCATCGCGTTCACTGGCATTCCGGGCCCGCACTCTAAGGAACAGAAGGGCTCGCACCCCCACCACATCTCGCGATACCAAACATCCTTTGCTGATTCAGATTGGCATATCGTGCCGGACAAAGGCATTGATTGCGTGTCCGCAGTGCGGTGGTTGTCAAACGGAGCATGCGAAGTTGTAAGCCAACATTGGGACGCGGGCTCCGGACCACGCCACGCCGCATATCACCCCTCCTTGCCTCTTGTGTACGTGGCGAACGAACTGAATTCCACGATGACCGTGTGGAAGTTCGATGTAGAGTCCGGAAAGCTTACGCCCCTGGACACGATCTCAGTGCTGCCGCTCGAGTTTGATGGTGATTCGAGTGCTGCCGGCATCGTGGTTACGGCCGATGCAAAGCAACTCTTCGTCTCTAATCGCGGCAGCAACACCGTCGCGTCAATTTCACTGGACGAAACCGGAATGCCGAGGCATGTTGGCTGGACCTCCTGCTGCGGCGAGTTCCCGCGCTTCATCGGATTGGATCCCGAGAACCAACACCTCTTCGTGGCCAACGAGCGGACCGATACCATCATCGAGTTCGATGTGATGGCGGATGGCTTGAAGCCGACAGGACAGGTCATCGAAACCGGAAGTCCTGTCTGCATCGTGTTTAGTCAGCGATAAGCTACGAAGGCGAGGTCGGCCACGGTCGTCGCTCGGCTGGGCTAACTTATATTGCGTCGTTCGCTCAGAATGTGAATGGAAATCAAATCCTTCGCAGGCTTGCGAAGTCTCGTGTGCGTAAGGGTTGGATAGCGCGCTTAGGCGGGTCGACTCTGTTTGACGGTAGTGCTGTATGGCGCTTCGCGAGTTTCTCTTCGGATACAAATAGATCGACGATCCGGTTCTGAACGCGCGGCTTGATGTCCATCCGAGACTGTTCAGCGACCGCCGGAATCCCGTCGCCGAATGCCGATGCCCAAAATGGACCCGGTCCAGCATCTCGCGACTGTAATCCATCGAAACGCCCGGCGTAAGTGGACGCCGAATTCCTGTCTCCGTCATCCGTTAGCCCAAGGGGTAAGGCCGATGCGTCGCAGTCACGCTCGCCGTTTTTTGCTCCAGTCCCTATAAGCCCTTCACGGGGGCAAAGTTACTGCCGGCTCATATTACGTTCTCGTAGGTATTTTCACCGAGGGATGCAGGGCCATGTTGCACACGGGGCTATGTGCGTTCTATGATTATAAAAAGCAATATGGCTCGCGTCAGTTCCAGATGACTGTCTACTCAGGAAGCAACGACGTTCGGCGAGGCGAGGCTGGGCCGGTCCCTCTTGCGGTTCGCGGCTGTGCGTCTCGACGCGCCGGTGACGGAAAGGATTGTCGAGCCGGACTTGGATGACCCCAGGAGTGCGCGTGTGGCGCGCGTGGGTAGATTCTTGCCAAAGTGTTTTTCTAGTAAACAAAAAGCTTTGAGGCCGGCGATCGACGGCCGCCAAAGCACCGATGGGTGCAGTTCATAGATGCCCATTAGTTATCAACCGACTTTGTAGAAATACCACGGGCGTCAAGATCGCCCGCTGATTTCGGAGACAACCATGTCGTATCGACGAGGCTGGATTGCAGTTTTTTTGTTTGCACTTGCGATGATCAACTACATGGACCGCATCGCGCTGTCGATTGCGGCCAAGCCAATTGCCGCAGAGTTCAAGCTGTCGGCAGTAGGTATGGGTTACTTGTTCTCTTCTTTCATCTGGAGCTATGCGCTTTTCCTCATCCCGATGGGCATCCTTATCGACCGCTTTGGCGCGAAGCGCATGGCAGGGGTGGGGATCTTCATCTGGTCTGCCGCGACAGCTTTGACCGGTGCCGCAGGAAATTTCGCGAGCCTCCTGGTCGCCCGTCTCGTAATGGGTGGCGGTGAATCGGTGAGCAATCCGGTCGGCGCAAAAGTCATCCGTCAATGGATTCCGGCCACCGAGCGGGGCATGGTTACGTCAATGTTCAACAGTGGCTCCTATGCGGGTCCGGCGATTTGCTCGGTTTTCTTGGGAGCCCTCGTTGCCGCGTACGGATGGCGTTTCTCGTTCGTCGTCGCCGGCGCCATCGGCTTCATCTGGCTTGTTGCATGGATGCTTTTCTTCAACTCGCCGGAGAAAACCAAGTGGTTGTCCAATGAGGAACGCGTGAAGATTTTGCGTGAGCGCGACTCGAAACCTGCTGCGTGCTATACCTCGGAGGCTGCGAGCGTCGATCAAGCTTCGTCAGGTTTGTCGTCGCTGCTGCGTTCGTCGACGTTGTGGGGGCTTGCTCTTACACAGGGTTGCAATGTGTACACCCAGTATCTGTTTTTGACGTGGCTGCCGAGCTATCTGCAGGCAAGCCGTCACCTGAGTATCTCCAAGACAGGCGTATTTTCGGCTGTTCCCTATGCGGCAGCGGTCATTCTTTGCGTCGCAGTCGGACGTGTCAGTGACCATTACCTCAAGAAGAGCGGTGTGGGGACTGGCCGTCGTCGTAATGCAGTTGCGCTCGCAATGCTTACCGGTTCTGCCATCCTGTGCGTACCGTTCACGACCAACCTCGCTGCGCTGCTGCTCGTATTCTCGGTGACGCTTACTGGTATCGCTTCGACGACATCGCTGAATTTCGCATTGTTGAATGACTTGCTCCCAAGCTCAAAGGATGTTGCAAAGGCGATGGCATTCGTAGTTGTGGGCGGAAACATCTTCGGCATGATTGCTCCTATCGCCACCGGCTATGTCATCGATGCGACTGGCAGCTACGACTATGCATTCGTCATCGCCGGTGCCCTGCTTGTCGTTGGAGCCTTCATAGTATTGACAATGACTCGCCGTCCGATTTTGCCCCAATCGAAATCATCGCGAGTTCAGGCCGCGGCATAGTCGCAGGTTTGCTACAGGACGAGGCGACGAATAGCCGAACCGTTCGTCGCCTGCGTCGTTGCGTTAGAACCGCTGCGATGTTGTAGATGCCTCGGCGTGATCATTGCTCAAAGCGCGCTTTCGGTTTTCAATGCATCGTCCGGCACTCGGTGCGACTGAGCGCATCTTAAGGGAAGCCGTCTCATTTGGCGCCTTGCGTAACACGCACACGTATCGGCGCGCTCACGATGTCGGTCGGCCGCCCCGGATCGGTGGGGTGCGGTCGCCCCAGGGAGCGGCGTGCTCGAGCTGCGCAGCGAGCGAAAACAGCAGCGACTCCGCACCGAACGCACCCGCAAAATGGCTGCCGACCGGCAGGCCTTGTTCGTCCCAGTAAAGCGGCACCGACATCGCCGGCTGGCCGGTCGCGTTGAACCATGCGGTAAACGGAGAAAAGCGATGCGACCGTTCGACGAGTTCGCGTAAGGACTGCGTATCGTCGGTCGTGGTCAGTTCGGCTGGCGCGAGCGGCGGCATCGCGAGCGTGGGTGTCAGCAGCACGTCGTAGCGCTCCATCAATCGGCCGAATGTCCGGCCTAACGCATGGATCCAGTCGACGGCACCCGCGTATTCGGCGCCGCTCGCGTTGCCCTTTTCGCGCAGGATGGTGCGGGTGCGCGCCTCGACTTCGTCGTCGCGTACCGGATTGCCTCGCTCGTTGCCGATCATCTCCATCAGTGCGCGGGTTTGCGAGCCGATGATCGTGAATACGCGGTCATAGAACGCTTCCGAATCGACTGGGCATTCCAGCGGCTCGACGTGGTGTCCGAGCGAGCGCAGCAACTCGACGGTATGTTCGAGCGCGGCTCGGCATGACGGATGAAGCGGCCACGGCGGCGCTTGCTCGATCACGGCGATTTTCAGCGGCTGCGGATCGCGCTGCGTGGCCGCGAGAAAGCTTTCCGTTTGGCACGGCGCCGCATAGGGCGCGCCGGTATCGGCACCCGCGGTCAGGTCGAGGAGAGCGGCACTGTCGCGAACCGAGCGCGTGATCGCGTGGTTGATGCCCATGCCGGCCCATCCTTCACCGATCATCGGGCCATTCGGCGTTCGCCCGCGCGTGGGTTTCAGGCCGAACACGCCGCAGCAGGACGCGGGCACGCGCAGCGAGCCGCCGCCGTCGTTGCCGTGCGCGAACGGCAGCACGCGGGCTGCGACGAGCGCCGCCGCCGCTCCGCTTGACCCGCCGGCGCTCACGTTCGGATTCCACGGGTTGCGCGTGACGCCGAAACGCGCCGACGACGTGCAATACGACGTGCCCAGCTCCGGCGACAACGAGGTTCCCGCGATCGGTATGCCCGCGCGTCGCAGGCGTGCCACCAGTTCGCCATCGAAGTCGGGCCGGTAGTCGCCGAACAGAAACGATCCGTTCGCCATGCGCGCGCCGCGCACCGGCATGAACAGGTCCTTGATCAACGTCGGTACGCCGGCGAGTACGCTCTCGCGCCCGGTGACGGACGATGCCGCCTGTCTTGCCGTGTCGTCGAGTCGCTCGGCGACGGCATTCAGCGCAGGGTCGACCGTGTCGAGGCTGGCGAGCACGGCATCCAGCAATTCCGTCGAAGTCACTTCTTTCGCGCGAACGAGCGCCGCGAGTGCGATGCCGTCGTGCGTGGCGATGAGGTTCTGGAAGTCTTTCATGGGTCTATGGTTCGAGGACGAGGAGAGGTAATAGGATCAGTCGTCGCGGCGGCTTCGAAGCGCGGGCAGCAACCACAGCAGTGCCGTGACGGCCGTACCGCATGCGATGGCGACGACGGCGGCACGCAGCCCGCCGAACGTCTGTGCGCACACGAGCACGACCAGCGGGCTGACGAACTGGCCGAGATAGAGCGCAGCCGTGAAACCGCCCAGACCGCGACCGCGCATCGCGAGCGGCAGCCTGCGCATCAGCGGCAGGATTGCGTTGGGAACCAGCATGCCGCCGCCAAAGCCGTGAATCACGACCGCCACGACGATGGCCGGTACCGTATGGGCACGCGCCAGCAGAGACAGGCCCGCCGCCAGCAGTGCAAGGAGCGTGACGTTGACGAAGCGCCGGCCGAGCGCGTCGCGCAACCATGGCCACGCGATCGAGCCGGCCAGCGTCGACAGCAAGCCGATACCGGCTACCGCGCCGATCATCGTCGACGAGTGCTGCCCGATGTCGACCATCAGCTGAGGCATCTGTACCGGGACCACGAATGAGCTGACCATCCCGACGCAAATCAGCGCATAGCCGACCGCGAGCATCGGCACGAGCTTGCCGCCGGACAGCGGTGTGCCGCCGTCGCCGTGTTCGGCGGGCTGACCGTCGCGCAGCGGCTCCCACAACACGGCGGCGATCGCCGGCACGAGCAGGATCGGCAGCAGATAGAGATAGAACGGATAGCGCCATGAATGCTCGCCGGCTGCGCCGCCAAGCACGAAAAACACCGTACCGACGATGCCGATCGTGACGACCTGCCGGTTCACGTAACGCACCCGTTGTTCGCCCCGCCAGTAGTCGCCGATCAGTGTCGTGCAGCACGTCATCACGCACGCTTCGGCGGCCCCGAGCGCGAGCCGGCAGACGAGGATCGCGGTGAGATTGTCGAGCCATGCCGGCGCAGCGCCGACCAGCCCGTACACGAGCGTCGCGAGCAACAGCAGCATCTTGCGTCCGACGCGATCGGCAAGCCAGCCGGCGAGCGGCGCGCACAGTGCGATCGCGAGCGCGGGGCCCGTCGCGACGAGCGGCACGAGCGCGGCCAGCCGCGGGTCGGCCGGCACGAACTCGGCCGCGAGTTTCGGCAGGATCGGCGCGATCATGACCGCGCCCATGACGGTGAGGCTGCTGCCGAGCAGCAGCACGGCACCCTGGCTTGCACCGGCTTGCCTGACGGCCGGTGTATACGGCGCGGCGTGCGTTGAAGAAAGCGGATTCATCGATAGCTCCCGGATCGGAACATCAGAACGACAGCGCCGCACGCAGCGCGATCTGGTAACCCTGCGCGCGATTTTGCGCACCGAATTCCTTGTAGGCGTGCAGCCATACCGCGGGCTTGCCCGGCTCGGCGTAGCTGATCGCCGGGCCCAGCGCGTTCACGCGTGCGCGATTGCCGTCGACATTGGGGCCGTGGTCGTTGCTCAGTTGGCGCTCGATGTAACCGCCCAGGCCCGCCGTGAACGGGCCAATGTGCTGGCCGACCGCGAATTCCTGGCGGAACCCCGTGCCGCTGCGATAGTTCGTCGCGCGGTTGGTCGTGTTCTGATCGATCTCGATGCTGGTCGAGATTTCGAATCCGCTGTCGGTGATGTATGTCGCGCCGATGATCGGCGAGAAGGTCCAGTGGTTGACGCCGGGATTGAAGAGCCGCGTGGCGCGATAGGCGCCCGTTGGCGCCTGCACCTGCAGCGCGACGTTGACGAACAGATTGGGCAGCGTCCACGCGAGGATCAGCGGTTGGAAGTCCGCATCGCCGATGTTGGTCGGATTGGCCGACATCGCGAGCGTTCCCGCGGGCGTCGGCACGTTCACGTGTCCGTTCAGGTTCAGGAACGGCACGATCGCGCCGAAGCCGACGTTCGCGCCGAACAGCTTCGCGTTCGTCATCCGGATGTACGCGAGGCTCCACGACGCGACCGTCAGCGAGAAGTCGGCGTTGCCGCCATTGCGGATCGTGTGCGTCGAGTAGTACGCGAAGCGTGTGGCGAGCGTGCCGTTCGGCGTGGGCGGCGGCGTCATGCCCGCGCCGAAATCGAACACGCCGAACGGCGTGATGGGGCCGTCGTTTTCGAGCGCCCGGGCGGTATTGCATGCGAGCGTGGCCGCCAATGCGCCGATCGCAACGGTGGTCGTGCGTGTGCGGCGGCGCCGGGCGCCGTGCGCACATCTCAGGATTTTCATCGTGCCGTTCCCCGTACAGTTGAAAGGTGTACGGAGTCTAGGAACGTCAAAATCCGGCGCGTTATCCGCTTTTGGTAATTATCGCGGTGGACGTTTGAGGGTGTCGGATGGCAGTTCTCCGAACAGTTCCCGGTAGTGCGTCGCGAATCGGCTGAGGTGCCAGAAGCCCCAGCGGCATGCGACGTCACTGACCGACGCGCTGGCGGGAGACTGCTCGCGCAGTTCGCGGCGCACGGCATTGAGCCGCACCACGCGCAAGTACCAGGCCGGATGCGTGCCGAGGATTTCCTCGAAGCAATACTGCAACTTGCGCCGGCTGGCGCCTACTGCGTGGCACACGTCGAGCACGGTCAGTGGAACGCCGGGCTGCGAGACCACGAGGTCGCGTACGCGGTCGACGACGCGACGCCGCGCGGACGGCGTGAGGCGAACGGACGGGCCGGCCGCTTGCAGCGCGTCCGCGAGTTCGACCAGAATGGCGTCGCGCAGCGCCTTGCGCGCCTGTCGATGCGCGAGGGGCCGCTCACACGTATCGGCGGCGGCAAAACCGGTGACCAGCAAGGATTTCAACGCTTCATAGCGCGCAGTCGGCACGCGTGCGATGCGGGTGTCACTCGACAGCATTGCGTCGTCGCCGCCGTGATCGCCGATCCATGCCAACTTGCGTAACGCGTCGGTCGGTACCGTGAGCAACACGACATCCTGATGGTCAGGTGTGCGCAATTCGGGCAGCAATGTACTGCCGGAGACGAGCAATGCCTTGTCGCGCAGCGGCGTGCCGCCGCAGTATCCGGAGCCCGCGGTTTCCAGCGGGATGCTGAACGACGTGCCGCCGGCGCGCTGATGCCCACGCTTGAGCAGCGAACGATTCACGCGTTCGCGCAACAGCTGCATGCCGTCGAAGCGAATCTCGTGCAGCGTTCCGTGGAAAGGTCCGGGTGAGAGCTGATCGAGGCAGATCGACCAGCCGTGCGTGCATTCGGCGAGGCTGTCGACGTCATTGCAGGCGAAGCGCCGGCTGAACGGCAGCGAGGCCGACGCATTGGCGATAGGCTGCGTGTCCGACAATGGGTTCTGCTGCATGGTGGCCGGGCAGTTGGGAACGGGGTGCGGCCACATTGCGGATACAAAAAACAGTTGGCAATGCGTTTTTACCCGGGCGTTAGCGAGCAGGCTTTCGTCGCGGACACCGTGAGCCCAAGCAGCTTCGGAATACCCATTGACCATCAGATTACCTAGGTGAGCGAATATGGGTGAGCAAAGATATTTCACTAATCAGCTATTACCGGAGATGATCGGGCCGGATATCCGAACTGTTCCAGATAGCTCGTCGGCGTTGCCTCCTTCCGAGCCGCGTTGATATCGACTCATGATGCAGATTCTAGCTGTGCCGGCTAACACGTCCGCACCTTCTTAGATAGCTGATAAGGCTTGCTGACGAGCGATTGCTTCAGCGACTATCGGTGACGTCACGGAGCAGGAAAAGGCTGAGGCATTGACTACGTACCACCAGGTGCCACGCTTTCCATAGCAAATCTCAGGATCGACTCGATGATTCCGGAACGTGTTAGTGTTGGATTGAGCATCGCGTACGGGTACAGTCCGTCGCACAAGCTAATCAATCCCAAAGCGATCATTTCGGCAGGGACCGACAGCGAAATGGCCGCCTCGTTGGCCAACCTGCTGAGTAAAGATGTCAGGCGCTCCCACTCAGCTCGAAGTAATGCGTTGTAGTGCACACGAAAGTCGACGTCTCGGATGGCGAGCAGTTTTGCCTCGACCCAAAGAGGCTGCATAGGTTTGGCCTGAGATGCATTAAAGTGATATGCGTATACCATCGCTGTAAGCTGCTTGCTGACATCATTGGCATTGGTCATTGACTGGTACGCCCGACTTCTTCGGTCATGATCGCGTCTCAGCAACTCAATCAGCAATTCGCTTCTGTCACGAAAATTCGCGTAGAAGGCCCCGCGGGAATAGCCGGCGGTTTCCGCGATTTCTTGAATGCTTGCTGCGGCATAACCCTTCTTCAGGAATATTTCGTGCGCTGCTTCCAGCATACGCTCGCATGTCTGCTCGTTGCTTTGTTCACGCGTCAGGCGCTCATGTCCCATGTTCTTAGACTCTAAAGTAGATGTCGACCCATGTTCCTGACACAGCAGGCTCGAATAGGAATTAGTACGTTAGCGGCGAACGTCAAAGTCCTTCCTCATAGGGTACTTGGCATTGTCGTCAAAAACCACTTCCTTGTGGTTTGGTTCTTCATGCTCCGTTCGGGTATTCATAGCCAACGCCCCCATCGCATGGAACAGCCGGGCAGTATCTGCGAGACGCCCCGCGGATGAGCGGATCTCGTTCAACCGCGCACTTTGATACTCCTCGTCGGTGGAACGCGCGGCTGACAGCGGCAAAGCGCCGAGTCGCGCCCGTTCCATTGCCTCGTTTCGCGAAACGAGGGCGGCGGCCGTGACGTTGTTCCATGCTCGCAACTGTGAGGCATCTGCATCAAGCGACGTCAAGATGTCAGCTACGTCCTGGAACGCGGTTAGCACGGTAGCCCTATAGTTTTCGACTGCTGCATCGTAGTGCGCCATAGCTGCCTCTCGCTGTGCGTAGAGCGCCCCGCCATGAAAAAGTGGCTGGGTAAGAGATGCGCCGACACTCCAGACGGCACCCACGCCGGACAGCAATGCTGGCCAACTGTAACCTGCCTTACCCATTGATGCGGATAGCGAGATTTGCGGAAACATCTGCGTAGTCGCCGCGCCGACGCTCTCAGCGGATGCCTTTAATGTGGCATCTGCGGCCTGGATGTCAGGTCGAAAGAGCAGTAGGGAGGATGGAACCAAGACCGGCACGTCTTCGGGAAGGTGTAGATCCGACAGCGGAATATCGGCCGGCGCCTGATCTGGTGTGCGGCCCAGTATCACTGCGAGGGCGTGTCGTGTAGTTTGAAGTTGCTGACGCAGGACGGGAACATTGGCCTCCAGTGTCGCGAGGTTTTGCTGTGCGCGAAGTACGGCATCGTGCGATATGGCTCCAAGATGATGGCGTTCCGCCGCCTCGACAGCCTGCTGACGGGATAGAGCTACGAGGCGTTCGGTTGTATCGATTCGTTCATGGAGGTCTCCAATAGTGATTACGGCTGTCACGATATTAAGTGCTAGCGCCTGCCTGGCCGCCTCGAGCTGCCATGCGCTGGCATCGACCCGCTTAGCTAATGCCAGGTTAGCAAAGCGTGCTGCACCAAACACGTCAACCGTGTAACTCGCCTGCAGTTGACCTGCGAAAGTGTTGTAAGGAGAATTCTCCGCTTCTAACTGAGGAATGGGGGGCAGCGATCTCGCACGTGTAGTCTGACTGCCGGCATCGATCTCCGGCAGCATGGTGCTGCCGATTTGTGCGCGAAGTTGTTCGCGGGCAGCCATCAAATTTTTCTCAATTGCACCAAGCGTCGGGCTCTGCCGAACTCCTTCGTCAACAAGAGAGTTGAGAGAGCTCGAGCAGTACAGCTTCCACCAATCGGAAGTGGGTACTTTACGTGCCTGGAAGCGTTGGGCCACACCACTAGCTACGACTGATGTCGCGTCTATTGGTGCTGCTCCATAGTGGGTGGGCAGTCGCATTGCCGGTGGATCGCCATTAGGAGCGAACAGTGAACAACCTGCGAGAGTGGTGCTGCAGCACAGTGCAACAATGTGTCTGACCAAGTTTGCCACCCACGTGTCGCGGTCGACGGAAACGCATTTTGTCATTTCTTCCCCTTGGTCGAGGATACTGCAGCGGTATCGTCTTCGCCCGCTTTCACCCGAAACCACGTTGCATAAAGCGCCGGAAGATAAAAGAGAGTCAATGCCGTAGCGCTTGTGATTCCACCCATCAGGGCGGTACCCATCGGGCCGAAGAAGTTCGATCGCAGCAGTGGAATCAGCGCGAGCACTGCTGCGGCAGCCGTCAGCACTATGGGCCTAAAGCGCCGTACCGTTGCGCCGACGATCGCATCGAGGGGCTTGCATCCTGAGGCAACGTCCTGCTCGATCTGGTCGACGAGAATGACACTATTGCGCATGATGATGCCGAACATCGCGATCACGCCAAGCATCGCAACAAATCCGAATGGCTGACCAAAGAGAAGTAGCGCGCCCACCACACCGATAAGGCCGAGTGGTGCCGTCATCACTACCATCAGCACACGGGAGAAGCTCTGCAACTGGATCATTAACAGCGTGAAGATCGTCACGATCGTCAACGGCAACTGAGCATAGATCGATGCTTGGCCTTTTCCACTTTCCTCGACAGATCCGCCTATCTCGATTCGATAGCCAATCGGCAACTGTGTTCGCAACGCCTCGAGCGAGCGGTCGATCGTGTGGGTAACGTCAATACCCTGCGTTCCCGCGCGCACATCAGACTGTACGGTGATCGTCGGTTGCCGGTCGCGCTCCCAGATCACGCCATATTCAACCGTGTTGCAGAAGCGCCCGAGCGAGCCGAGCGGTACCGGGCCGTTCGGTGTCGGAATCGCAAGTGTAAGCAGGCGTGATGGGTCGACGCGCTCAGCTTCGGGTGCCCGGAGGTCAACGGCGATCAGTTTGTCCCGCTCACGATACTGGGTCGCGGAATAGCCGGATAGCGTCATCAGAAGGAAGCTGGATACATCCTGAGATGTTACGTTGAGCTCGCGAGCCTTCTGCTGATCTAATTCAAATCGTACCGAGCGTTCTGCCGGCTCATCCCAATCGAACTGAACATTGACCGTTCGAGAATCCTTGCGCATTGTTGTAGCGACTTTCTGGGCGATTTCTCGCACCATCGCAACGTCGTCGCCGCTTACCCGAAACTGTACGGGGTACCCAACTGGCGGTCCCATTTCTAGGCGGGAGATGCGCCAGCGCACGGTGGTGAATTGCTCTTTTAAGCTTGACTCGAGCCAACTTGCCAGCGCCTCGCGTTCCTCGGTGGACTTCGCAGTTACGACAAACTGGGCGAAGTTCGGTTGTTCAAGTTGCTCGTCAAGCGGTAGATAAAAACGCGGTGCCCCTGTTCCAACAAAGTCCACCGAATGGTCGACTTCATTGCGCCCGGCAAGCATTTTCTCGAGCCGCTGGGCTTCGCGTAGCGTTGCGCTGAACGATGCACCCTCGGGCAACCGCAAATCAATCAGAAGCTCGGGTCGATCGGAACTCGGAAAGAATTGCTGCGGCACGAGCGCAAAGCCGGCGATTGCAAGTGCGAACAACGCGCCCGTTACCGTCAGCACGGCGAAGCGCTTTTCGATACACCAACCGATCCATTGCTGCAATCGCTGGTAAAAACGACTGTTGTAAATGTCTTCTAAATCAGTGTTCTTCGTAGTATGTCGATTGTCGCTAGTACGCGAATCGGCTTTGCTATCGGGCAGCCAGTGAAAACCCAGAAGGGGGATCAGGATAACCGCAGCAAACCAGGACGCAATCAGCGCAATGGTCGACACCTCAAATATCGAACGTGTGTATTCGCCTGTGCTCGATTTCGCAAGCGCGATCGGGAGGAAGCCCGAGACAGTCACCAGTGTGCCTGTGAGCATCGGGAATGCAGTGCTTGTGTAGGCGAACGCTGCAGCGCGCGCGCGGCTGTAACCCTGCTCTAGCTTAACTGCCATCATCTCCACGGCTATGATTGCGTCGTCCACAAGTAGGCCAAGAGCGAGGATGAGCGTGCCAAGGGAAACTTTGTCGAGTCCGATGTCGCACAGGTACATGCCAAGTGCGGTAACGGAAAGTACGACCGGAATTGAGACGGCTACGACCATGCCCGTGCGCACTCCGAGAGACACGAGGCTGACAACAAGCACGATTGCCACCGCTTCACCCACCGCCTCAAGGAAGTCTGCAACAGACTTCGACACGGCATTCGGCATACTTGATACTTGCGTCAACCGCAGGCCAATTGGCAGTTCAGATCGCAATCGCGCCGTCTGCGCGTCTAACGAATGACCCAGGCGGATGACATCTCCCCCAGCCTGCATGGTGACGCCGATGCCAAGCACTGCGTGCCCGTTCATGCGCATTTCGCTAACGGCCGGTTCGTCGTTGCCGCGTTTCACGATGGCTATATCGCCAATGCGCAATGTTCGCCCATTGATGCGCACCATGGTGTTGGCAATATCGGAGACGCTGTCGAACTGTCCGCTTGGACGAATGAACACGCGGTCGGTGGCAGTTGTGAGTGTGCCGGACGACGCAACACTATTTTGCGCATCAATCGCTCGAGCCAACTGCGCAGGCGAGATTCCGAGGTGCGTGAGCTGTGTATTGCTGATCTCGATATAAATGTGCTGGTCTGGATCACCAAAGTAACTTACCTTACCCACTCCGGGCACGCGAAGCAGCGCTGTGCGTAACTGATCGGCGTAATCGCGCAGCTGGGACGAGGAGAAACCATCCCCTTCCAGGGTGTAAACGTTGGTATATACGTCGCCGAACTCGTCGTTGAAGAAAGGACCTTGCACTCCTTGCGGCAAGGTCGTTGCAATGTCGCTGACTTTTTTGCGGACTTGGTACCAGGCTTGTGGTACGTCGGATGTCGGTGCGGAATCCCTCATTGTGAAGAACAACAGCGATTCGCCTGGGCGCGAATAACTGCGTAGGAAATCGAGTGTTGGTGTTTCCTGCAGCTTGCGTCCGATATGGTCGGTCACCTGTTCCTGCACTTGACGTGCGGTTGCTCCCGGCCACAGCGTGCGAACCACCATGACGCGGAATGTGAAGGGGGGATCCTCTGATTGAGCGAGGCGAGTGTAAGCGAGGATCCCAGCTAGCGTTGCGAGCGCGATGATGTAAACGACAAGTGCCTGATGGCGCAAGGCCCAGGCTGACAAGTTGAAGCGTCCTTCTTCGTGAATATCACTCATGGCGTGACGCTCTCACTGTGTAGAGGTGCGATTACGCGTACCTTCTCGCCGGCGCTGACCGTATGGACGCCCTGCATCACCACAAGCTCGCCACTTCTAAGGCCACTGGAGACAGTTATCGTGTGCTCGTCATAGCGTGCCACGCTCACGCGACGTAGCTGGAGCGCGTTTCCCGGATTGGTTACGACCCAAACCGCTGGCGAGTCACCCTCATGGAAAAGTGCAGTCGCGGGCAACGTGTAAAGCGCCGTATCACCCACTGCGTCAGAGGGCCTCTCGAAGGCGATCTCTGCAGTCATCCCTAGATGCACGTGGGCGTCGGGGTGCAGAAGTGAAAGTTTGACGCGATACGTTCTGCTTTGCGGGTCGGCGGCCGGGGCGACTTCGCGTACGCGGGCCGTGTAGATATGGTCCGGCAGGGACGGCAGCCTCACAGTTGCAGGCTGGTCAGGCGCAATGACTTTCAAAACGCTTTCCGGCGCGTCAACTATGGCATCAACACTGTCCGACCAGGCTAACTGATACACCGTTTGTCCAGCTGACACATTCTGGCCGGTATCAGCCAGTTCGGCCGTGATGTATCCCGTGTGATCAGCCACAAGTCTGGTGTACTGCAACTGGTTCCTCGCCAGTTTGAACTGCTCATCCATCTGCTGTTGCTGTGCGAGTGCTGAGGCATATGCGTTTTGGGTCTGTTCGAGCTGTGCTGTCGAGATCAAATTTTGGGTATGCTGCTGCCGATCGCGTACGACCTGCTGCCACGCGTACGTCAAGCTATGCGTGGCAGCTTCCAGCTGTGCTCGGGCACTCGCGAGATTCTTCGCCGGGTCGGAACTGTCGAGCACGGCGACAAGCTGACCTTTCCTGACCGTCTCTCCAAGTTGGACCTTACGCTCAATTATCTTGCCCGCGATACGAAAAGAAAGCGGGGTTCTATATCGTGCCTCGATGTCGCCTGGCAGTAAGATTGAGGGTGTCTCGCTATCAGGATGTGCCGCCTCAGCTATAACTGGTCTCGTTTGTGACGGCGGCTGATTTTCGGAGTGACACGCTGCGAACAGCACGCTGGTGCAGAGGCAGATGACGGCGTGAAAGCCGGAACTCTTTACGATCACTTTTTTCCAGGGATTTGAAAGGGTTGGAAGGCGTCAACAGGTAGCCCGTTGATCGCTTTTCATGCGGGCACCCTTGGCTGACACCATGGCGATAGTCGGTCAGAACGTCTACTTGGCCATGATGAAAAGAGAAACACCAAACGAACGTTGACCGACCGGCGTGATCGATACATTGTCCGTGTACCGTGTACCGCCGAAAGCAATATCTGTCGTCCGATGTCGATTGAGTATGTGCTCCCAAGACACGGTCAATGCATAGGCATCGATGCCGGGCCCGGGCGCATATCTCTTGAACCCCGATCTTGCGCTCTGCATGGGAGAAACGCCAAAGTAGGTCTGGTCGAATTGACCGTCACCGAGTTTGCCGTTCTTCAGATCCACCGTAGTGGCACCCGTATAGCGTTGCTCGACACCGACGGCGATGCCGACGCTAAAATCCGTCCGATTTCGCAGGAGTTCATCGACGGTTCGCTGTTGCCCAGCGGCGCTGTCCCGCTCATCGGCCTGGACCAGTGGCATGAATAGACGGGTTCCGGTGCATAGGGTAGTCCGAATGAAGATTGCAACCAGCTTGCCGCGTTCTGAGAGTTGATGCATCCGATATTCCGTTTCGTGCAGACAGTCGTTCTCTACCGATAGTTACGTCCATGAGCGAATCATTCGAAAGCCGGCGTGTCTTGCGGCAACATGCACTGTTGCGTGCCACATCGGTAGTGGAAAATACTGTCGGCACTCCAGTGCAACTCGAAGTCGTGCCTCAGAGTGGCGGTCATCGGAATGTTTCCGCACCGATGCATCTAGAGAGAGGATTGCCAAGGACGTGACGGACCGCATCATGCCCGGCAAGTCTCAAGATCCCATCAGTAGAATTTCAATAATTTGTTAAGGATAGGAAAATGCCAGCTAAACGAGTACTTGTCGTTGAAGACGACGTCGATAGTGCGAGTGTGCTCGAAGCGTATCTAATTCGTGACGGTTTCCAGGTTATCGTTGCAGCGAACGGCAAAACGGCGGTCGAAATGCATGCTCAGTGGAAACCCCATCTGGTGTTGCTGGACGTTATGCTGCCAGGTCTTTCGGGTATCGACGTGCTGGGAGAAATAAGGCGAACAAGTGACACGGCTGTCATTATGCTAACAGCCGTCGGCGATGAGCCGGACAAGATTGGAGCGCTACGCTATGGTGCAGACGACTACGTGGTCAAGCCGTGCAGCCCCAAGGAGGTTGTCGCCCGCGTCCATGCAGTCTTACGGCGGTCCACATCTCGCTTTGTTACGCCGAAACAACTGCGATACGAATGCCTGTGCGTCGATCTTGAAGCATTTGTCGCGCGCGTTGACGACAATCAGCTGGGCAGCATCCTCCTGGATTTGACTCCCGCCGAGTTCAATCTGTTGGCGAGTCTGCTGCGCACGCCATTCAAGGCGTTCACGCGTGCGGAACTCCTGGAGGCGTGCCAACCAGGTAGCAACGCGCTTGAACGTGTCATTGATACACACATCCACAATTTGCGCCGCAAGCTAGAAAAGTGCGGAATATCCGGTGTGCTGGTGACAGTTCGCGCTGTCGGTTATCGCTTCAGTTAGGTGACTTGATGCAATTTTCTTCACGCTCGCCTCTGTGGCGTTGGGTAAGCATACGCGTGATCGCGCTCGCGCTTGGAGCGGCGATCGCAGTGGCGTTTTGCATGTGGCTGAGATTCTTCATCTGGAACGCGTCCGTCATGCGTGGTATGGCCGAGCCTGATCGTCGTGAGTTCATTCATCTCAGAACTGACCCGAACCCAGATCCTGAAAAATTGGTTTATCTGATTTACCGATATTACGGTTTGGACTATGTTTATCCGGAGATCGCAAACGACGACTGGATAACACTGGGAGCACTTTTGTTAGCAGCCGCACCATTGATCGCAGTTTCCGGATGGTGGATCTCTCGATCGGCGACACGCCAATTCCAGTATGTAGCGACTAGCGCAAGGCAGGTCGCGCAGGGAGATTTCTCGACGCGAGCCGATGTCGTCCAGTCCGCCCCTGACGAGCTAAGGGGATTGGCACTCGATTTCAATGAGATGACTCACCGACTGCAGCGCTACGAACAGGAGATTCAGGCATCTAGCGCAGTACTTGCTCATGAGCTTCGAACACCGCTTAACGCGGCGATGGGGCGCCTGCAAGGAGTGATCGACGGGGTATTTCCTCCCGAGCCCGAACAACTGCAGATGGTGATGCATCGACTCGGATTGCTTAATCAACTGGTTGACGGGCTACATCTACTATCTCTGGCACGCGCTGGCCATCTAGGGCTTGAGCGCGCGTGCTTTCTAGTGGAGGATCTGATAACAGAGCGCCTTTCGTGGGTGACGGCCCGCCTCGACTCGCGTGCGATCAGGGTGTACCGTGAAATCGAACGCAATCTCCCCGTCTGTGCGGATCGCAATCGACTGGGGCAGGTTTTCTCGATCTTGATCGAGAACGCCGTCCGTTATGCGTATGAGGGTGGTGCATTAGACATTTATGCCATTTCCCGAAACGGTTGGCTTACGATCGATTTTGCCGATCGCGGGCCAGGTGTTGAGCCTGGGGATCTCGAACGAATGTTCGATCGATTCTGGCGGGCGGAAACTTCTCGTGCACGAGATTCGGGAGGAAGCGGCCTTGGATTATCTATTGCGCTCGCCATTTGCTCCGCTCACAACGGTTCACTATCCGCTATCCGTCGCGATGGTGGCGGGACAGTTATGCGCATCAGACTGCCGGCCGATTAGGCATTTTTTGCTCCCTTGTACCGGTTTCCGAGAAGAAAGGAGGGGCAGGAATTCATCAAATCGTATGTATCCGATAAAGTATGGCGTCAGTATGCACGAATGCAGTGCATGATCTAGATCTTGAGTGCCATCGATTCTGGTGAAACACAGTGCGGTAATTCAAACGGACGCGAACTCGCCGGTGCGTTGGCGCCGATAAGCTCATTGAGGATTACGCGGATGTGCGCGGTCCATGGCCTGTCCATCGTTTAAACGCTCGTCTAAAGTTGTGCGAATCACTGAAACCCACCTCGTACGAAACTTCTTCGATTGAAAGACGGGAGTTTTGGAGAAGTGTCAATGCACGGCGCTCGCGAACGCTGTCAAGGATACTTTGATATGGCAATCCGTAGTGGGCTAGTTTCCGCCTCAGTGTGCGCTCACTCATACAAAGCTGTGCAGCAACTGTCTGAAGTGTTGGAGCATTACGCAAATCTCGTCGGATGATGCGCTCAACTGACTCGATAAGATCGGTGTCTTCGCTTTCCTGAACTTTCACAGTTTCCAGTAAGCCAAGCGCTTGCCGATGGCTCAGCGGGTCGTAGGTAATAATGCGCCGTTCGCCCCATGAGGCATCACATGAGAATACATTGTCCTTTTGTCCAAACCTCAAAGGACATGAAAAAGTTCGCTCGTATTCGGCAGAATAATTGGGCCTTGGATAAGAAAAGCTGATCACGGACGGCTTGAACCCGTCTCCGATGAGAGTGCGGCCAATTTTCATAAATGTGCCGAAAGCCTCTTCCACGAGAAATGCTTCGATATCTGGTTCGTGAAAGCGGCTGGTCGCGGTTATAGACATCGCGAGATCGCTGTTGTGGTAGTCGAGTTCAAGCATCGATCCGGCATAATTTTGCATGCTGACGCCGAGAGCGACCGCTTCTGCGAATGTCGGGCTCGTGAGCATTGCGTATCCGACGATTCCGATTGAACCAATCGTCTCGTTATTGGCGATCTCCAAACCTATGCCGTCGCGAGATGACAGTTGCATCGTCCTGCGGATCATCTCGCTAGCTTGCCTGAAAGACAATCGACATTCCGGATCCGACAAATCCGCGATTTGAAAGCCGAGACCAAGGCACAAACGCTCAGGGTCTATGCCTAGATCCGAACTCATACCGGCCAGACATCGCAGCAAGTATGCCTGCAAATTGGCCGTCGTGTAACGAGTGGTTCTCTCCATGACCGTGCGTCTCCGCTGTTTCAAGGAGTGTATCTGGCCAGAAAATCACAGTCTCTCAGTGAAAACGACAGGCCTTGTCGTGGCATAGGCCTGTCGAATTGAAGGATACGCTGTCAAAAATAGTGTCTTAAGCCGAACATTGCCCCCGTCTGCGAAGCACCAGCTGTCGGGGCTAGGCCGTTCAGCCCTACCAATTGGGCGCCGATCAGTCCACCATGATAGATCGATCGATCGAGCTCTGCGTACAACATGTCACGCTTGGATAACGCATAGCCAGCGACGATCTGATACTGTTGTGCGTGACCGTCGAAGGAAGTAGTGTAGCCTGTCTGGCGGGTCCACCATCCATTGACTGCAACAGTGACGGCGGCGCTGACGCGATAGGTGAGTCCAGCGAGGATCATCTTTCTCTTGTTAAAGCCACCAGGAGCTGACGGATTTGCTATCTGATCTGAGGAGATGATTCCAAGTCCAGTCAGGTCCGTTGAGCTAAACGGACCATTTCCAAATGACGTGAAGTCATTGTCCCTGGCGTTTTCAATATAGCCGGCATTGACGGTAAATTTTCCGATGGTGAACGATCCGCCAGCAGTATAAATATCAAACTTGGCATTGGTATTATCGTCTCGGCTGCGGAGGAACGACGCACTGAATTTGACTTTCCCATCGGTAGGTATCCAGCCGATCGAGGCACCGGTCTGACTGCCAGCTGCGCCATGACCAGCCTGACCGCCCGGGGCATATTGAGCCAGGAGAACCAATCCCCCGATCTGCGCAGCGTACTGGATCATGCTGCTCGTGCGTGAGCCGCCCAAGAGGATGTTTTCTGGCTTGAAGACATTCACATAGGGATCCTGGTCGCCGGTCCACATATTGGATCCATAGGCGAGCGTAACACCTGTGAATGCGACATTATATTGACGGCCGAGGGTCAGTTGGCCAAGCGTGGGTGAAAGCAGTCCAACATACGATATCTCGAAGAAGTTTGTCGAATCCTTTGGCGTAATCCCTCCGCTTCCTGGATCAAAGTGACTTTCGATGTTGAACACGACCTGATTTCCGGCGCCCAGGTCTTCTTGCGCCTTGATTCCCCAGTAGCTTTCTGCGAGACCGCCCCCATTAGCCATCGAGAGCTTTGTTCCAGTGGACTGCACCGACCCGTCTGCCCCATATGACACACCGCGGGTTTCGTAGCGTAGCCCCACATCGATGACTCCATAAAGCGTAACGCTGCTTTGCGCCCATGACGCTCCGCAATACGTCATCGACGCCACTCCCACTACCATCCACCACCTCGACCGTCGGCTGATTTCCCGCAGCATTTCATCTCCCTTGTACTTTAATCGCTTGACATCGGCGTTGCACAAACCGACGAGTTAGGCGCAGTTTCACTGCTCTGTCTTGTGCTCAAAGCCTATCTAGCAGCGTGCGCTTGACCGAGAAGGTAAGAATCCAAATTTCGATGCACCAATGCTGAGTCGGCCAACGTAGTGGTTCATTACGGCCAATTCGACATCGAATTCTGATGGGGCACCTGAAGCGGTGGCAGGGAGAGTGAGCTGACCACGACGGACCCCTGACTGGCCGTATTTGCTTCCACACTGGGCGCCGTCCCAACGTAATCTTCTGCTTACCCTAAAGCTGGTTTCGCGTTGCGCGGCTCGAAGGGGCTACTCCGATAATTCTCGAGGAACTTGAATGAATGGTCCTTCTCTTGAAGGCAAGGTGAGCGCGCAAGAATGGCAAATGCGCTGTGATCTTGCTGCTTGTTATCGTCTCGTCGCAGCCTACGGTTGGTCTGACCTGGTCTTCACTCACATCAGCGCGCGGCTGCCTGGTCCAGAAAAGCACTTTCTCATCAATCCATATGGGCTTCTGTTCGATGAGATCACGGCATCGTCACTGATACTGGTCGATCACGAGGGGAGCAAACTGAGCGATTCCCCGTTTCAGGTCAATCGTGCGGGATTCGTCATTCACAGCGCCGTACATGCTGCGCGCGAGGAGATCTCATGTGTGTTGCATACGCATACCCGTGCGGGTGTGGCGGTGAGTGCCCAGCAAGGTGGGCTGCTGCCGATTTCGCAGCAGTCATCGTTTGTATTAGGAGAACTCGGCTACCATGAATACGAGGGCGTCGCCGTACGAGACGATGAAAAGCCACGGCTGCAAGACGATCTTGGAGGTGGCTCATATCTGATGCTGCGTAACCATGGATTGCTGACAGTCGGACGAACGATAGCCGACGCCTTCCTCGCGATGTACGTGTTCGAGACTGCATGCCAGATTCAGATCTCGGCTCAAGCGGGCGGTGAACTGATACACATCGATTCGCGCATTCTGTCAGGTATTGCAGAGGCTGCGCGCATCCAGACAGATGGGCTTGGTGGCGGGTTCATCTGGCCGGCACTTCTGCGCAAGATCGAGCGCGTTGACCCCAGTTACCGGTCGTGACCGGTGCTGCACTTCCTGAATTTCCACTTGGAGTTTTAGAAATGACATACCTTGACGAAGTGACCGAAAAGTTTAAGGACGCGATTGCAAACGGCCCGACGCCGGAAAAGAGCCTCAAGATCGATCTCAAGAATCTTGGCTTGGTGGTTGTGTCTCGGACGGGCGTGAGCAATGAAGATGCCGACGCTGACACGACCATCACCATCGGGCAAAAGGATTTTCAAGATCTTGTCGCCGGAAAGTTGAATCCCCCAGTGGCCTTTATGCAGGGCAAAATCAAGATTAAGGGAGATCCGTCGGCTGCCTTGCAATGGTTGCCAGTCATCCAACGTACGTCCGGTGTCTAAATCAGGGGCGATAAATGGCAGCCAATCATTACGATGTCGTTGTAATTGGCTCTGGAGCTCTTGGGGCCAGCGTCGCGTTTCACCTTGCCCAAGCAGGACGCAGCGTCGCATTGGTCGATAAGGCAGCTATCGCTTCGCAAACGTCACCGCGAGCGGCCGGTTTGACCGGCCAGGTGCGCCGCACTGAGATGATGACGCATCTGGCCGTTCGATCAGTGGAGAAGTTGACCCGTTTCACCCAGGAGACCGGAGAGCCACTCGTCTATTACCAGGCTGGTAGTCTGACGGTGGCAAGAACGCCAGAGCACGCCTCTATGATCCGCGCGGGCGTACAGCTCGGGCGGCATCTGGGATTGGACGTTGACCTCGTCGACGTTGCCGCGGCGTGCGAGCTAATGCCGTTCATGAAGCCCATCGATATTCTGGCTGCCGGCTACATGCGTACGGATCTCTATCTGGAACCGGGTCAGCTGCCAAGTGGTTATGCACGCGCTACGCACAGGTTAGGCGGAGATCTTTTCCCCGACACCAGGGTGGAGCAAATTGTTGTCCAGCGAGGCAGGATTGAGCGGGTAGTGACAACGCGAGGGGAGTTTCGCACCGCGAATGTTGTTGATGCGGCCGGGGGGTGGCTGCGTCTTGTGGCATCCTTCGCCGGCGCAAACTTGCCTGCGATACCTGTACGTCATCAGTTGATGGTGACGGCTCCATTAGAAGGGGTTACCAATGAACAGCCGACGGTTCGGGTGCTAGATGCCAATGTGTACGTTCGCCCTGACAAGGGGGGGCTGATGTTTGGTGGCTACGAGTCGAACCCGGTCATGTTTGATGGAAACTCCCTGAAGCCTGAACAGCGTGTCGAAGATCTAGCTCTCGATCCCGTAGTGCTGCATCGGCTCGCGGATTCGGTATGTGATCAGTTTCCGGTGTTTGGTGATGCGACCATCCGAGAGTACCGTGGTGGGCTACCAACAATGACGGTTGATGGTGACCACATTCTTGGTCCTGTTCCCGGGGTAGACGGTCTGTTCGCACTTGGCGGTTGCAATGTCGGAGGGTTGTCTATCTCGCCGGTGCTTGGCGAGTTGCTTGCCGACTGGATTGTGACAGGTAAATCTTCCATGGAGCTTTCCCGAATGGCGCCTGCGCGGTTTCTGAGCGACCTACCTGAGAGTGACATCGTCGAGCAATGCCGGCAGAAGTACGCCAACTACTACAGCGCTAGTCCGGCGGAAAACGTTGATCCGGGTTGAGAATGTGCCTCGTGCGCTGCTTTCGGTTTCAGCAGCGCATGGATTGCCACCTGTGACGCACGGACGTGGAAGTGACCCTAGCCCACAAAATGCAGGCCGAGCTGGGCACGCCGGTCGCGGAGGTCTGCCGCAAGATGGGGATCAGCGACGCGACGTTTTACAACTGGCGGACGAAGTACGGTGGGCTATCGCCCTCAGAGCTGCGCCGGCTGACGCAGCTGTGAGAAACGATACGCATGATCATTCTCCGACGGTTTCGGGGGCTTCAGTATCCCCCTTCAGGGAGGGGCGGACCATCCTATTAGCTCTGAAGCCTTCCCGGCGCCGTGAACTGGTCACGGACCTGATGCAGCGTTTTGGTGCAAGCCAGCGACAGACCTGTGCGTTGTTGCAGCTGTCCCGCACGGTCTACCGTTACGAGTCGGTCGCGCGGGATCAAAGCGCGCTGGAGATGCGCATCAAGGAGATCACGGAAGTGCGGGTGCATTACGGTGCGCCACGCGTGTACGTGATGCTGCGCCGGGAAGGCTGGCGAGACAACCATAAGCGCGTCGAACGCGTGTACCGCGAACTGGGGCTTTCGTTGCGCCACAAACGACCTCGACGCAACAAGTCGGCCAGACGCCGGCAGCCAAAGCAATCAGTGAGCGCAATCAACGAAATCTGGAGTATGGATTTTGTCGCTGACGCGCTGTTTGATGGTCGGCGCTTGCGCACGCTCACGATCGTGGACAACTACACGCGCGAATGTCTGGCTATAGAGGTCGACGGATCATTGCGTGGCGAGCACGTTGTCGCCGCACTGCCCCGGCTTGCACAGCGTCGTCCGCTTCCCCGCTATATCAAGGCAGACAATGGCAGCGAATTCATATCGAAGGCGCTCGACAAATGGGCGTACGAGAATGGCGTGGAGATTGACTTCTCGCGCCCTGGCAGTAAGCGCTCGACACGTACCGTCTGTTCATGAGGGCACGGCACCGGCAATCTGATTCCCATCAGATGTAATGGGAATCAGATTGATGAAGCCAGTGGTGCATGGAAGACGACCGGGATCGAGGAACTACACGAAGGAGTTTCGGGAAGCGGTTGCTGCCGAAGCGAACGATCCGAATCGCTCGATTGCCGAGGTAGCGCGTGCGCACGGCTTGAACGCCAATATGGTCGCGCAGTGGCGAAGAAGCTTACTCGATACGCAACCTGCACCGTCGGTACCAAACATCGCGCTGCTACCGGTTGATGTGGTCGATCTGCCTGCGAAGGACATCCCACATCACGCTCTGCCGCAAACGCCGGACGTGTCGGCGAGCCCGGCGATGCCGCCGGGCTGTGAAATCGAGATCGAGGTCGGCAAACGACGTATTCGTATCCGCGGTGTGTCGCAGGAGCTCGCCGAGCAGTATTTACGAGACTGTCTAAAGTGATCCCGCCGAACACGCGAATCTGGATCGCGGCGGGCGTCACGGACATGCGTTCCGGCTTCAACTCATTGGCCGCGAAGGTGCAAACCGTGCTGGAGAAGGATCCCTACAGTGGGCACGTGTTCGTGTTACGGGGTAAGCGCGGCGACTTGCTGAAGTGCTTGTGGTGGTGCGACGGTGGCCTGTGCCTGCTCTCGAAGCGCCTCGAGAAAGGACGTTTCGCGTGGCCGCGCGCCGATGCCGGTGTTGTTGCGCTGACGACCGCTCAGCTCGCGCTCTTGCTCGAAGGTTTCGATTGGCGGCAGCCGATCGATGAGGTACGCCCGCGAAGCGCATTGTAAACGTTCATTACGCATGGAGAGCTTGTGGGGGGCGTCGTGTAAGCTCACCGCATGTCCGCTGCTCCCACCGATCTCCCCGACGACATTGAAGCGCTGAAGGCGATGGTCGCCAGCTTGCGCGAGCAGCTCTCGTCGCGCGCGATCGAGATCGAACATCTGAAGCTGACGATTGCCAAGCTGCGCCGGATGCAGTTCGGCCGAAAATCGGAGAAGCTGGATCGCCAGATCGAACAGCTTGAATTGCGGCTGGAAGACCTGCAGGTCGATGAAGGCTCGGCCGATATGGCCGCGGCTGCTGCAGTGAAACGGCCGAGTCGCGAAGGTGTCGGCCGCAAGCCGTTGCCCGATCACCTTGAGCGCGAAGAGCGCATCCATCTGCCCGCCGATGATGACTGCCCCGATTGCGGCGGGCAACTCAAACCGCTGGGGTCGCGGAACAGCTCGAATACGTCCGGGCGCACTTCCGCGTGATTCGCCACCGCCGTCCGAAGCTGGCCTGCGCATGCTGCGATCGCATCGTGCAGGCCGCGGCACCGAGTCGACCGATCGATCGTGGCATCCCGGGTCCGGCGCTGCTCGCGCACATCGCCGTGTCGAAGTTCGCGTACCACATCCCGCTGCATCGCCAGGCAGTCATGTATGCGCGCGACGGCGTCGAGATCGATCCGGGTGCGATGGGGTATTGGATGGGGAGCATCACGGCGCTGCTTGCACCGCTGGTCGACACCGTCCGCCTATACACGTTAGCCGGCGGCAAGGTTCACGGGGACGACACGCCGTTGCCAGTGCTGGCGCCCGGCAACGGTCGCACAAAGACAGGACGTCTGTGGGTCTACGTGCGCGATGATCGGCCGAGCGCTTCCGAAGAGCCGGCAGCAGTCTGGTTCGCCTACACGCCCGATCGACGGGGCGAGCATCCCCAGCAGCATCTTGCAGACTTCGCGGGCGTGCTGCAGGCCGATGCGTTTGCCGGCTATGCCGAGCTGTATCGCGGCGGCACCATCCAGGAAGCTGCCTGCATGGCCCACGCTCGCCGAAAGATCCATGATCTACATGCCGTCCGTCCTAATACGGTAACGGAGGAAGCGCTGCACCGGATCGGCGCGCTCTACAAGATCGAGGAGCAGATCCGTGGCAAACCACCTGATGAGCGACACAGTGTGCGCCAGGCGCGAGCGATACCGCTGCTCGACGACATGAAACGCTGGTTCGAAGCAACGCTCGCCACGCTCTCTGCAAAATCCGACACGACCAAGGCGATTCAGTACGCGCTGAATCGCTGGCCGGCGCTCATCTACTACTGCAGCGACGGGCGTGCGGAAATCGACAACCTGATCGCCGAGCGAGCACTGCGCGGCGTTGCCCTCGGCAGACGGAATTACTTGTTCGCCGGCGCCGACTCCGGTGGCGAACGTGCCGCCGCGATGTATAGCCTGATTGGCACGGCACGCCTGAATGGCCTCGATCCCGAGGCGTATCTCGCCTACGTGCTCGAGCGCGTCGCTGACCATCCGATCAACCGCATCGACGAGTTGTTACCGTGGAACGTGGCGTCGTCGTTGCCCTCTACTGCCCGCGTCGAGCCTATCCGATAGCATCGCGCTCCCGTCGTCAACGATCTACGCTACGGTGCTGGTCGAGTGCTTACCCCTGGCAAGCCGACCGACAATGCGAAGAACGAATCCTTCAACGGACGCTTTCGGGAGGAATGCCTCAACGCACATTGATTCTTGTCGCTGGAAGATGCCAGACGCAAAATCGAAGTCTGGCGCGAGTACTATAACGAGGCTCGTCCTCACTCTGCGCTGCAGTGGATGACGCCAGCGGAATTCGCCCGCCAGTGCACCGATCGGGCCGATCCGGCTCGCCCTGAAGAGCCGGAATTTTCCAACTAAGACCGGGACGGAAATTGGGCCAGCCTCACCGTTACTTGAGGTCCCGGGATACGACAAAGGCAGAGATTTTGCCAGTGACCAGTCTTGATGGAGAGACGCGCGCCAGCCACGTCACAAATTTGTTAGACGCGCCCGGCAAGACGGCGGTTCGCCCTGCCATCATCGCCTTGTAGGCTATCAAGGCCATTTGATCCGGCTCGCTATAACCTAGCTTCGCCATTCTTCGCTCGTCAACGAGCCCAGCCGCAGCGAAGAAATTCGTGCGCGTTGGCCCAGGCGCCACATGAGTGCAAGTTACTCCGGTACCGCGTAGATCATAAGCCAGTGCCTCCGAGACACTGATGACGTAGGCCTTTGATGCTGCGTAGGCCGCTTCCAGACCATGGGGAACAACGTATCCCGCAGATGAACTCAGATTCAATATTCGCCCACGTCCTCTCGCGACCATTGGTCGAACAAATCTCAGCGTCAACTCGGAAAGCGTGACGACATTCAATTGCAACATGGCGACCATTTGCGCCGCATCGTAATTCTGGAAGGCGAGCCCAACTATCCCCGCACCTGCATTGTTCACCAGGAATTCGACGTGAAGGCCGAGCATGTCAACCTGTGCCCCAAGGCGTTCTGCAGCGCCGGGAATCGCGAGATCTTCCGTGATCGGATAAGCGTTTACCTTGAATTTTTCCCGGAGATATGTGGCATTTCTCTCCAGCGTGTCGCGACTCCGCGGGCTAGAGCAGAGGATCAGGCCGATTCCATTACGGGCAAACAAGCTCGCGAGCTCAGCGCCTATCCCGCCTGACGCGCCGGTAACCAATGCATATTCCATGAATACTCCATCGAATTAACCAAATTCGGACGCACACGACCAGTCGCACCTTATCGTGTTCCCACCAGCGCAAACGATGTTGCCTGTGACCTATTTCGGGTCCGATACGGCCATCGGTGATGATTGGTGTTGGTGGCCGGAATTGACCATCAGAAAGTCCATCTTCAACATTGGTCGCAGATTTTGCGGTGTGTAGCCTTCAGGTCAGTAGGTGTCTTCGTAGAGTGCCGCTGCGGTGCTCACCCTTAGACCGTCACGATCTCCGTACTGCAAATTTTGATATGAACCAGATGCACGTTCCTGCTGGCACCGGCGATGCGGTGCGAAGCTATACGTACTACAAAAATGCGCTTGATGGTCATCGGTTGCCAGCAGCGTTTGTCGATCTTGACAGCTTTGATGCAAATCTGATCGGCTTGGGCGCGCGTGCCGGCGGCATTCCCATCCGACTGGTAACAAAATCGGTCCGCTCGTTGCCGGTCATCCGAAGGATCTTGAGCACAGCACCGTTTTTTCGTGGTTTGCTGTGCTATTCGGCTGCAGAGGCAGCGTGGTTGGCAGGCGAAGGTCTCGACGACATCGTGGTTGCTTACCCAACTGTCGAAAAGGAAGACCTTCTTGCCGTCGCAGTACGGCTGCGCGAGGGGTGCTCGATTACCTTGATGGTGGATGACGCCGCGCAGGTGGCGGCCATCAATGAAATCGCTGCGGTCGAGAATGTCGTTTTCCCTCTGGCAATCGATCTTGACATGTCATCATCGTTTCCAGGCATCTATTTTGGTGTACATCGATCACCCATTAGAGGTGTACAAAGCGCAATAGAAGTCGCGCGCGCCATTGCATGTCTAGCTGGAGTGCGGCTAGATGGACTGATGGGCTATGAGGGGCAAATTGCGGGTCTGATGGATGCGGTACCGGGCGAGCGACTGCGCAGCAACATAATCCGCATCCTGAAGCGCAAGTCAAACATCGAGGTTACGCAGCGTCGCCAGAATGTTGTTCAAGCATTGGCTGCAGCGGGGCATCCGCTGCGCTTTGTAAATGGGGGGGGGACCGGCAGTCTGGAAACCACTCGAGCTGACGCGTCCGTTACTGAACTTGCAGCAGGTTCGGGACTCTATGGGCCGACTTTGTTTGATCACTATTCAGCTTTCTGCGTCAAGCCGGCGGCTGGCTTTGCATTGCCTGTGACGCGTGTTCCGAAAGCCGGAGTTGTTACGTGTGCTGGCGGTGGTTATATCGCTTCTGGACCAGCTGGCAAGAGCCGATTGCCACAGCCGTGGTTGCCTGCGAACTGTTCCTTGATTGACAACGAAGCTGCCGGCGAAGTCCAAACTCCGGTTCGGCATCCTGCCAACGTCGCGATACGTGTGGGGGATCCGATGATTTTTCGACATGCTAAGGCAGGGGAGCTGTGCGAACGCTTTAACGAGTTGCTCCTTATCCAGAACGGTGAGGTCGTTGACCGGGTATCGACTTACCGAGGCTCGGGCAAGAGTTTCCTCTGATACCACTAAGCTGGGAGCTGACTATGTGGCGCAACTGGTCCGGTTACCTGAGTTCTCCCCACGCAACCCTCTTGACCCCTGCATCGTGCGCCGAAATGGCGAACGCGCTTGTCAATGGGGAAGCATACCATCGGCCTGTTCGTGCGGTCGGTGCGGGCCACTCATTCTCCCCGCTGGTATGCACGGAGGGCACGATTGTTTCGCTTGATCGGCTTCAAGGAATTGTTGATATCGATGTCAGGCGGCGACGCGTTCGGGTTCAAGCCGGGACCAGATTAGCGACGCTTGGAGAGGCGCTTTTTGCCAAGAACCTTGCGATGGAGAACCTCGGGGACATCAATATCCAATCCGTCGCTGGCGCGATCAATACCGGCACTCATGGTACGGGAATAACGCTCGGAAATCTGGCTACCCAGGTTGCCGGGTTCACGCTCATGAAAGCAGACGGAAAACAGATTATTGCAAGCAAGTCAGAAAATCCAGATTTGTTCAATGGTGGACGAATCGCTTTAGGCGCCCTCGGCATTCTGACAGAAGTCGATCTGAATGTTGTGCCTTCATTTAGGCTAAGACTGCAGCGCGGCCGCATGCCGTTAGAGCAATGTCTGGATCAAGCGCAGACCATTATTGGGGCCCATCGCTGCTTTGAGTTTTACTGGCTACCTCATACCGAAACGGTTCTCACGAAGAGCTGGGATGTTACGCAGGATGCCCCTTCGACCAAAAACTGGCGACGCTTTGTAGCCGAGGAAATTCTCGAGAATACAGTGTTCGGATTGTTGTGTAGGTTCGGGAGTTGGCTGCCTGCGCTATGCCCACAGATTAGCCGTATTTGCGCTTCGCTGATCCGATCCGACGAACACATCGCGGCGAGCCACCAAGTACTTTCTGCATCGCGCAAGGTTCGTTTCAATGAGATGGAGTGGGCGCTACCGGCGCGGCACGGAGCCGATGCGCTTCGCGAAATCAAGGCGTTTATTTCAAGAAAGAAATTTCCCTTGATGTTTCCTATCGAGGTCCGTTGGGTCCAAAGGGACGACATCTGGCTAAGTCCGGATTTTGAACGAGACAGTATGCATATCTCCGTTCACCAGTATCGCGGAATGCCCGACGAGTGTTACTTTGACGGGGTGCAGGCAATCTGCTTAAGCTATGGTGGTCGACCGCATTGGGGCAAGGTGCATTCGCTGGACGCAAAGGAACTGAAAAAACTGTATCCCAGGTGGGACGACTTCCTATCGTTACGCGAACGTATGGATCCCGCAGGGGTTTTCCTAACACCTTATTTGCGCTCCCTGTTCGGCTTGGATCGTCGGTCGAACTGGGCTAATCATTGACCACCGGAGAATGACGTTTGAACGCACCGCTTGGCTTGACTGCTCCCCCCGGCGATCCACTGATCGGCCTCCGAATGATACTCAATCACCAGAGAATGGCCGCCGCGCGTAGCGGCGTGCCGACCTATCACCAACGAATGACATCGCTCGCCGCGCTCGCCGGTATGGTGAAGACGCATCGACAAGAGTTCATTCACGCTATCTCGGACGATTTCGGAAATCGGGCGAAAGAGGAGACGGAGTTGGGCGAGTTGATGCCTGTGTTCAATGCGATTAAGAACGCGCGGAAACATCTCAAATCGTGGATGCGGCCTCAGAAGCGTCAGGTTGGGATGGCTTTCAGGCCCGCGCGAGCCAATATCGTTTATCAACCGCTCGGTGTCGTCGGCATCATCGCCCCTTGGAATTATCCGTTGACCCTTACATTGGTACCACTCGCTGAAGCGCTGGCTGCAGGCAACCGAGTCATGATAAAACCCTCGGAATTGACTCCGCGGACCTCGGAGTTGCTGAAATCGCTCGTACAAGCGACGTTTCCTTCAGATCTTGTTCAAGTTGTAACGGGCGGTCCAGATGTTGCGACGGCGTTCTGCGCTTTACCTTTCGATCATCTGCTATTTACCGGATCCACGCGTATTGGCAGAGAAGTCATGACTGCTGCAGCGCCGAACCTCACGCCGGTTACGCTGGAGCTAGGCGGGAAATCCCCGGTAGTTGTATGTCGTGACTATTCACTCGAAAAAATCGCACGTATCGTGGCAATCGGAAAGCTATTTAATGCGGGGCAGACCTGCGTCGCTCCTGACTATGCACTGGTTCCCCGAGAAATGCAGGCACGATTTTCCGATTTATTCCTCGACGCTGCGAGCGCACTATATCCGACGGTGACTGGCAATCGTGACTACACATCAATCATCTCCGAGCGACATTATCAGCGATTGATGGGAATGATAGAGGAAGTGCGGTCGGCAGGTGCAACAGTTCGTCAGCTCCATGATCCAGACTCTGCTAGAGAACGAAAGATCGTACCAACTATAGTCAGTGGCATGTCTCTCGATGCCCCGATTATGCGGGAAGAGATTTTTGGGCCGATCTTGCCGATCGTCGCCTATGACACGCTCGACGACGCTATCGAATTCATCAATAAGCGACCAAAGCCGCTCGCGCTTTATTGCTTTTCCAATAGCTCGTCCAACGTTAAGGCATTGCTCGATCAAACACAATCAGGCGGGGTAACGATCAATGGGACCATGTTGCACGCTACGCAGGAAGATCTTCCATTTGGTGGCGTTGGGGAAAGCGGTATAGGTTCCTATCACGGGCGCGATGGGTTCATCCGCTTCTCGCATGCACGTGGCGTGATGACTATGAGCCGATTCAACATGTCTCACCGCGTTGCAGCGCCATATGGTCGAATGACGCGATTTATATCGCGGATATTCCTCGGGAAATAATTTATTCGATTAAACATTCTATTTTTTTAACATCCACAAGGAAGGATTGCGTGATGAGCGGATCTACGATGCCTGCGGACGATATGCTAAGGCCGGAACTGAGGGGAGGGGCGGTATGCCGGCTTGCGCTGGCGTATAGCACAGCAACGAACGGGTTGGTTCTCACACCCTTCCTCGTGACAGCGATCATGGCTCGTTTTCGTCTTGACGAAGGGACGGCAACCGGAATCGCTAGTCTGGAGATCCTCGGGGTTGCGCTCAGCTGCGCCTTGTTACCCAGGTGGATTGCACGCGCTGCGAACGCTCTGACAGTCGTCGGTCTTATTGGCGCTATTGTCGCACAGATATTGAGTGCTCTGGCGCCGACGGCAATGGCAATAAGCGTCGCACGAGGAGTCGCAGGAGTCTTTGAAGGGATCCTTTTCGTGGTCGTTGCATCTGGCATCTCACATAGAAGATCGGCGGATCGTCTTTGGGGGCTATTGAACCTCATTGCAGGCGGAGTCAACGGCACCGTGCTTGTCGCGGCCTCACTGCTACCGGAGCGGTGGATAGGCCACTGGTTGTTTCTGATGCTTGCAGCGCTGATCGTGATCATGACACCAGCTATCGCAAAGGCTGGCCAATACGCATCCATCGGGAATAGCCGCGCCACCAAGCAAAAGCCGGTGGACTTGCCGAAGAGGCTCGTCTTTTCGATATGGCTGGTAACAGTTCTCATCTACGGCATCCAGGCCTCGCAATGGGCGGTGGCCGGGGTTGTCGGTGCGCATGCCGGGCTGTCCCCGTCGACTATCGGAGTTCTACTTTCCGTTTCTTCTTTGCTCGGTTTTGCAGGGGCAATTGTCCCATCACAGCGTGCAGTGCATGCGCATCGCCTGAAGATAATTTGGCTGGCGCAGATTGCCATGATCGGATCCATCATCGGATTCTTCTCATCGACAAGTAGCTCTTCATACTTCTTTAGTCAGCTTGTACTCAACTGCTCGCTGTTCGTCGTTATTCCGTTCCTAACGGGTTTGCTGTCGGAAATCGATCCGGACGGTTCGCTGGTGTCCCGAACAGTCGTCATCACATTTATTGGTGCTGGCGCGGGTACCGCCTTGGCCGGCGGACTGTTCGATTATTTCGGTAGTCAGCAGTTTGCAATCCTGTTGTGTATCGGGATAACTGTGGCATTTCCATTTGTTTGGTCAGCATTGAGAGGGGCAAGCCGACACGCGGAAAGTACGACATCGCAACCGATGTCATCTTGAATTAGAATTTTTATAATCGGGAAATGCATCATGAACGTGATTGAACCGTCAGTCGCCATTTGTACTGAAATTCCGTTTGAAATTGCCGAAAGTCCGCTATGGGATGACGGCAGGGCAGTTCTATGGTTTGTCGACATCAATGGTCGAGCGGTTCATTCGTTTGATCCAGTTACAGGAAAAGTTGCTGCGTATCCGATGCCGGAACGTGTCGGGAGTCTCGGTCTGGTAACCGATGGTCGACTCATTGTTGCAGTCAAGACGGGGATTCACTTCTTCGAACCAACAACAGGTGATTTTCAGTTTCTAGTTGATCCGGAAGAAGATCGACCCGGTAATCAACTCAATGATGGGAAAGTTGGTCCAGATGGATGCTTCTGGGTGGGAAGCATGGACGAAAACAGCAGCAACATCTCTGGTGCGCTTTACCGCATTACACCAACAGGTGAATCTTTTCGTGTGAAGGATGGTCTATTCATTTCGAACGGACTAGCGTGGAGCCCTGATGGAAAGACTATGTATCACGCAGACGGATTAAGTCCAACAGTAAAAGCGTTCGATTTTGATAAGGCGACTGGTTCTATCTCTAACGAACGTGATTTTGTAACGCTGGATCATGAGAAATTCGGTTGGCCAGACGGGGCTACGGTCGATGCGGATGGTAATTACTGGAGCGCAGGCATCTTCAAAGGACGAGTAAATCAGATTTCCCCCGACGGGAAATTATTGCGAAGTTTTCAATTGCCGGTAGCTGGCATTACGATGCCTTGCATTGGTGGGCAACGCGGTAATACCTTGTTCGTCACCTCGCTTGCCGCTGATCTTGACGAAGGTCGCCAGGAGGGCACCCTTATGTCGTGTGAAGTCGACGTGCTTGGCGTGCCGTGTTACCGCTTCGGTAGTCCAGCGTCGTGATCGTATTTTCGGCAACCAATGAATTCCATACATCCTTCTAAAAATGGAGTAACAATGACCTCAAAAAAAAATCAACGATCCCAGG
This sequence comes from Burkholderia sp. BCC1998, assembly GCF_905339875.1. Lineage (NCBI taxonomy): Bacteria > Pseudomonadati > Pseudomonadota > Betaproteobacteria > Burkholderiales > Burkholderiaceae > Burkholderia > Burkholderia sp. BCC1998. Next base: position 69,146 of record NZ_CAJPHE010000030.1, read on the forward strand.
TTATTCTATTAACTGGTGCCGCGAGCGGTATCGGTGCCGCGAGCGCACGATTGGCCGTAGAGCTTGGCCACAGCGTGATGCTTGCCGACATCAATATCAACGGTGCCCGTAGTGTTGCTGCCTCCCTCGGCGAACGTGCTGCAGCATTGGAGCTTGATATTCGTTCGCCGGAACAGTGGAGCCTGGCACTTGAGGAGACGACGCAGCGCTTCGGCCCAATAGACATACTCATCAACAATGCGGCCATCGTTTGCACAGGATTCGCTCGAGATGTACCGCTCGAGGATCATCAACGTACGATTGATATCAATTTCATGGGGCCCTTGAAAGGAATCCTCGCCGGCATCAACTACTTCAAAAAGCAAGGCCGCGGACATATCGTGACCGTATGTAGCATGACATCGTTTCTGCCGTTCCCGGGAATAGCAAGCTACGGTGCTTCAAAACATGCCCTAAGGGCATTTCACCATGCGGTCGCTTTAGAAGAGAGAAATAGTCCGATTGATTTCACCATCCTGCATCCGACCGCTACAGAAACACCAATGCTCGAGCAAGAAGCTAGCGATGATGCCGCTTCGCTAGCGTTTGTCGCTGACGCTGTAACTCCTGATTTTGTGGCAAAAACACTTTTTACTGCGATTAGGAAAAAGTCGGTGGAAGTATTCATGCCCCCCGAGCAGGCGGCGGCGATCCGCATGCTGGGAACAAACCAGAAGAAGATGCGTGAGCTCGTCGAGACAATGGAAGCAATCGGGAGAGACTCCCAGCTCGCCAGAAGGGCTGCCAAGGGCATGCATGACCCAGTACAGATCGCATAGGAGAACGAGTTGAAGATTACCCCATCTATCTATACTGATGCGATTTTGCCAACCCCTGATTTTAGTCTGGATTGCAGATAGAGTCCGAGGTTAAAAACCGCTGCGTTGCATCGTGCGCCCGGGCAAACTGCGCGGGCGTCAGATCGCCGAGCGAACTATGAAGTCGTTCGGTGTGTACTCGACCTCGCCATTTCTCAATTGGACGCATGACGTGGCGCGTTGACGCGAACAGATGCTCGTTCAGGCAATCATCGTGGAACCGCCCGTTGATGCTCTCGATGTAGGTATTCTCCACCGACATACCAGGCCGAATGAATGACAGCCTGGCGCCTGCTTCGCAGCCAGCACCTTACCGGCGAACTCCGGTCGGTTGTCCAAGATGACGGATATAGGCAAGCCTTGCATCTCCTTGAGTCGATCAAGCACTTGCTGGACTCGTAAGCCCGGCAGCGAAGCTCCAAGATGGAAGTGGCCCGAGGAAATCAAGCAGGTCAAAGTGAACTCTGATGGTTCCGCGGGTAGCCGTCGTATGTGCCGACAGTAGTGAAGTTCATGCGATTGTGGACGTTGCGCTCTTGGTCGATGCATTTGTTTGGCAATTTCGACATCAAGAACGGCAACGTATCCATTTTCAAGGATTTTCGCCTTCGGCTAGCTCCTACGTTGGCGCACTAGAAGGCATGTCGCACACCGACAGTTAATGCGGTCTGCGTTGAGTTTGGCAAACCACCGTACGTGCCTGGCAGCGGCGTGTCGACATTGTACATTGCCTCTGTTGCGCCACCAGAGTTCGACAAAAACGCAACGTTTGCGATCAGTGACGTGCGTTTCGATAGTGAATAGGTCGCCAGGAGCCGGTATTCAGAGGTATGGTTGTGCGCCGTGGTGTTCTGCTTATATAGATAGTCACCGGAGAGTATGACCGTCGGGATCGCGACGAAGTCGATTCCCGCCTCGTAGACGTTCGCGTTCTGCGCAGGTTGACTCGGGATGGACTGAAATGTGCCCGGGCCCGTGATGTTGGCGTGCGCATAGCCCAGACGCGCTCGGACGGGACCGAAGTCGTAGCGAATGCCGGCCGTCGCAAGCTTGTATTTGCCGCCACTGGCTGATGATGTATTTTCCTGGTCGTAGGTTGCTGCAACGTACAGTGGGCCCGTTGTATAGCGCGCGCCGACGTTGACGACAGAACCGCGGGTGAAGTCGCCTGCGAACCCGCCGAATGAATAGAAGCCTGCTACCTGCAGACCGCCGAATGTCGGCGAAACATATTTCACGGCGTTGTTGTAGTACTCACTGATCGCATCGAATTCGTGGAGCTTGAATGGTGCGCCTGAGTTGTAGCCGGCGCCAAATACGCTGCCCACGAGCCAATCGTCGTTCAGGTTCCATTGGTGTCCGAAGGTCAGCGTGCCGGATGGACTATCGAACCCGACGTAGGCGTTACGGTCGAACGTGCCCGCGTTTGGATTGTCCATGCGCCCGGTCGATGGATTGAAACCCATCTGCAGATTGAAGATCGCACGCAGTCCTCCGCCGAGATCCTCCGAACCCTTCATGCCGAACGTCGAGACGCCTAGGATGCTGTCCTGCGCTTTGAATACGGTCTGGCTGCCATTGCCGATGTGGTTGGCGTACGCAAAGCCGGTGTCGATCATCCCATATGCCGTAACAGACGATTGCGCGTTGGCCGAGCCGGCCATCAAGCTGAGCGCCGTTGCGCCGACAAAGCCGAAAGTAGATGTTTTCATCATAATGAAGATTTGATTTCCTTGAGGAACATGTTCCATGCGATTACGCACGGCGCGAAGCTAATGCGTAGAACAGAGCACCGAGGCCGGCACCAACAAACCATGAGAAATTCGCAAGGCCCTTCAGAGACGGCACGAGGACGCATGCAACCGCTATTGCTGCGGCCGGGATCAATGCGAAGATCGCGGTGCGGTTCACGCCGCTGCTGTACCAGTACGCGCCGTGCTCCGACATCGAGTACAGGTCGTCAGTTGTTACTTTCTGGCGCTTTACGATGAAGTAATCTACGAGCAGCACGCCATACAGCGGACCGATGAAGCTGCCAAGCACGTCGAGCGTGTAATGGATCACGGCGGGGTTATTGAACAGATTCCATGGCGTAATGAAAACCGACGCGACGGCTGCGATCATTCCACCGACACGCCAACTGATGAGCTTTGGCGCAACGTTCGAGAAATCAAATGCAGGCGACACGAAGTTCGCAACGATGTTGATGCCGATCGTGGCGATCATGAACGTAAGTGCGCCGAGCACGACAGCGAACGGTTGGTCGATACGACCGACGGTCTCGACCGGGTCCGTTATCAACTGGCCGAACACCGGCAGTGTCGCGGATGTCGTGATCACCGTGACGAGCGAGAATGCAAGAAAATTGACCGGTAACCCCCAGAAGTTGCCTCGTTTCACAGCGGCGAACGACTTGCAGTAGCGCGAGAAGTCACCGAAGTTCAGCATCGGGCCGGAGAAGTACGACACGACGAGCGAGATCGCGGTGATCATTACTGGAACGCTGGACCAGCCGGTAAATTTCACCTCGCCTAGATTCAACGCAACGTTCCGAATCCCAGCGCGAGACACCATATAGCCGGCAAGAACAAACATGACGACGTAGACGGCCGGCCCGGCGAAGTCGATGAATTTCTTGATCGTCTCCATTCCGCTCCAGAACACGAATGCCTGGAGCACCCACAGCAGCATGAACGAACTCCATCCAAGGACTGATAGCCCAAGCCAGCCGTGCTGATGAACCTCCGCGTACGGCATCAGTGCAGGGACGAATTTGAGGACAACGATCACAAACGCGCTCGATGCGAGGTAGGTCTGAATTCCGTACCACGCGACTGCGATTAGCCCGCGAATTACGGCGGGCACATTTGCACCGAGCACGCCAAACGTCGCACGGCAGATCACCGGATAGGGCACGCCGTGGCGCTGACTCGATTTCGCGATCAGATTGCTGAAGAGGTTGACGATCACGATGCCGATCACAAGCGAAACGAGCACTTGCCAGCTGGCGAGTCCAAGTGCGAAAAGACTGCCCGCGAACACATATCCGCCCACGCTATGCACGTCGGACATCCAGAACGCGAAGATGTTGTAGGCCCCCCAATGTTGATCGGTGAGCGGGGCGAGATCCTCGTTGTATAGGCGATCGCTATAACGGGATCGTGGGTCGGACCCGTGATCTGATTTAGGAACTGAAGCAGTGGTTAAGTCAGCCATGGCGCGGTCTCCAGATGGTACAACGAGCATGCCGAGTTGAATCGGATGAAGTAAAAAGCGTATGAGCACGAACACGTGCATGAACAAAAAACTTCGGAATCCTAAGACAAATACTAAAACGAGAAACCAGGAGGGTAGAGCGTGAAGATATGCGAGACATTCGAGGTCGACGTGCGTCGACCTTGATCTGACATCAATCGCAAACGAAGAACATCATTGGCGATGCATCATAACTTTGACAAAAATATTGTCAACAATCATCGTGACGACTTTCGCGAATAAAGTGTTTTAGCACCAGGAATGGGCGGAAAAGGTGCAAAAAGATAGCGTGTTAGCACCAAATTTGCGTGGTTGTGCACTAAAAAATTGCTAACAATCTGTAGTCTGATTGTCGAAAATTACTTTTCGCAATGGTGCCCAAAGCCAGTGCGCTGTCGTGCAGGTCGCGGCAGTGATCGTCACTTGTCGGATGGAAAATGGAGCGGCCTTCCGGCCTTCCCGTTTTCCCGGAGCTGAACCCGGCTGAGGAAGTTCAGCGTTGCGGATGTATGACCTGCGGGGATTCTTGCAGCCATTTGTCGAGCGAGTTCTCTTTTATCCTAGAGGCAAGGAGAACTCGATGAAGAAGCGATTTACCGACGAGCAGGTCATTCGAATCTTGCGCGAGGCCGAGAGCCGAGACGAACCGATGAATGATCTGTGCAAGCGCCACAACACTTCGGAACAGACGTTCTATCGTTGGCACAACAAGTTTGGTGGCATGGATGTGGCCGACGCCCGTCGGCTCGAGGATCTGGAATCGGAGAACGAGCAGCTCCAGCGCCTGATTGCCGATCAATTTCTGGTTTTCGACGACTTGAAGGAATTCAGCCGAAAAGATTGAGCACCCCAATGGGTTGGCGCGAAGCGCTGGAAGTCCTGATTCGGCGGGGTCTCTCGCAACGCAAGGCGCATGTTGTTATCTGGGGCCGAGTCGCCGGGTGGCCACCTATCCACTCAAGCAACCGGAGAAGGATCGGAGCCTGGGTCAGCGACTGAATGGCAGCCGCTCAGGAAGTGCCACACTTCGGCTACCGGCGGATCTCGGCCTGGCTGGCGCTGAGTGCATCGCGTGTGCGGCGAATGTGGCGAGCCATGCAGCTCAACATTCCGCGGCGGCGGCCTCGCCGTCGTCGTTGCGGCAACGATATTCGCCTGCCCGGTGCGACACAACTTTACTCGGTATGGAGCTACGACTTTGTGCACGACCAGGTGGACGGGCAAGCGTTGAGGATGCTTTGCGTGATCGATGAACACACCCGCGAGTGCCTGACGATCGAAGTCGGCGTCAGCTTGCGGTCGCAGGGTGCGATCCTGACGTTTTCGCGACTGATGCGGCTGTATGGCAAGCTCGCATTCGTCCGGTCTGGCGACGGCGCTGAATTTACTGCTGTCAAGGTCATGCGCTGGCTATGAAAGGCGAAATCGGTCCGGCCTTCATTGCGCCCGGAGGTCCGTGGCAAAATGGGTTCGTCGAGAGCTTTAACGGCATGCTGCGTGACAAATTGCTGAACCCGGAATGGTTCCGCAGCCGTGCGGAGGCCAGGGTGGTGCTCATTGAACGCTGGAGGCAGTTCTACAGCGAGCGTCGGCCTCATAGCGCGCATCGCTATCAACCTCCCGCCACGGGTCGTCGAGGCTAGCTGGATTCCGATAATATCGACAACTCACTGCCTGATTGGCTACAAAATTCCACCGCAGGTCATGTGCGTTCTTCGGACCATTCTTGTACCAAGAGTTGAACATCATTTCGTGATACCGCACCTGTGCCACGGAGTTGATGCTGACACCTCGCGCCCGGCCGTGAGCAGACGATGAGCCAGCGGGCGATGGCAATTGCCACCAGGTTCAGGGGCATCGTACCTTCCAGCAAGCTGCCATTTCGGTTTCCTCCGGCGGACGGTGAACGGAGGGCGCCACTCACATTCTCGATATTCAGTTTAAGTGAACTTGCGGACAACCTGTGGGTAATTGGTTGATGCGACTGAGTTCCTCCGTCTCACCGAATAGTTCAAGACCGATAAAGGAACGCATGGTCATCTTGTCGCCGACCACACGTAGCACTGTTTCGTAACGTTTGCGGGTGCGAGGGTCAAAGGCCCAGCCATCGCGCCATGCGCCGTTTGAAAAGTGCGACAGCTGCGCGACGCGGACACCGCAACTTGCTCGCCTCCCACCGGGAATTGCATCCTCGTCCCAAGCGATAACGCCGCAAAGTGTCTCGTTGTTGTCCGCGCAGGGGCGGAATTCGATCACGGCATCGTGTTCGGCTGTTACCCACAATCCGACGGAAGCTAGGCGGTCGGGGGCGGCGTCGCTTGCGAACGCGACAGTCGCAACAGAGAGATACACTGTGAGCGAAAGACGGAGAAGTTTAAATTTGCTGTTAACGAAATGCACGAATTGTCTCCTCTCTGAATGGGTTAGGGTGGCCCATACGGGCCTCCTAAGTCTGAATCGATGTTCGGCTGCCAGGAGTTACAAAGGTAGTCAGTCAAATTCTTCGACGCCAACGCAAAACCGGCCATTTATGTGGTTTGTTTCGGTCATGCGCCGCTCTCAGCGTTCTTGGTCTTAAGAGACTCACTCGCACGTGCCCATTAATCGTGCAAGATTCCTTAAGGTATCGACGAGTTTGCCGCACGCATGGCGTCGACGCCGCGCTCGCTCAAGCCAGAGGAACGTCGCTCGCTCCTGAAGGAACTGAAGGAGGGGGCGGTCTGCTCGAGGTCCGTCGCGCGATGGACACCATGGCCGTCCACCTGGGCGTATTACGCGCAATGGTGTACAGCGATGCCAAGTGATGCCACGCGCCTCCTCGTCGACAAGCATGTCGCCGAACCATTGCGCGTTCCGGATGACGTCATTGCGGCAGTGCGCGACGCTTTCGAACTATCCCGAAACGTCATGGCCGTCAATGCACATCAGACGCTCGGTGTGATTCGCGACCGCAGTCAAACAACGCTCGTTTCCCAGTCCAATTTGATCGGCAAGCCGGGCGATCTGTCGGCCACGTCGTCATGAACGTGCTCTCCATCTTCATGCCATTCCCGGCCTGCCCGTGAATTCCGTTTCGCTTGCGTGGCTGATTGCCGCGTCGCCACGGCGGGTGTCGTCATGCGTCCGGGCGGCTGGCCCGGCGCGCATTCCGATCGATTCAAGGCCCGGCATTCTGTCGATGCGTGCGGTGCGATGGCCTGACGGCGCATCGCACCCGGACGCGGCGCCAGAAGCGGCATGGCATGGCGCTTCCAACCCGTGAGCGAGATCGAATCAGAACAAATGCTGGATGCCCGCATAGACGCCCGTCTGGCTATGCCCGGGCGTCGGGTTGTCGTTGTAGCCGCCGCCGGCGATCGGGCCGCCGGCACCCGCCGCGTTCGACTCCAGACCGAAGTTCGCGTTCTTGCTGTTGCGAACGGTAGCAATCTGCATGTCGAAGAGCGTGCGCTTCGAGATGTTGTACGTGCCGCCCACCGTATAGATGTTGGCGTTGCCGCCGCCATGGTTTGCGTTGACGTGATAGACGGCACCGGTCAAGGCCGCAGCCGGCGTCGCCTGCCACGTGACGCCGCCCCAGACCTGCTGCGTCGACGTAATCCCGTTGTTGGCGGTCGGCGCGCCGTTCGCGTGCGAGGCCTGATAGGCCGCCTGCAGCTTGAACTGGCCGAGGAACACGTTCACGCCCGCGAAGTACTCCCGGGAATAGTTGAACACGTCCGAGAACTTGCCGTTGACGTCGCGCGCCTCGTCGTAGATGCCGCGCACCTGGAAGTACGGATTCGTGTAGGTCAGTTGCAGGCCGTCGGCACGACCTTGTGCGGTCGTGCCGTTACCATTCCAGCTGGTGGCGTTCGACAGCGAATACTGGCCGTACACGTCGAAACCGAAGAAGCTCGGCGACTGGTACGAAATGTTGTTGCTCGTCTTGTTCCAGTTGCGCCCGCGCACGAGCGAACCGGACGACCAGGACGTCTGGCCGAGCGGATCGAAGTCCCACAATCCGTTCGAAATCGAGAGCTCGCGGCCGAGCAGCAGCGTGCCGTAAGCGTCGTTGGAAAAACCGACCGTTGCCCAGCGATCCCAGATGGAGCCGGTGCCGCCGAGGCTGCCGTTCATCGCATTGAACGAGCCCTCGAGGTGGAAGACCGCCTTGTTTCCACCACCGAGATCCTCGGAGCCCTTCAAGCCCCACAGGCTGGTGCCCCAGTCGCCGCTCTCGGCACGCCAGCGGCTCGTCGTGCCGCCGTTGCCGTTGGCAATGCCGCTCAGGTACTCGATGCCGGCGTCGAGGCGGCCGTAGAGCGTGACACTGCTTTGTGCGTGGGCGACGATGCCTGCGGACATCAACGTGGCGGCGAGTATTGCTTTTTTCATAATTGGCTCCAAACCTGTCAGAAAGAAAACGTGTGACTGCGGCACAACAGACCCGGTCAGTTCTTTTATTGAATAAATTAAGGAAAACGAAGTTATCTGTCGTGAAAAACGGATCGCGTATCAACAGGGAAAGTGAAATGTTCTTCGCTTGCGGCATGTCCAGCCAGGCAAACTGGACGAAAAGGTCTCCTTGGTCGGTATTGATGTGGGACGAAACTACGGGCGATTCACGTAGTACAACTATTCATATATGAAATGCCGGACGGTCTGACGCTCATGAAGCCGGGCTTGCCCGGCGTCCCTTGCCGACGATCTGCAGCGCGATCGGTCCGATCCACGATGCACGCCTAACGTGCGGCGAGCACCTCGAATCGGTAGGCGATTTCAGTTGGCGTGTCAGGATTCAATGCAAGTGCCGTCCGGACCCCGCGGGAATTGATCGGATTGGGCGCGAGCGATGCCGCACGGCCAAGCTCGAATGCGCTCGCGACCGGCTCGATGCCCACGCAGAGGTTGCGGCCGTTCCACGGCGCGTACGCACGTCCGCGGTTGCTGATCCACAACAGCAGTGACGGCAGCGCATCGGCATCCCAGGTCAGGCGATAGCGTGCGCCGGCGACGGCGTCGGTCATCGTGACGGAACCGTCGATTCCGCAGAGCTGCAGGATTTCTTCCGTGGGCTGCGCGAGCGGCAGCTGGTCGAATGCACCGAAGCCGCCCTCGCCGAGCGGTACGCGCTCGAGTGATTCGAACGTCGCGCCGGCCAGCGCGCTCGATACGCGCGGTTCCGGACCTGCCGGGTGCACCATGCCGAAACGGTAGGTGCCGGGCTCGATTCGAAACGCGCCGGTGAGCGTCGGCAGCGCGAGATTCGGATGCAGACCGACGGGGCAGCGAGCCGACTTGCGCGCTTCGATACGGAGAACGATGTCGAAGGCAGCGCGAGCCGGATCGGCGCGCACGATGCGAGTCAGTCGTGCGATCGACGAGGTCTCGGGGTATTCGATTTCAATTTCGATCTCGTGCGCGGTTTGCCTCACGAGTGACCACACGCCGGTACAGCCGTAGCCATGCTGAAGGTCGTCGCTGGTGTCGAGTGCGACGTCATCCGGGACGATCGGCGTTGCGGCGGCCTTCCGCCAGCCGGGGGGCAGTCGGTCGGGAGAGTAGGGAACACCGAATGGCACGCACGGGAATTCGCTTCGCATGACGCCCAGCAGCCCCGCGGGTTGCGGCTCGGCCTGGCCGAGCCACGGCGCTTCGTAAAACGGACGGATCGTGCGGCCGCCTTGCTGTAATGCAACGCCGCCGAGCATACCTCCTGCTGCATGGAGATCGAACGCGCCGTGCGCCCATTTGAGATGCCAGACTGTATCCATTGCTTCGTCAGGTGTAGTCGGAGAAAACGCTTCCACGATAGGAAGAGGCATGCCGGAGCGGATCAGTTCTCTTCCTCGCTCCAGCAGGTGCCGTATCTCGCCAGCAACGCGCTGGCCTGCGCAGGCCCCCAGTTTCCGGCCGAATAGGGTTTGGGCGCCGTTTTCAGGTCGAGAATCGGCGCGACCCAGCGCCATGCGGCTTCCTGTTCGTCGCGACGCACGAACAGCGCGAGCCGGCCGGCGATCACGTCGAGCAACAGGCGCTGATACGCCTCCATCCGGTCTTGCCGAAAGAAGCGGTCGAACGCGAGATCGAGGTAGACGCCTTGCAAGGTCATGCCGAGCCCCGGCCGCTTCGCAAGCGTGCTCAGGCGAATCGATTCGTCCGGTTGCAGCTGGATCGTCAACCGGTTCGAGCCTGCCAGCAGCGCCGTCGGACCAAGCGTCGAATGCGGCGGGCGCTTGAACGTGACGACGATTTCAGCCACGCGTCGCGCCAGCCGCTTGCCGGTGCGCAGAAAGAACGGCACGCCGGCCCAGCGCCAGTTTTCGACCTCGGCCTTGAGCGCGACAAACGTCTCGGTCGGACTGTCGGCCCGGATCCCGGATTCGTCGAGGTAACCCGGTACCGACTCTCCGCGGACCACCCCCGCGCGATACTGTCCGCGCACGACGCTCTGATGCAAGGCTTCCTCGGTGAGCGGCTTGAGCGCGCGCAGCACGCGCAGCTTCTCGTCGCGCACGGCGTCGGCTTCCATCGACTGAGGCGGTTCCATGGCGACGATCGCAAGCAACTGCAGCAGATGGTTCTGCACCATGTCGCGCAGCGCGCCGGTCTGGTCGTAAAAGCCACCGCGCCCGCCGACGCCGAGTTCCTCGGCAACCGTGATCTGAATGTTGTCGATCCATTCACGGCGCCACAGAGGCTCGAACATCACGTTGGCGAACCGCAGCGCGAACAGGTTCTGCACGGCTTCCTTGCCGAGGTAATGATCGATCCGGTAGATCTGCTCTTCGGAAAAAATCTGGCCGACCGCATCGTTGATCGCCGTCGACGACGCGAGATCGTAGCCCAACGGCTTTTCGAGCACGATTCGCGAGGTCGGCGGGGCGAGCCCTGCCTGCGCGAGCGCGCGGCAAATCGGCACGAACAGCGATGGCCCTGTCGCCAGATAGAAGATCTGGCGCGACGACGCCGGCGAGAGCGCGTCGGCCAGACGCGAGAACGTGCCGGCCTGGCTTGCGTCGAGCGCCACGTACGAGAGCCGCTCGCGGAAGCCGCGCCACGCGCTTTCGTCGAACCGGGCCTGCGTCAGATGCGGTCGCACCGACACGTCGACCCAGTCGAGGTAGCCGGCCGTATCGAGTTCATTCTGCGCAACCGCGATGATGCGCCCCGCGGGGGCGAGCAGGCCATCGCGGTGAGCGGAGTAGAGCGCCGGCAGGATCTTGCGCATCGCGAGATCGCCGGTGCCGCCGAACAGCACGAATTCGAACGGAGCCTGGGTATCGGAGAACGGGAGGTGCGCATTCATGGCGTTTCGCTCGTGGCTGCGTTGGCCGATTCGATCAGCGCATGTACTTCGGCCGCCGTCGGCGCATAGGCGCCGGCGTGCGACGCGACGAGCGCCGCACAGGCGGCGGCGAACCGAAGATGTTCCGTCGCGGGCGCGTCCGGGCGCGTCAGCAGGCTCGCCATCCAGCTGCCGACGCACGCGTCGCCGCAGCCGACCGTGTCGGCGACCGTGACCTTGAAGCCCGGCTGAACCAGCGTTTCATCACCGGCGAAGAGTTCCATGCCGGCCGCGCCGCGCGTGACGAGCACCGCTGCCTGCGGCGCCCACGCACGGATTTGCGCGAGTGCGGCTGCCTCGTCGAATTGCGGGAACAGACCGGCGAGATCCTCGTCGGACACCTTGATGTAGTCCGAGAGGCCGATCATCGTGCGCAAGGTGTCGCGGTACGACGGGTCGGCCATCGGCGCACGAAAGTTGGGATCGAACGAAATCCGCTTGCCGGCGGCGCGCGCCGCGAGCGCAATGTTGATCAGACGCGAGGCGAGGGGCTCGCGCACCAGGCCGAGACAGCCGAAATGAATGATTTCGGCGGCGTCGAGCCAGTCCGAAGGCAACGCGGCGGGATCGAACGCTAGGTCGGCGCTATTCTCGCCGATGAAGAAATATTTCGGCGGCCGCGTCTCGACCACCATCGCAAGCAGCGGCGGTCGGTCGACCTGCTGCGTGAAGCGCATGTCGAGGCCGGCTTCGGCGCTCTTTCGCATGAGCTCGTCGCCGAATATGTCGGCGCTCACGGCACCGGCAAAGCCGGTCGGCGTGCCGAGGCGCGCGCCGACGCGTGCGACGTTCCAGCATGCGCCGCCGGCAACGCTGTGCCAGCGGTTCGTGTCGTCTCGAATGAAATCGGTCAGGGCTTCGCCGAAGATGACCAGTCGCGGTAGCTTCATGATGGGATTCGGGAGATCAGGCCGCAGCGTGGCGCCGCGTCTTGAAGCGGTTGATCAGTTGGTTGGTCGAGCCGTCGTGCGAGTGAATCTGCGCGGGGGTGAGTAACTCGCCTTCGATCGCGACCGCGAGCTTTTTGCCGAGTTCGACGCCCCATTGATCGAACGAATTGATCCGCCATACCACGCCTTGCACGAATACCTTGTGTTCGTACAACGCGATCAGCGCGCCGAGGGATGCCGGATCGAGCGTGTCCAGGCAGATCGTGTTCGTGGGCCGGTCGCCTTCGAAATTGCGATGAGGTTCGGTCGTCGAGCGCGATCCGTTCATCAATGCCTCCGACTGCGCGAAACAGTTTGCGACGAGGACGGCATGGTGATGATCGAACGCGTGATGCGGCCGCATGCACACGATGAAGTCGGTCGGGATGATCGCGGTGCCCTGGTGCAGGAGCTGGAAGAACGCGTGTTGCCCGTTCGTGCCCGGTTCGCCCCAGATGACCGGGCCGGTCGCGTAATCGACGCGCTCGCCGCCGAGCGTCACCGATTTGCCGTTGCTTTCCATGTCGAGCTGCTGCAGGTATGCGGGTAACCGATGCAGATAGTTGTCGTATGGCGCGATCAGCTGGCTCGTCGTAGCGAGGAAGTTCTGATGCCAGATGCCGATCAGGGCGAGCAGGACGGGCAGGTTGCGGGCAAGCGGTGCTTGCGCGAAGTGACGGTCCATCGCGTGCGCGCCGTCGAGCAGTTGCTCGAACGCGTCCATGCCGGCCATGATCGCGATCGGCAACCCGATGGCAGACCACAACGAGTAGCGTCCGCCCACCCAGTCCCAGAACGCGAACATGTTGCCGGTATCGATGCCGAATTCCGCAACGGCCGTGGCATTCGTGGAAACGGCGACGAAGTGGCGGGCGATCGCCGCGTCCGGCGCGCCGCTGTCGAGCAGCCAGGCGCGGGCGGTATGGGCGTTCAGGAGCGTCTCACGGGTCGTGAACGTTTTCGACGACACGATGAACAGCGTCGTCTCCGGGTTCACGCGCTTGAGCACTTCGGCGATGTCGGCTGCGTCCACGTTCGACACGAAATGCATCGTCAACCGTTCGTGCGCGTAAGGCTTGAGCGCCTCGCACACCATCTTCGGCCCCAGGTCCGAGCCGCCGATGCCGATGTTGACGACGTCGGTGATCTCGCGGCCCGTGTGGCCGCGCCATTCACCCGAGCGAACCGCGTGGGAGAAGCGCCGCATCCGGGCCAGCACGTCGCTGACCTGCCGCGACACGTCGACGTCGTCGACGATACGCGGCGTACCCGAACGGTCGCGCAGCGCGACGTGCAACACCGCGCGGTTCTCCGTGCGGTTGATGCGCTCGCCGGCGAACATCGCGTCGCGATACGCATCGACGCCCGCCTCCTGGGCGAGGGCGACCAGCAGGGCGATGGTTTCGTCGTCGACGGGGTTCTTCGAGTAGTCGACGAAAAGCCCGGCCGCCTCGAGGCTGAAGCGCGATGCGCGTGCCGGGTCGCGGTCGAATCGTGCGCGAATCGAGACGCCGGACAACGCGTCCCGATGGCTGGCGAGCGCGCGCCACGCGCGCGTTTGGGTCAGTGAGGTCATGGTCGTGTCAGGCCTGGGATGCGTTGGGACGGGTCAGTGCGAGCTCCAGCCTTTGTAAGCTTTCACGTTGTCGCGCGTGACGAGCGTCGGCTCGATCAGGATCATCGGGTTGGCCGGCTTCTGGCCGTTCATGATCCCGTAGCCGACGTTGACGGCCTGCTGCGCCATCGCCCACGGATCCTGGCTCGACGACGCCTGCACGAGCGTGTTCGACTTCAGCGCGACCTCGATGTCGGGCGCGCCGTCGACCGACGTGATCACGATGTTCGGGCGGTTCAGCTGCTTCGCCGCGAGATCGCTGCCGATCGCCTGCGGGTCGTTGATCGTGAACGCGCCGTCGAGCTTCGGAAAGCGCGTCAGGTAGCCCTGCATCGTGTTCATCCCGCCCTCGCGCGAGCCCTTGCCGTCCTGGTCGCTCGACAGCAGCTTGATGCCCGGGTTCTTCGCGAGCACGGTCTTGCAGCCGTTCACGCGATCGATCACGGCCGACACCTGCGGACCGTTCTCGATGATCACGTTACCCTTGCCGTTGAGCTTCTTCGCGAGGAAGTCGCACGCG
>NZ_CAJPHE010000031.1:0-81738 GCF_905339875.1 Burkholderia sp. BCC1998
ACGACGACGGCAGCGACCGCCTCGTGATCAACGCGCAGAACTGCGTGCACTGCAAGACCTGCGACATCAAGGACCCGACGCAGAACATCGTGTGGGTCACGCCGGAAGGCGGCGGCGGGCCGAATTATCCGAACATGTAACTGCCGAAGAACGCCGCCTCGCGCGGCGTTTTTTTTCGTCGGTTCGACGTTCGACATTCGATGCCGCCCGGCTCTCCATCGGGCGCGCGACTCATGCACCGCGCCCGCATCGGCTGCGCTAACGCGCCGCGATCCGCCGACGGAAATGCTCGGTACCGGACACGATCTTGTCGAGCACCGCGTCGAGGGCCCAGAAGCGCTCGCGCACGTCGTAGTCGATCGCGCGGCAACGAATCGATCCGAACGTGCCGATCCGTTGATGATAGATCTTCGCAAGCGCCGGGTAACCCAGCGCTTCCGACACCGCCGAGAGCACCAGGAACGTCGACAACTCGTCGGCCAGCGCCGGATCCGAGCCGCCCTGCGTGCGCAACCATCGGTACAGGTCGGGATGGAAGTTGGTGAACACGCCGTTGAAACCGGCCGACCCCGCCTTCATCGCATCCCATGCGATCGCGGCGTTCGCATTGAGGATCTTCAGCGGCGACCCCGCGGCGAGTGCGACGCGTCGCTTCACCGTCTCCAGATCGCAGCTCACGTCCTTCAACATCACGAAGCGGCCGGTGTCGATGCACGCACGCAGTTCGTCATCGGACAGCAGTCGCCGATAAGGCGCCGGACATTCGTACAAACCGAGCGGCAGATCCGACGGCAACCGGGCGAGCAGCTTGTGAAGATGGTCGAGAAGCGCGGCGCTGCCCTTGCGCTGCGGATCGAGGCGGTTGGTCACGAGCACGACGCCCTGCGCACCCGATTCTGCCGCGGCACGCAGCTCGGCGACCTGCGCATCCAGATCGTCGCTGATGTGCCCGGACGCGACGACGGGCACGCGCCCGGCCACCCGCTCGACCACGAAACGCGCGAGTTCCGCACGCTCGGCAAGACTCAGGAATTGCATCTCGCTCGATTGCGCGACCGCGAACAGCGCATCCGCGCCATGCGCCAGATACCATTCGACGAGTCGCTCAAGGCCCGCGTAGTCGATCGCGCCGGCGTCGTCGAACGGCGTCAGCATCACCGGTACGATCCCCTCGATGGTTGCGCTCGATTGCCGATGTGGTTGCATCTGTTTCTCCTTCCTTCAGTGAATACGGGGGTGTAGCCGCCGGACTCAGGCCGGCAGCGGTCCGGGCGCGGCGCTCGCGAACTGCTCGGGAATCGGTTTGCGCACCAGCAGCAGGTAAGCCATCGCGCCGGCGAATGCGATTGCCGCCGCCGTCAGCAGCGCGGGCACGAACGACCACCTCTGCGCGATGACCCCCGTCAGGATCGGCGCGAGCGCACCGCCGATGAAACCGCCGAAATTCTGGATCGCACCGAGCGATGCGACACGGCTCGGCGGGGCGGCCGCCGTCGCGAGCGCCCACGAGCATGCCGACGCCGCATTGGCGAGAAAGATCACGACCGAAATGCATGCGAGCGCGACCGTGTTGCTCTGCACGAGCGCGGCCGGAATCGTGAACGCGACCATCCCGAGCATCGCGACGACCACCGCGTTGCGCCGGCTCACGACAGGCGAGCGGCTGCGGCGCGTCACCAGATCCGAGAGCCAGCCGGCAACGAGCGAACCGACGAACCCGCACAGGAACGGCACGGATGCCGCAAACCCGGTGCGCACGAGGCTCATGTGACGCTCCATCGTCAGGTACCCCGGCAGCCAGGTCAGGTAGACCCAGTTCAGATACACGGAACCGAAGAATCCGAGCAGCATGCCCCAGGTCGTGCCGTGCGAAAACAGGCTGCGCCAGTCGGCGAAGGTCAGTTTCGGCATCGCGACGGCCGTCTGCGCATCGGTATCGAGATACGCGCGTTCCGCCGCGGTCAATTGCGCGCGCGCCGGATCGCGGTACAACGCAAACCAGACGACGGCGACGACGAGGCCGAGCGCGCCCGTCACGACGAATGCCCAGCGCCAGTTGAACGATGCGACGAGCACCGCGAGCAGCAATGGCGCGAGTGCGGTGCCGAGCGGCGACGCCGCGTTGAAGATGCCGGTCGGCGTACCGCGCGCACGCAACGGAAACCAGTTGCTCACCACCCGCGCCGCCGACGGGAACTGCGGCGCCTCGCCGATGCCCAGCACGATGCGCGCGACGATGAACCAGCCGAAGGTGGATACGATGCCGCCCGATGCCTGCGCGAGCGACCAGACGATCAGCCCGATGCCGAGCAGCCGGCGCGGCCCTATGCGATCGACGAGTCCGCCGACCGGGAACTGGCACAGCGCGTAGCTCCACGAGAACGCCGACAGCAGCAAGCCCATCTGCGAGAGCGACAGCCCGAGATCGCCCCGGATTGCCGAACTCGCGACGGCCAGCGTGCCGCGGTCGAGATAGTTGACGATCCCGCTCGCCATCAGCAGCGCGAGCGCAATACGTTGTCCGCGCCGGATACGTGGCGGCGCCGTCGGAACAGCATGATTCTCGTTCATTGCGTTTGTCTCCATGTCCTGAATGGTTTCCGGGCCTCGGTCTGTTCCGTCTTCGCGGAATCTATGCGGCCCCACGCTCCACTTCTTCGCGTGTCGGAATCGACGTCTGCGCGCCGTGGCGCGTGACGCTGATCGCGGCCGCACGCTGTCCGAACGCGATCGCGTCGTCCATCGACGCGCCGCTCGCCCGGGCGGCCGCGAAGCCGCCGACGAAGGTATCGCCGGCCGCCGTCGTATCGACGGCGACCACCGCCATCGCCCGATGGCGGCCGCTCCCTGCACTTCCGCGCCAGCAGACGCCGCGCGCGCCCAGCGTGACCAGCACGTTGCCGACGCCCTTCGCGCGCAGCGCTTCGGCGGCCCGCACCGCGGAGGCGTCGTCGCCGACGGCAATGCCGGTCAGCGACTCCGCTTCCGTTTCGTTGACGACGAGATAGTCGATGCGGGCCAGCAATGCGTCGAACAGCGGCCGGGCCGGCGCCGGATTGAGCAGCACCGGCGTGCGATGCGCGATTGCACTGCCGATGGCGCGCGCGACGGTCTCGATCGGCACCTCGAGCTGGCACACCATCAGCGCCGCGCCGGCGATCGCGTCGCGCGCCCGATCGATCAATTCGGCATCGAGGCGCGCGTTTGCACCGGGCACGACGACGATGCTGTTCGCGCCGTGCGCATCGACCGTGATCGTCGCGACCCCGGTTGCCTCGCCGTCGATCCGGTGCAGATGCGTCACGTCGATGCGCTCCGCGGCCAGCGCGTCGTGCAGACGTGCGCCGAACGCGTCGTTGCCGAGGCAGCCGATCATCGCGACCGACGCACCGAGGCGCGCGGCGGCCACCGCCTGGTTCGCCCCCTTGCCGCCGTGAACGGTCTGGAACGTGGTGCCGAGCAGCGTTTCGCCCGGCACGGGCAGCCGCGGCGCATGCGTGACGAGGTCGACGTTGACGCTGCCGACGACAGCGATTCGGGGTGGTCTGGTGTGGGTCATCATCGAATGTAACCGCTTACATTTTCGACGGACAAAATGGCCGGGGTGGCCTTCGTCGACGAAAACTTCACGATGCGGTTGAAATCTGTGTCTGACATAATACGGAGTAGCATCAAGATAGCGCTTACATTCTCACAGGCGAGACCGGGATTGCAAGCGGGACCACGATGAATCGAGGGTAAACGATGGCGTTTTTGACCACACGCGGAGCCTGCAGGGCAGCCGCGCCCGGGGATGACCGATGAGTACGCCTTCATCCGGCGGCGGCGCGGCTCGCGCGCGCCGCGGCAGCGGCCGGTCGGTGCTCGGCGACGTCGCGAAACTCGCCGGCGTGTCGACCGCGACCGTTTCGCGCGTCTACAACGATCCCGGCAAGGTCTCGGCCGACGTGCAGCAGCGCGTGCGCGACGCGGCACGTGCGCTGAACTGGATTCCCAATGCAGCCGGCCGCGCACTCGCCTCCACGCGCACCCACATCACCGGGGCGATCATTCCGACGCTCGACGACCAGGTGTTCGCATCGCAGGTAGCGGGCATGCAGGCGGTCATGGCCGAGCATGGCATCACCCTGTTCCTGGGCTGCTCGAATTACGATCCGGCGCAAGCGCTCGCGCAGGTGCGCGCGATGCTGTCGCGCGGCGTCGAAGCGGTGTCGCTGGTCGGCGAAGCCTATCCGCCGGAAGTATTCGAACTGCTCGACCTGCATCGGGTGCCGTATGTCGTCACCTATGCTTACCGCGACGACAGCCCGCACTGCTGCATCGGCTTCGACAACCGCGCGGCATTCGCGCGACTGACCACGCACCTGCTCGAGCTCGGGCATCGCGATTTCGCGATCATCGTGCAGCCTTCGGCCGACAACGACCGCGTGCAGGCCCGCCTGCGCGGCATTCACGAGACGCTCGCCGCGCGCGGGCTCGCGGTCAGGCCGATCCACCAGCACGAGGGCGCGGCCACGATCGCGTTCGGGCGGGCGAGCCTGCGCGCAATTGCCGACAGCGGCGCGACGCGCCCGACGGCCGTGATCTGCGGCAACGACGCACTCGCGCTCGGCGCCCTGCTCGAGGCGCAGGCACGGGGCATCGACGTGCCTTCGCAGCTGTCGATCACCGGGTTCGACGATGTCGCGCTGGCTCGCGAAATCCGGCCGGCGCTGACGACGATGTGGGTCGACACCGATGCGATCGGCCGCAAGGCCGCCCGCGCGTTGCTCGACGCACTCGAAAACGGCGCAGCCGGGCCCGGTTGCGCGGTACTGCCGGAGCTGCGGGTGCGCGAATCGGCCGCGCCGCCGGACGCGCCGGCCCAATGAAAACGGGGCGCCGCAGGCGCCCCGTTTCGCATCGAATCGGCTAAATCGGTCGAACCGGCGAGTGCCGGCTCCGTTGCATCAGGTCGCGCTGCCCGCGATCTTCGGCGTCGGCGTCTCGACGTCGCCGCACTGCGCGCGATGGCGCAGCGCATGGTCGATCAGCACCAGCGCGAGCATCGACTCGGCGATCGGCGTCGCGCGAATGCCGACGCACGGGTCGTGGCGGCCGAAGGTTTCGACGGTCGCTTCTTCACCGGACTTCGTGATCGAACGGCGCGGCGTGCGGATGCTCGAGGTCGGCTTGATCGCGATCGACACGGTGATGTCCTGCCCCGTCGAAATCCCGCCGAGCACGCCGCCTGCATGGTTGCCGACGAAGCCGGCCGGCGTCAGTTCGTCGCCGTGCACCGAGCCGCGCTGCGCGACGCTGTCGAAGCCCGCGCCGATCTCGACGCCCTTCACCGCGTTGATGCTCATCATCGCCTTCGCGATGTCCGCGTCGAGCCGGTCGAATACCGGTTCACCCCAGCCGACCGGCACGCCCGACGCGACGACGTCGATGCGCGCACCGATCGAATCGCCGTCCTTGCGCAGCGCGTCCATGTAGGCTTCCAGCTCCGGAACGATCGCCGCGTTCGGCGAGAAGAACGGGTTCTCGCGGACATGCGACCAGTCGACGAACGGCACGTCGACCTCGCCGAGACCGCTCATGTAGCCGCGCACTTCGACGCCGAAGCGCTCGCGCAGCCACTTCTTCGCGACCGCGCCCGCGCCGACGAGCGGCGCGGTCAGGCGCGCGGACGAGCGGCCACCGCCACGGTAGTCGCGGATGCCGTATTTCTGCCAGTAGGTGTAGTCGGCGTGGCCGGGGCGGAACGTCTCGACGATGTTGCCGTAATCCTTGCTGCGCTGGTCGGTGTTGCGGATCAGCAGCGCGATCGGCGTGCCGGTCGTCACGCCTTCGAACACGCCGGACAGGATCTCGACCTCGTCGGCTTCCTGGCGCTGCGTCACGTGCCGCGACGTGCCGGGCTTGCGGCGATCGAGCTCGACCTGGATGTCGGCTTCGGTCAGCCCCATTCCCGGCGGGCAGCCGTCGATCACGCAGCCGATCGCGGGACCGTGCGATTCGCCGAAGGTCGTGACAGTGAAAAGCGTGCCGAGGGTATTGCCGGACATGATGGAACCGCCCAAAGAGAAATGGACAAACCGATGCGCTGCCGGGGCCGCTGGCAGGCCGATCGTTTGCCGGTCGAGAAAAGAGGTAAACCGCTATTATGCCAGCCGTCCCGGACCCGCGGGCCGCGTGAACCGTTCAAACCATACTGGCCGGCCACGCAGACGGCCCGGCGCGAGAATCGTCGACCTGCGCCGTTCCGGTCGAACCGGCCGGTTTGCAGCCGTCTGCTGCCCGATACCAAGCCGCCGGGGCCCGCCCTGCCTACTTCCGCGCGCCGCGCAGCTCGGTCACCGCCGCCTGCAGCGCCTCGGGCGTCGCGACCGAGGCCGCGATCGGCTCGCCGACCGCGAGCGTCAGCCGGCTCATCACGCCGCGCTTGATGGGCCGCGGCATGCGCGCATCGGCATGACGGGAGAAATAGCTGCCCCACAGCCCGCGCAGCGCCATCGGGATCACGGGCGCCGGCGTGCGGCCCAGGATCTCGGTGATGCCGTGGTGGAAGGTGTTGATGTCGCCCGTCTTGGTCAGCTTGCCCTCGGGGAAGATGCACACGAGTTCGCCGTCCTTCAGCGCGGCCTCGCATGCGTCGTACGCGCGCGCGAGCATGTCGGGATCCTCGTGGCGCGGCGCGATCGGAATCGCCTTCGCATGCCGGAACACCCAGCTCGCGAAGCGCGCCTTGAAGATCCGGTGATCCATCACGAACCGGATCGGCCGCGGGCTCGCAGCCGCCAGCACGAGCGCGTCGACGTAGCTCACGTGGTTGCATACGAGCACGGCCGCGCCCTCTTCCGGGATCCGCTCTGCATGGACGAGACGAATCCGGTAGAACGTGTGCACCAGCACCCATGCGACGAAACGCAGCAGGAACTCGGGGACGAGCAGGTAGATATACGTCGCGACCACGACGTTCAGCAGCGCGGTGACGAGGAACAGGCCGGGGATGTCGACCCCGGCCTTGGTCAGCCCCATCGCCATCAGGGCCGACAGGATCATGAACAGCGCGTTCAGGATGTTGTTCGCGGCGATGATCCGCGCACGGTGGGTCGGCGCGCTGCGGCTCTGGATCAGCGCATACAGCGGCACGCTGTAGAAGCCGCCGAACATCGCGAGCAGGAACAGGTCGGCCAGGATGCGCCAGTGACGCGCGCCGGCGAGGAATTCCCCGACCGACAGCAGATGCCCGGGCGATGGCAGCGAGCGGCTCGCGAAATACAGCTCGATCGCGAACACGCTGATGCCGATCGAGCCGAGCGGCACGAGGCCGATCTCGACGCGGCGCTGCGACAGCCGCTCGCAGAGCAGCGAGCCGAGGCCGATCCCGACCGAGAACGTCGCGAGCAGGACCGTGACGACGTCGGGGCTCGCGGACAGCACGTCCTTCGCGAAATTGAAGAACGACGTGAGGAACGTCGCGCCGACGAACCACAGCCACGAGATGCCGAGCAGGCTCAGGAACACGGTGCGGTTCTGCCGCGCGAGCCCGAGGTTGCGCCACGTTTCGCTGAACGGATTCAAGTTGATCACGAGATCGGGCTGCGGCGCGGGCGTCGGCGGCACGCGCTGCGCGACGAGCCGCCCCGCGAGCGCGATGACGACGACGCTCACCGCGAGCACGCGCTCGCCGCTGCCTTCGATGCCCGCGGCCGCGCCGCCGATGATCGTGCCGATCAGGATCGCGATGAACGTGCCCATCTCGACGAGGCCGTTGCCGCCGACCAGTTCGTGGTCGCCGAGATGCTGCGGCAGGTATGAATACTTGACGGGGCCGAACAGCGTCGAGTGCATCCCCATCATGAACGTGCACAGATACAGCAGCGTCGCGCTGTGCGTGACGAAACCGGCCGCGCCGACCAGCATCAGCACGATCTCGAAGGACTTCACGAAGCGCGTGAGCGTCGCCTTGTCGTATTTGTCGGCGATCTGGCCGGAGGTGGCCGAGAACAGCACGAACGGCAGGATGAAGATCGCGGAGATCAGGAACGCGGCCGTCTTCGCGTCGACGCCGGAGAAGCGCGCGGTGTGATAGGTGACGAGCGACGTGAAGCCGATCTTGAACACGTTGTCGTTCAGCGCGCCCAGGAACTGGGTCGTGAAGAACGGCGCGAAACGGCGCTGGCGCAACAGGTCGAACTGCGACGCGTGGGCGCGCCGTTCGCCGCGCGATGCGGAAGAGACTTGCGTGTGATCGCTCATGCGGAATACGCGCGCATCGTCTGGGCGAAGCTGCGCGGGCCTTGGGTTGTTGTCGAAAAAACGGCGGCGCAGGCTGAACCTGCGCCGCCGTACGCCGAATGGCAGCGCCCGCGCGTCATGGCACCGGGCGCGACGCGATTCACGGCTTCTGCGCTTCGGCTTCCGATTCCGGCCAGTCGCGGATGTACGCCTTCAGCATCCGGTTCTCGAAGCTCTGCGCCTCGACGACCGTCTTCGCGACGTCGTAGAACGAAATGACGCCCATCAGCACCTTCTTGTCGAGCACCGGCATGTAGCGCGCGTGGCGCTCGAGCATCATCCGGCGCACTTCGTTGACGTCGGTTTCCGGCGTGCACGTGAGCGGCTCGTCCATCACCTTGCGCACCTGCACGTCGCCGATCGCGCCGCCGTTCACGTGCAGGCGCAGGATGATCTCGCGGAACGTCAGCATCCCGACGAGATCGCCGTACTCCATCACGACGAGCGAACCGATATCGTGTTCGGCCATCGTATCGACCGCTTCGCGCAGCGGCTTATCGGGCGTCACCGTAAACAGCGTGTTGCCCTTCACTTTCAGAATATCGCTGACGCGCATCGTAGTCCCCTCATGCTTGAATGCAAAACCGCTTTCGATCCTATCGGAAAGCCTGTCAAAAGGAAAGCTCAGCCCCACGCGGCGCGGCCGTCGCCGCTTGCGGACACCGGCCGGCCGCCGCACAATGACTCCATGGACGGCGGCCCGAGGAGACGGCCATGGCACATACGCATACGGAGCAATTCGCCAGCTTCGCCGATTTCTACCCGTACTACCTGAACGAACACCAGAACCTGACGTCGCGCCGGCTGCACTTCATCGGCTCGCTCGGCGTGATCGGCTGCGTCGCGATGGCGATCGCGACGGGCCACTGGCCGTGGCTGCCGGCGGCGGTCGTGTGCGGCTACGGATTCGCGTGGGTCGGACACTTCTTCTTCGAGAAGAACCGCCCCGCCACGTTCCGGCACCCGATCTACAGCCTGATGGGCGACTGGGTGATGTTCAAGGACATCTGCACCGGCAAGATTCCGCTATAACGCCCGCCCGGTACCGCGTCACGCCGTTTTCGGCGGCCGCGCGTGCGGGTCGGGCGCCCCGCCGGGCACCGGCCCGGGCACGGTCGCGGCCGGCGCACCCGCAAGCCGGTGCGCGGCGATCAGCGACGCAAGCGATACGTCGAACCGGTCGTTCGACAGCACCTCGAGCAATGCCGCGCCTTCGACGTGGCTGCTGCGTCGCTGCAGCTGGTAGGTCAGTTCGGTGCGGTCGATCACCAGCACGTCGAACAGCTGCGCCAGCGTCAGCTGCTCCGGATTCGCCAGCAGGATGTAGCACGGCGCGCGTTCGCCGCTGTCCAGCCGCGCGATCCATTCCCGCTCCTCCATCGTCGACAGCAGCCGCTGCGCGGTTTCCATGTCGCAGCGCAACATGGCCGCAAGCCGCATCGCCGTATAGCCCGCCTTGCCGACCGCGCGCGCCTCGGCCAGCCGCGCGAGCAATTCGAGCGCGTCGAGCAGGTCGCTGCCCGCATAGTGGATGCGATGGAACTGGCCGACGCGGATCGCCGGCAGCGCGGACGCCACCATCGCACCGAGCAGCGCGATGAACCAGCTCAGATACACCCACAACAGGAACACCGGCAGCGCCGCGAACGCGCCGTAGACGGCCGTATAGGTCGGAATGCGCCGCACGTAATAGCCGAAGCCGCGCTTCGCGAGCTCGAACGCGATGGCCGCGAACAGCCCGCCGATCACCGCGTCGCGCCATGCGACCGTGCAGTTCGGCAGATACACGTACAGCAGCGTGAACGCGAGCACGGTCAGCGGCAGCGACACGAACGCGAGCAGCCATTCGACGATCGACGTCGATGGCGCGGCGCCGGTGAACGCCAGCGACTGCGTAAACAGGTACGACGAGATCGACAGGCTCACGCCGAACAGCAAGGGCCCGAGCGTGATCAGCGCCCAGTACGCGAGCACGCGCTGCGCGAACGGCCGCGGCTTGCGCACCCGCCAGATCAGGTTGAACGCGGACTCGATCGTCATCATCGTCATCACGGACGTGACGACGAGCACGATCAGGCCGGCCGTCGTCAGCCCCTTGGCCTTCGACGCGAACTGGTTCAGGTACTTGAAGATCTGGACGTTGAACTGCGCGGGCATCAGGTGATCCGCGAGGAACCCCTGCAGCGAGATCTGGAACGACGCGAACATCGGGAACGCGGTAAACAGCGCAAACGCGACCGTCACGAGCGGCACGAGTGCCAGCATCGTCGTGAACGTGAGGCTGCCCGCCACTTGCGGGATGCGATCCTCGGCGCTGCGCCGGGCCGCGAACTGCGCGAGGCGCTTGAGGGTGTCGAGATCGACGCTCAACTTCGGCAAACGGCTTCTCCTTCTCTGCTGACGCCGCGCGCCCGACGGCGCGCCGCCGCCGCGCTGCGCGACGACTTCAGCCCCTATAATAGCCGCTCGATCCAGCAGGGGCCGACTGCACCGGGCATCCGCGCGGCCGCATGCGGCCCCGTCGCCCATGAAAGACATCCTCGTCCTCTATTACAGCCGCCACGGCGCCACGCGTGATCTCGCGCTCGCAATCGCGAACGGCATCGACAGCGTGCCCGGCATGCAGGCCCGCATCCGTACCGTGCCGCCCGTCTCGACGGTCTGCGAAGCCACCGCCTCCGACATCCCCGACGACGGCCCGCCGTATGCGGAGCTGCGCGATCTCGAGGAGTGCGCGGGCCTCGCGCTCGGCTCGCCGACCCGCTTCGGCAACATGGCCGCCTCGCTCAAGTATTTCCTCGACGGCACGACGCCGCAATGGCTGTCGGGCGCGCTGACCGGCAAGCCGGCCTGCGTGTTCACGTCCACCGGCAGCCTGCACGGCGGCCAGGAGTCGACGCTGCTGTCGATGATGCTGCCGCTGCTGCATCACGGGATGATGATCGTCGGCATCCCGTACACGGAATCCGCGCTCAGCACGACGCGCACCGGCGGCACGCCGTACGGCGCGTCGCACGTGTCGCAGCACGATCGCAGCGGGCCCGCGGGGCTGTCGGCGGACGAAAAGGCGCTCGCGGCCGCGCTTGGCGTGCGGCTCGCGCGTGCGGCAGCGGCCCTCGCCGACGCCCGGGCCGCCGAGGCCGCATGAACGCGCCTGCCCGCCCCGCCCGTCCCCCCGTCACCGCCCGGCCGCGCTACGCGCTGGCCGCGGCCGCGTGCCTCGTCGCGCTGATCGCGCTGTCGCTCGCGTGGGAACTGTGGCTCGCGCCGCTGCGCCCGGGCGGCTCGGCGCTGATGCTCAAGGCCGTGCCGCTCGCGCTCGCGCTGCCCGGCGTCTGGCGGCGTAACATCTATACGATGCAGTGGGCGAGCATGCTGATCCTCGTCTATTTCGCCGAAGGCATCGTGCGCGGCATGTCCGACCGCGGATTGTCCGCGACGCTCGGCTGGTGCGAGACCGCGCTCGCCGTCGGCTTCTTCGTGGCCGCGCTGGCCTACGTCGCGCCGTTCAAGCGCGCGGCGAAGCAGCAGCGCGCCGCGTCCTGACCCTTACGCGACCGAACGTATGAATTCTTCCGAAGCCTTCGTATCCGCCTGCCGAGACGCGATCGGCGCCACCTACGTGCTGACCGAGCCGCACGACACCGAACCGTTCCTGACCGACTGGCGCCGCCGCTACAAGGGCAGCGCGTGCGCGGTGCTGAAACCGGCCGATACGGCGGAAGTCGCCGCGCTCGTCCGGCTCGCCAACGCGCACGGCGTCGCGCTCGTGCCGCAGGGCGGCAACACGGGGCTCGCCGGCGGCGCGACGCCCGACGCGAGCGGCAGCCAGGCCGTGCTGAGCCTCGCGCGCCTGAACCGCGTGCGGGCCCTCGATCCGCACAACAACACGATCACGGTCGACGCCGGCGTGATCCTCGCCGACGTGCAGGCGCGCGCCCGCGAAGGCGGCCGGCTGTTCGCGCTGAGCCTCGCCGCCGAAGGCAGCTGCACGATCGGCGGCAACCTGTCGACCAACGCGGGCGGCACCGCGGTGCTGCGCTACGGCAACGCACGCGAGCTGTGCCTCGGGCTCGAGGTCGTGACGCCGCAGGGCGAGATCTGGGACGGCCTGCGCGGGCTGCGCAAGGACAACACCGGCTACGACTTGCGCGACCTGTTCATCGGCGCCGAAGGCACGCTCGGGATCATCACGGCCGCCGTGCTGAAGCTGCATCCGCTGCCGGCCGCGCAGGTCACGGCGCTGGCCGCGCTCGAGTCGCCGCACGCGGCGCTCGACTTCCTCGCGCTCGCGCAACGCGCGGCCGGCCCGCTGCTGACCGGCTTCGAGCTGATGTCCGACTTCTGCATGCAGCTGGTCGGCAAGCACTATCCGCAACTGCGCTATCCATTCGACCGCACGCATGCGCAGACGGTGCTGCTCGAACTGTCGGACAACGAAAGCGAAACGCATGCGCGCGCGCTGTTCGAAAAACTGATGGAAGAGGCGTTCGAGGCCGGGCTCGTGGTCGACGCCGTCGTCGCGGAAAATCTCGCGCAATCGCGCGCGTTCTGGGACCTGCGCGAACACATCCCGCTCGCGCAGGCCGACGAAGGTCTCAACATCAAGCACGACATCGCGGTGCCGATCTCGTCGATCGCGCGCTTCATCGACGAAACCGACGCGGCGATCCAGCAGGCCGCGCCGGGCGCGCGGATGGTCACGTTCGGCCACCTCGGCGACGGCAACCTGCACTACAACGTGCAGACGCCCGAAGGCGGCGACCCGAAGGCATTCCTCGCGGCATTCCAGAAGCCGATCAACCGCATCGTCTACGACAACGTGCACCGTCACCACGGCACGATCAGCGCGGAGCACGGGATCGGCCAGCTGAAGATCGACGACGCACAGCGCTACAAGTCGCCGGTCGAAACGGCGCTCATGCGCACGCTGAAGACCGCCCTCGACCCGCGCGGGCTGATGAATCCCGGCAAGGTCCTGCACTGAAGCCCCCGTCCCGGAGCGATGCCCATGAGAGTCCGCGTCCTGTCCGACCTGCATCTCGAATGCAACCAGCCCGACACGATCGCGCATGCCGACGCGGATCTCGTCCTGCTGGCCGGTGATATCCACAATCACGCGGAAGGCCTGCGCTGGGCCGCGGAGACGTTCGATCCCGACGTGCCGGTGATCTACGTGCCGGGTAATCACGAGTACTACGACGGGGAATTCGGCGCGCTCGAAACCGCGATGCGCGACGCCGCGCACACGATCGACCACGTGCATTACCTGAACAACGGCGTGTACGTCGATCCGGCGCAGCGCTTTCGCGTGCTCGGCACGACGCTGTGGGCCGATTTCTCGCTGTTCGGCGCCGACCAGGCGAGCGTCGCGCGCGCGATCGACGCGGCCATGCGCGTGATGCTCGATTTCAAGGGATTGATCCAGGTGACGTGGCCGCACGATGCGTCCTTGCATGCGGCGGCAGCCCCCGAGCGGGATTTCACGCCGGCCGACGCGATCGCGCTGCACCGGCAAGGCCGCGCGTGGCTGGAAGCACGGCTCGCGACACCGTTCGCGGGCCGCACGATCGTCGTCACGCATCATGCGCCGCACCTGCGCTCGCTGGCGGAGCGTTATGCGGAAGACCTGGCGTCGGCGGGATTCGTCACGGACATGGCGGAACTCGTGCGGCCGCCCGTGGACCTGTGGATCCACGGCCACACGCATACTTCATTCGATTACGTGACCGACAGCGGCACGCGCGTGGTGTGCAACCCGCGCGGCTATATCCGCCGGCGCACCGGCGAACTGGAGAATCCCGCGTTTGCGTGGGACAAGGTAGTCGAGCTCGGCTGAGCGCCAAGCCATCGGGCCGCGCGATGCGGCCCTCCCCGAGCTGAAAGGCCGCCCGATCAGCGATCGGCGCGGCGCGAACCGTTCGACGACGGGCGCACCCGCACCGGCACGGGCTTCATCCGTGCCTTCATCGCGCGCAGCAGATCGCGCGTCGCCGCGGCGGCAGCAGCCGCACCAAGCAAAACTCCAAGGCCGATCATCAGTTGCGTATCCATTACGACTCCGGGTGTGGGCAGTTCCAAATCTCGATGATTGAAACAGTATCAAACTGTCCGCGGTCCGTTGGTAAAAAAATGTTGCGTGAAGGACAAATCTCGTCAGATTGCACTCGACCGCGCGCTCATGTCGCAGCCGTGAACTGCGCGAGCGCGGCTTCGTCGGCTTCCAGCGTGGCCGGCAGCTCGTCGCGCAGGAAATCGACCCAGGTGCGGATTTTCGCGTCGAGGTACTGGCGCGACGGATACAGCGCGTAGATGTTCATCACGTGCGACCGGTATTCGGGCATCACGCGCACGATGTGTCCGCTGCGCAGCCCGCCGATCGCCGAATAGAGCGGCAACCCGCCGATTCCCATCCCTTCCCGCACGGCCACCGCGAGCGCCTCGGCGACGTTCACGCGGAACGGCGGCGCCGTGACCGGAACCACTTCGTCGCCGCGCGGCCCCGACAGCGACCACTCGTCGAAATGAAAACCGGGCGCGACCATCCCGAGACAGACGTGCTGCTCGAGATCGGCCGGGGTCTGCGGCACGCCGTGCGCGTCGATATAGCCCGGCGACGCGCACACGACGCTGTAGCTCTCGCCGAGCCGCTGCGACACGAGCCCCGAATCCGGCAGGTCGCGGCCGACCACGATCGCGACGTCGTACCCCTCGTCGAGCAGGTCGGGCATGCGCTGCGCGAGCGTCAGCTCGACGTGCACGTCCGGATAGCGCTGCCGATAGCGCGCGATGGCCGGCACCAGATAGTGCTGCCCGAGGCTCGTGAAGCAATGCACCTTCAGCTTGCCCGACGGCCGCGCGTGCGCGTCGCCCGCTTCGGCTTCGGCCTGGTCGACGTACGCGAGGATCTGCTCGCAGCGCTGCAGGTAGCGCTCGCCCGCTTCGGTCAGCGCGATCCGGCGTGTCGTCCGGTTCAGGAGGCGCGTGCGCAGGTGCGCCTCGAGATCCGACACGGCGCGCGACGCATAGGCGGTGGTCGAATTCATCTGCTGGGCGGCCGCGGTAAAGCTGCCCGCGTCGACCACGCGGACGAAGACCCGCATGTTTTGTAACGTATCCATCCCATTACCCGTATGAATCCGGAGGGATTGTTGCACAGGGGCCAACAAATATTATCTCAGGATTCGTAAAAATGACTTGCACCGTTGTCCATTTATTCAGGAATCACTGAAAAATATAATCGCATCCGACTCATCTATATCCGAAAGGGAGAAAATCGTGCGGTCTCCGGCAACAAAAGGGACGCTGGCACTGGCGGTTCTTGCAGTCTCATTAATAATGGCCGGATGCGCGAGCATGGGCGACAACAAGCCGCAGTCCGCCCGCATCGAAGCGAACACGCTCGACGCCGGCGCCGCGATCCGCGCGGCGGACCACGATGCGGGCTGGCCCGCGTCCGACTGGTGGCGCGCGTACCGCGATCCGCAGCTCGATGCGTGGATTGCCGCCGCGCAGGCCGGCAACCCGACCCTTGCGGCCGCCGAGGCGCGCGTGCGCGAAGCGCAGGCGATGGCGCGCGTGGCGCGCTCGGCGGAACTGCCGCAGATCAACGGCAATCTGTCGCTGATGCGCCAGCACTGGCCCGACAACGTCTACTACGGCCCGGGGCCGCTCGCCGACACCGACACCTGGAACAACACCGGCACGCTCGGCCTGTCGTACCACCTCGACCTGTGGGGCAAGGACAAGAACGCGACCGAGCGCGCGCTCGACACCGCGCATGCGACCGCGGCCGACGCACGGGCGGCGAAGCTCGAGCTCGAGGTCAACGTCGTGCGCGCGTATGTCGGCATGTCGATGAACTACGCGCTGCTCGACCTTGCGCACGAAACGTTCGAACGCCAGCGTTCGCTGGCCGATCTCGCGCGCAAGCGCCTGCAGGCCGGCCTCGGCACGCAGCTCGAAGTCAGCCAGGCCGAATCGACGCTGCCCGACTACGAGCGCCAGATCGACAGCTACGAAGAAGCGATCCAGCTCGCGCGCCACCAGCTCGCCGCGCTCGCGGGCAAGGGTCCTGGCGCCGGCGACGCGATCAAGCGGCCGAGCCTGTCGCTCGATGCGCCGGCCGGCCTGCCGTCCGCGCTGCCGGCCGACCTGCTCGGGCGCCGCCCGGACGTCGTCGCGGCCCGCTGGACGGTCGACGCGCAGGCTCGCGGCATCGATGTCGCGAAAGCCGCGTTCTACCCGAATATCGACCTGCTCGCGACGGTCGGCGGCTTCGGCGTGACCGCGCCGTTCACCGACTTCCTGCGCGCGATGAACGGCGGCTGGACGGCCGGCCCAGCGCTGTCGCTGCCGATCTTCGAAGGCGGCCGGCTGCGCGCGCAACTCGGCGCGGCCGATGCCGGCTACGACCAGGCGGTCGAACGCTACAACCAGACGGTCGTCGGCGCGCTCAAGGACATCGCCGACCAGGTCGTGCGGATCCGCTCGCTCGACACGCAGAAGAAGGACGCCGCGCGCTCGGTGGCCGCCAACGACCGCAGTTACCAGCTGTCGCGCGAAGGCTTCCGCCGCGGGCTGACCGATTACGTGAACGTGCTGGTCGCGCAACAGCAGCTGCTGCGCGCACAGGAAACGGCGGCCCGCATCGACGCGGAACGCCTCGCCGCGCACGCGCAGTTGATGGCCGCGCTCGGCGGCGGCGTCGAGACGGAGGCGCAGACGCAGACAGATGCGGACGTTCGGGGCGGTCATCCGGCCCGCGACGCGTCCGCCGCGGGGGCCGCCGCGCCGGCCGCCGCATCGGGTGCGAAGCCCGCCGCGGCCGTCGCCCGCCCCGCGCAGGTCGCGACGGCCGGTTCGGCGGGTGCAGCCGCCACGCCGGCCGCACGGTAACGCGGAGCGACCGTCATGTCAGCCTCCTCCCCCGCTTCCACGCACGCCGGCGGCCCGCTCGCGGCCTGGTACGCCGCCTTCGGCGACTGGGCCCGCAGCGACGGCGCCGCGTGGCTCTACCTGTTCAAGGCGCTGCTCGCCGCGTTCATCGCGACCGGCGTGTCGATGCGGCTCGACCTGCCCGCGCCGAAGACGGCGATGACCACGGTGTTCATCGTGATGCAGCCGCAAAGCGGCGCGGTGCTCGCGAAGAGCTTCTACCGGGTCGCCGGCACGATCTTCGGGCTGATCGCGACGCTCACGTTCGTCGGGCTGTTCCCGCAGCAGCCGCAGCTGTTCCTCTTGGCCGTCGCGCTGTGGGTCGCGCTGTGCACGGCCGGCGCCGCGCGCAACCGCAATTTCCGCAGCTACGGCTTCCTGCTCGCCGGTTACACGACCGCGCTGATCGGGCTGCCGGCGTCGCAACACCCCGACGGCGCGTTCATGAGCGCGATGACGCGGGTCGCCGAGATCATGGTCGGGATCGTGTCGGCAGGCGTCGTCAGCGCGCTGGTGTTTCCGCAGTACACCGGCGAGCAGATGCGCACGACGGTGCGCAAGCGCTTCAGCAGCTTCGTCGACTACGTCGCGGCGGCACTGTCGGGCCAGCTCGACCGCGCGCACATCGAAACCATCCATACGCGCTTCGTCGCGGACGTGGTCGGCTTCGAAGCGGCGCGCAGCATGGCCGTGTTCGAGGATCCGGACACGCGGATGCGCAGCGGCCGTCTCGCGCGCCTGAACAGCGAGTTCATGAGCGTATCGAGCCGCTTCCACGCGCTGCACCAGCTGATGAACCGACTGCGCGCGGCCGGCGCGCAGGCCGCGATCGATGCGATCGAGCCGTACTTCCGCGAAATCGCGCCGCTTCTGACGCGCAACGGCGAGCCGGTGCGCTCGTCGGCCGACGCCGCGCTCGCCGCCGAACAGTTGCTCGCGTGGCGCGACGCGCTGCCGCGCCGCATCCGCGCGACGCGCGCCGCGCTCGAGACGCAGCCGGATTTCCCGCTGCTCGACTTCGACACGGCCACCGAGCTGCTGTACCGCTTCATCACGGACCTGCACGAATACGCGGCGACCTACGCGTCGCTGTCGACCGCGACGCACGAGCGCGAGCGCTGGATCGAACGCTACGAGCCGCGCACCAACCTGACGGCGATGGTGATCGCCGCGATTCGCACCGCGACCGTGATCCTCGTGCTCGGCGCGTTCTGGATCGCGACCGCGTGGCCGAGCGGCGTGACGCTGACGCTGACGGCGGCGGCCACCTGCGCGCTCGCGTCGTCGACGCCGCGCCCGACCGCGATGTCCGCACAGATGGGCATGGGTACCGCACTGGCCGTCTGCACGGGCTTCCTGCTGACGTTCGGCATCTACCCGCACATCGACGGCTTCCCGCTGCTGTGCGTGGCCCTCGCGCCGCTGCTCGCGATCGGCATCTTCATGACGCTGAAGCCGAAGCTCGCCGGCTACGGGATGGGCTACCTGATCTTCTTCAGCTTCCTCGCCGGCCCCGACAACATCACGCACTACGACCCGACGAGCTTCATGAACGACGCGCTCGCGCTGGTGCTGTCGATGCTGGTCTCGGCGATCGCGTTCGCGGTGCTGTTCCCGCCGACCGCGCCGTGGCACAAGAAGCGGCTGTTCGCCGACCTGCGCCACCAGGTGGTCGCGGCGTGCCACGCACGGCTCGCCGGCTTGCGCACGCGCTTCGAGAGCGGCGCGCGCGACCTGATGTACCAGGCGCACACGCTGTCGGCCGACCAGCCCGACGTGCAGCGCGACGCGCTGCGCTGGATGTTCGCGGTGCTGGAAACGGGCAATGCCGCGCTCGACCTGCGCGCGGAGCTCGCGACGCTGCCGTCCGACCCGCGCTATGCGCCGACGACACCGTGGCGCCGCGCGATCGAGACGCTGCGCGCCGCGCTGTCCGCGCTGTTCCGCAAGCCGGACGCGGCGCGCTTCGACGCGGCGCTCGCCGCGGTCAACGCCGCGATCGACGCGACCCGGCAAACGCTCGATGCGTTCACGCCGTCGCGCGAGGAGCGCCACCGGCTGCAGCGCATCCTGAGCCATCTGCATTTCGTACGCACGGCGCTGCTCGATCCGGAATCGCCGCTCGAGCCGCTCAACCGCAACCGCCCCGTGCGTCCCCAACAAGGAGCCTCGTCATGATGCCGCGTGAAATCGCCATTCTCGATGCCTACATGCCCACGGTGGTCCTGATGTTCGTCCTGGGCGCGCTCGCGACCTGGGCCGTCGACCGCCTGCTCGCCTACACGGGCCTCTACCGTCTCGTCTGGCACCCGTCGCTGTTTCGCGCGTGCCTTCTCGTCTGCATTTGCGGCGGACTGAGTCTTGCCGTTTACCGTTGATTCCGAACCATCATGATTCTCAGAAAACTCTTCGGCTTCGTCGCGACCGCCATCATCCTTCTCGTCGCGATCCTGATCGGGCGCTCGCTCTGGGTGCACTACATGGACGATCCCTGGACGCGCGACGGGCGCGTTCGTGCCGAGATCGTCAACGTCGCGCCGGACGTGTCGGGCGCGATCGTCGAGCTGCCCGTGCATGACAACCAGCTCGTGAAAAAGGGCGACCTGATCATGCAGATCGACCCGTCGCACTACCAGATCGCGGTCGAGCAGGCGCAGGCGGCCGTCGCCGCCCGCCGCGCGGAACTGCAGATGCGCCGCGACGACGCGGCCCGTCGTGCCGACCTCGACGCGCTCGTCGTGTCGAAGGAAAACCGCGAGAACGCGGCGCACAGCGCGTCGAGCGCCGATGCGCAGTACCAGCAGGCGATCGCCGCGCTCGACGCCGCGAAGCTCAACCTCGAACGCACGCGCGTGGTCGCACCGGTCGACGGCTACATCACGAACCTGCAGACGTTCAAGGGCAACTACGCGGTGGCCGGCCAGGCGAAGCTCGCGATCGTCGACAGCCATTCGTTCTGGGTCTACGGCTACTTCGAGGAAACCAAGCTGCCGCGCGTGAAGGTCGGCGCGCCGGCCGAGATGCGGCTGATGAGCGGCGGCGTGATGAAGGGCCACGTCGAGAGCATTTCGCGCGGCATCTACGATCGCGACAACCCGCAAAGCCGCGACCTCGTCGCGGACGTGAACCCGACCTTCAACTGGGTGCGCCTCGCGCAGCGCGTGCCGGTGCGCATCCGCATCGACGAGGTGCCGGCCGACGTGGTGCTGTCGGCGGGCACGACCTGCACGGTCATCATCGATCCGGACCAGCGGAAGAAGTCGTAAGCGTCGACGGCCGGACGCCTACGCCGCGATGCGAAAGCGTCCGACCAGCGACTTGAGCGCCTGCGCCTGTTCGTCGAGCGCATTCGCCGCGGCGGCGGCCTGCTCGACGAGCGCGGCGTTCTGCTGCGTGCCGGCATCCATCTGCGTGACCGCGCGGCCGATCTCGTCGATCCCGGCGCTCTGCTCGTCCGACGCCGCCGAGATCTCGCCGATGATGTCGGTCACGCGCTTGACCGCCCGCACCACGTCGTCCATCGTGCGGCCCGCATCGTGCGCGAGCGCCGCGCCGTTCGCGACGCGCTCGACCGACGCGCCGATCAGCGTACGGATCTCCTTCGCCGCGGTCGCCGCGCGCTGCGCGAGCAGCCGCACCTCGCCCGCGACCACCGAAAAACCGCGCCCCTGCTCACCCGCGCGCGCCGCCTCGACCGCCGCGTTCAACGCGAGAATGTTGGTCTGGAACGCGATCCCCTCGATCGTGCCGATGATGTCGCGAATGTTCTTCGCGCTGTCGTCGATCTCGCTCATCGTCGCGACCACGCGACCGACGACTTCGCCGCCCGCCTCCGCGACGGCCGACGCATTGGCCGCGAGCGCGCTCGCCTGACGCGCGTTCTCGGCGTTCTGCCGCACGGTCGACGTGAGCTCCTCCATGCTGGCCGCGGTGCGCTCGAGCGCGACGGCCTGCTGCTCGGTGCGCCGCGACAGGTCGAGGTTGCCGGTCGAGATCTCGCCGGACGCGGCCGCGATCGCCTCGGCGCTGACGGCGATCTCGCCGACGGTCGCCGCAAGCCCGGACTGCATGTCGGACAGCGCGCGCACCATGCTGTCGCGGTCGTGCCGGCCGAGCGGAATCGGCCGCGTGAGGTCACCGCGCGCGATGTCGGCGGCGATCGCCTTCGCCTCCGCGGGCTCGCCGCCGAGCTGCGACGCGAGGCGGCGCACGACCCGTTCGGCGATCGCGATCGCCAGCACGATC
Source organism: Burkholderia sp. BCC1998 (assembly GCF_905339875.1). Lineage (NCBI taxonomy): Bacteria > Pseudomonadati > Pseudomonadota > Betaproteobacteria > Burkholderiales > Burkholderiaceae > Burkholderia > Burkholderia sp. BCC1998. The sequence continues at coordinate 21,469 of NZ_CAJPHE010000031.1, forward strand.
AGCGCGGCCGTCATCGCCGCGATCATCGCGAACGACGACGAGAAGATCGTTGCGGATGCATCGAGCGTCGCCTTCGACTTCGCGCCGCGCGTCTTCACGAGCATCGCGACGAGCTTCTCGAGCTTGCCGGTCTCGACCAGCAGCGACACGTCCTGCGTGCCGACCTGCCAGTTCATCTGCGACAGGTCGAGCGGCTGCGCCTGCACGAGCGCGACGAAATCGCGCAGATGGCCGCTCCACGTGCCGACCGCCAGCGAGAACGCGCGCAGTCGTGCGGAATCGTCCGCATCGGCCGGATCCGCGTAATGCTGCAGCGTCGCGAGCGCCTGGCCGATCGACGCGAGTCCCGCGCCGACTTCGGCGCCCAGGTCGTCGCGTTCCTTCGCGGTGGTGGCGGTCAGCAGCATCTTCTGCGCGCGGCTCGCGCGCAGCACCTCGGCGCGCACTTCCTCCGCCGCCCGGCTCGCGACGTGCCCCTGCTCGTAGACCGACGCAATCGACGCGTTCAGCCGGCTGATCTGCCACAGCGAGAACACGCCGATCGCGAGCGTGCCGGCCAGCAGGATCGCGAACGCGGCGCGCAACGTCGCCTTGACGGTCCACGTCCGGCGTTCGCGCCGGGCTGCACGCGCGTGCCGCGAGGCGGGCCTGGCGGCTGCGTCGGCCGCGGCTGTGGCCGCAGCCGGCCGCGGATGCAATGAAGCTGCTTTCATCGATATTTCCCCGTATTGATCGTGCCGCCGGAAAGGTCGGTTCCGGCGGCCGGCATTCATGCAATGGCCCGTCATGCCGCGCGTCCTGCACCCGTCCGGTTCGTGGCCGGTGCCGGGCGCGGCGCACCTGTGTTGTCGTTGCGTCTTCTACGGCCGCGATCGGCGCGCCTTGAGTCCGGACAAACACCGATCCGGTCCCGCGCGGCGCGACGAAAGGCAAACGCGCCGCAGCGTTATACCCGGCCAAAAAAGGGCGCAATGGGCCGAATCGTCGCAGCAATGTCCGAATCGCGACAAAACTTGGCCGGACATTCTCGATACGCCACATTAGACTTCTTTGACGCAACAACGATTCGAACGCGCCGATCCCCATCAGAGCGCGTCCCGTCACCTCAACTCGCTCAGCTCACATGGAAACCAGCCTCGATACGGGCGCCGGCAGCGCCGCCGCAGCCCAGCCGTCTGCTCCACGCGCCCCGCGTACCGTCTATCCGGTGCTCGGCGCGATCAGCTTCTCGCACATGCTCAACGACATGATCCAGTCGTTGATCCTCGCGATCTATCCGATGCTCAAGAGCCAGTTCGCGCTGTCGTTCGCGCAGATCGGCCTGATCACGCTGACCTACCAGATCACCGCGTCGCTGCTGCAGCCGCTCGTCGGCCTGTACACGGACAAGCGGCCGAAGCCGTATTCGCTGCCGGTCGGGATGGGCTTCACGCTCGCGGGGCTGCTGCTGATGTCCGTCGCGCCGAACTTCGCGACGCTGCTGGCGGCGGCGGCGCTGGTCGGCTGCGGCTCGTCGGTGTTCCATCCGGAATCGTCGCGCGTCGCGCGGATGGCGTCGGGCGGCCAGCACGGGCTCGCGCAGTCGCTGTTCCAGGTCGGCGGCAACGCCGGTTCGGCACTCGGGCCGCTGCTCGCCGCGCTCGTGATCATCCCGCACGGCCAGCACAGCATCGCGTGGTTCTCGGCGGCCGCGCTCGTCGCGATGATCGTGCTCACGCAGATCGGCCACTGGTACAAGAAGCATCCGTCGATGAAGAAGAAGGCGGCGCCGGCCGGCCATCCGACGCTGTCGCCGGGCCGCGTGCTCGCCGCGATCGGCGTGCTGGTGCTGCTGGTGTTCTCGAAGTACTTCTATCTCGCGAGCATCAACAGCTATTTCACGTTCTACCTGATCGACAAGTTCCACCTGTCGGTGCAGGCCGCGCAGATCCACCTGTTCGTGTTCCTCGCGGCGGTCGCGGCCGGCACGCTGATCGGCGGGCCGGTCGGCGACCGGATCGGCCGCAAGTACGTGATCTGGGTGTCGATCCTCGGGGTCGCGCCGTTCACGCTGCTGCTGCCGTACGCGAACCTGTTCTGGACGAGCGTGCTGAGCGTGATCATCGGCGTCGTGCTGGCGTCGGCGTTCGCCGCGATCCTGGTCTATGCGACGGAGCTGATGCCCGGCAAGGTCGGGATGGTCGCCGGCCTGTTCTTCGGCTTCGCGTTCGGCCTAGGCGGCGTGGGCGCCGCCGTGCTCGGCCAGCTCGCCGACGCGACGAGCATCACGTTCGTCTACAAGGTGTGCTCGTTCCTGCCGCTGATCGGCGTGCTGACGGTGTTCTTGCCGAACCTCGAAAGCAGCCGGCGCAAGAAGGCGTGACGAAACGGCCGCGGCTTGGGTGCCGCGGCCGTTGGCTCAACAACCTTGCGAAACGTTTCGTTGAGCGGTTATCAGTGCCGGGGTTCTCGTGTGCCGCGACCGAACATTCGCGCACCCAGCCAGACCAGCGCGATCGCGATCACGAAGCTGACGCCGAGCATGGTGCTGATCAGGATGTCGCCCTGGCCGTGAACACCGAGCGTTTCGAACACGCGGAACAGCGGCTCGAACGCTCGCCACCCCGCCCCGCTTTGAAACCATTCATCCAGCGGGGAATTCGCCAGGCCGAGATAGACCGGGATCGTCAAGACGATCGCTGCAAGCAGGCGGACAAGCACTTTCATTGGACGATCACTCGACCGTAGTACTTCATCCCGGTGCCCGGAATCGTGGCACCGGCCTGCGACTTCAGGAACGTGCGAAGCGCATTGAATTGGGCTTTGTTCGGCAGCGTGATACAGCCTTCGCTGATGCCCCAGTATCCGACGGGATGTAACCGGAAGTGGCCACGCCGAATGCCGTTGATCGACGTCAAGTCGTCGATCACACCATCATTGCGATACAACGCAAACCAATCCGCGCGATGAGTACCGGCAAACAGATCGGAGCGAACGTCGTTCAACCACCCCATGCGGCCGCCGCTCTGGCGATCCACGATGTAATAGGTCCCTGCCGGTAACGGTCCGTCGTCGGGAACGGCCGTCGAGTTCGGATCATTGACGTATCGCCCGTTGCCGCTGAATGCGGCGACTGCCCCAAAACCCGCGCAATGCAGGATGGACGTACGTTGACGGTTCAGCAAGAAAGTACATTCGACAGGCATTCGGGCCCTCTCATTTTCGTTATTTTTTGATACGACTGCGTGCAGCACGCTGTCGTCCCCGCTGCTACGACACCCCGGCAGCCGTGAAAGCTTAAGCCAACACGGCCTCGTCGTCATCGCAGTGCCCGTGCCCGACGTACTTGCCTACACGATGGCTGCACCATTCTCCGTCGCATGCAACGTCAGGAACCGCTTGAGGATGCCGGACGAATAGCTGCTCGCGATCGCCGACAGGAAGTGCGAGAACGACTGCGTCGCGTGATCGTCGGCCGTATCGGAGATCGTGCGCACGATGGCGAACGGCACGTCGTGTTCGGCGCACACCTGCGCGATCGCCGCGCCTTCCATCTCGACCGCGAGCGCGTCCGGCAGCGCGTCGCGCAGCGCGACGACTTCCCGCTCGCTCGACACGAAGCGGTCGCCGCTGATGATCAGCCCGCCATGCAACGTCGCGCCCGCCAGCCCGAAGCGCGCGGCGAACTGCGCGCCCTCCTCGGCGACGAACAGCGTGCACGCGGCCTTCAGGCGGGCGGTCAGCGCCGCATCGGTCGCGAACCGCGTGATGCCGAGCAGCGGCACCTCGTAGCGCGGAAACAGCGGCGACGCATCGAGATCGTGCTGCAGCAGCGTATCGGCGACGACGACGTCGCCGATACGCACCGTGCGCGACACGCCGCCGGCGACACCGGTGAACACGACGCCGGACACGCCGAACACGTGGATCAGCGCACTGACGGTGGCGGAGGCCGCGACCTTGCCGACCCGCGCGAGCGTGACGACGCAGGCCGCGCCGTGCACGGTGCCGACGTGGTAATCGCGGCGGCCGAGCGTGATCGTCTTCATCACGCCGTCGGCGCGCATCGCGGCGATCAGGTCGCCGAGTTCCTCGGGCAGCGCGGCCAGAATGCCGAGCGGACGCGTCGATACCGTTTCAACCATGTCGATGCTCATCATTCCACCGCCTGCAGTTTCGCGACCGCCAGCGCGAGCCATTTTTCGCCGTGCCGCTTGAACTTCACCTGCGCCTTCGCATCGGCGCCGTTGCCTTCGAGCGCGGTGACCGTGCCCTCGCCGAACTTGGTATGGAAGACCTGCTGGCCGACGCGGAACCCGGTGTCGGCCGCGCGCTGCTTGTTCGCGAAGGCCGGCAGCGGCGCGGTGACCGCCGCGTCGACCACCTGCTCGCGGCTGCCGCCGCCCGGCCGCGCGAACCAGTCGCGCCCCCAGCCGGCGTTGTCCGAGCGGCCGCCCCAGCGCGAGCCGGCCTCGACCTTCGGCGTGAGCCACTTCAGCACGTGCTCCGGCAGTTCGTCGAAGAAGCGCGAGCGCACGTTGTAGCGCGTCTGGCCGTGCAGCATCCGGCTCTGCGCGAACGACAGGTAGAGCCGCTCCTTCGCGCGCGTGATCGCGACGTACATCAGCCGGCGCTCTTCCTCGAGGCCGTCCGATTCGAGCACGCTGTTCTCGTGCGGGAACAGCCCTTCCTCGAGGCCGGTGATGAACACGGCCGAGAATTCGAGGCCCTTCGCCGCGTGCACCGTCATCAGCTGCACCGCGTCCTGGCCGGCCTGCGCCTGGTTGTCGCCGGCCTCCAGCGATGCATGCGACAGGAAGCCGGCGAGCGGCGTCATCGTGTCGGGATTTTGTGCCGGGTCGGCCGGTGACGCCGGATCGAGCACGTCGACCGCCGGATCGTCGGTCGCGGTACCGAGCTCGGGCGCCGCGATCGCGCCCGCGCGCAACGGAATCGAGCGGGCCGGCGTGTCGAGCCCGTAGCCTTCCTCGGCGATGAACGCGGTGGCCGCGTTCACGAGTTCCTGCAAGTTCTCGAGGCGGTCCTGGCCTTCGCGCTCGCCCTGGTAGAAATCTGCGAGGCCACTGGCGCGCACGATGTGCTCGACGGTGTCGGGCAGGTTCATGTGCTGCGTATCGGCGCGCATCTTCGCGACCAGGTTCGCGAACCCGCCGAGGCTCGTGCCGGCCTTGCCCGTCACGTACGGAATCGCGGCGGCCATCGAGCAGCCGTACAGGCGCGCGGCATCGGCGAGCTGCTCGATCGAGCGCGCGCCGATCCCGCGGGTCGGGAAGTTCACGACGCGCACGAACGCCGTGTCGTCGTTCGGGTTGTCGATCAGGCGCAGGTACGCGAGCGCGTGCTTCACTTCCTGCCGTTCGAAGAAGCGCAGGCCGCCGTACACGCGGTACGGGATGCCCGACGACATCAGCGTGTGCTCGATCGAGCGCGACTGCGCGTTGCTGCGGTACAGGACGGCCACTTCGCTGCGCGCCATGCCGGTGTTGATCAGCGAACGGATCTCCTCGACGATCCAGCCGGCTTCCCGCGAATCGGTGCTCGCCTCGTACACGCGCACGGGCTCGCCGTGGCCGGCGTCGGTGCGCAGGTTCTTGCCGAGGCGATGCGCGTTGTTCGAGATCAGCTGGTTCGCCGCATCGAGGATGTTGCCGTGCGACCGGTAGTTCTGCTCGAGCTTGATCAGGTTGCGCACGCGGAATTCGTCTTCGAAGTCGCGCATGTTGCCGACGTTCGCGCCGCGGAACGCGTAGATCGACTGGTCGTCGTCGCCGACCGCGAAGATCGCGTTCTCGCCGCCCGCGAGCATCTTGAGCCACGCGTACTGCAGCTTGTTGGTGTCCTGGAACTCGTCGACGAGGATGTGCCTGAAACGCGCCTGGTAGTGCGCGCGCAGCGGCGCGTTGTACGCGAGCAGCTCGTAGCAGCGCAGCAGCAGCTCGGGGAAATCGACGACGCCCTCGCGCTGGCACTGCTGGTCGTACGCCTGGTACAGCTCGACGAACTTGCGGTTGAAATTGTCGGTCGCGTCGACCTTGTCGGGCCGCAGCCCCTGCTCCTTCGCGTTGTTGATGAAGTACTGGACGTTCTTCGGCGGGTATTTCTCGTCGTCGACGTTCGCCGCCTTCATCAGCCGCTTGATCGCCGACAGCTGGTCGGCCGTGTCGAGGATCTGGAAGGTCTGCGGCAGGCCGGCGTCGCGCCAGTGCGTGCGCAGCATCCGGTTGCACAGCCCGTGGAACGTGCCGATCCACATCCCGCGCGTATCGATCGGCATCATCGCCGACAGGCGCGCCATCATCTCGCGCGCGGCCTTGTTCGTGAAGGTGACGGCGAGCACGGTGGCCGGTGATGCGTAGCCCTGCTGGATCAGCCACGCGATGCGCGTGATCAGCACGCGGGTCTTGCCGCTGCCCGCCCCCGCGAGGATCAGCGCCGGTTCGTTCGGCAACGTGACGGCGGCGTATTGTTCAGGGTTCAGATTGGCGAGCAGATCGGGCATGGAGCGGCAGCGGACGTGCGAAAAAATGCGGACCCGCCATTATAAGTCGACCGCGCGATGCCGTTTCCGGTCCATTCGGCGGCATGCTTCAACGGCATGGCGACCGCGTCGCGACGGGCCCGTGCCGGCAAGGCGATGGCTGGCCGATGTGCATCCATTTATAATTGTCAGATTCGGCATCCAATTCACGCATTTTTCGGCAGATTTCCAACCATGAGCGACAGCACGCTTGCGAAGAGTTTCGAACCCCACACCATCGAGTCCCAATGGGGGCCGGAGTGGGAAAAACGCGGCTATGCCGCCCCGGCATTCGACCCGGCGCGTCCCGATTTCGCGATCCAGCTGCCGCCGCCGAACGTCACCGGTACGCTGCACATGGGCCATGCGTTCAACCAGACGATCATGGACGGCCTCGCCCGCTACCACCGGATGCTCGGCGAGAACACGCTGTGGGTGCCCGGCACCGACCACGCGGGGATCGCGACCCAGATCGTCGTCGAGCGCCAGCTCGATGCGCAGGGCGTGTCGCGCCATGACCTCGGCCGCGAGAAATTCGTCGAGCGCGTGTGGGAGTGGAAGCAGCAGTCCGGCTCGACGATCACGGGCCAGGTGCGCCGCCTCGGCGCGTCGACCGACTGGTCGCGCGAATATTTCACGATGGACGACAAGATGTCGGCCGCCGTGCGCGACGTGTTCGTCACGCTGTACGAACAGGGCCTGATCTACCGCGGCAAGCGCCTCGTGAACTGGGATCCGGTGCTGCTCACCGCGGTGTCGGACCTCGAAGTCGCGAGCGAGGAGGAAAACGGCCACCTGTGGCACATCCGCTACCCGCTCGTCGACGGTTCGGGCTCGCTGACCGTCGCGACCACGCGTCCGGAAACGATGCTCGGCGACGTCGCGCTGATGGTCCACCCGGAAGACGAGCGCTACGCGCACCTGATCGGCAAGCTCGTCACGCTGCCGCTGACGGGCCGCGAGATCCCGGTGATCGCCGACGACTACGTCGACCGCGAGTTCGGCACGGGCGTCGTGAAGGTCACGCCCGCGCACGACTTCAACGACTACCAGGTCGGCCTGCGCCACAACCTCGCGCCGATCGAGATCCTGACGCTCGACGCGAAGATCAACGACAACGGCCCCGAGCAGTATCGCGGCCTCGACCGCTTCGACGCGCGCAAGGCGATCGTCGCCGACCTCGATGCGGAGGGCTTCCTCGACTCCGTGAAGCCGCACAAGCTGATGGTGCCGCGCGGCGACCGCACGGGCGTCGTGATCGAGCCGATGCTGACCGACCAGTGGTTCGTCGCGATGACGAAGGCGGCGCCGGAAGGCACGTTCAACCCGGGCAAGTCGATCACCGAAACGTCGCTCGACGTCGTGCGCAGCGGCCAGATCAAGTTCGTGCCGGAAAACTGGACGACCACCTACTACCAGTGGCTCGAGAACATCCAGGACTGGTGCATCTCGCGCCAGCTCTGGTGGGGCCACCAGATTCCCGCGTGGTACGGCGAGAACGGCGAGGTGTTCGTCGCGCGCGACGAGGAAGAGGCGCGCGCGCAGGCCGCCGCGAAGGGCTACACCGGCGCGCTGAAGCGCGACGAGGACGTGCTCGACACGTGGTTCTCGTCGGCGCTCGTGCCGTTCTCGTCGCTCGGCTGGCCGAACGAAACGCCTGAACTGCAGCACTTCCTGCCGTCGTCGGTGCTCGTCACCGGCTTCGACATCATCTTCTTCTGGGTCGCCCGGATGGTGATGATGACGACGCACTTCACCGGCAAGGTGCCGTTCCACACCGTCTACGTGCACGGTCTCGTGCGCGACGCGGAAGGCCAGAAGATGTCGAAGAGCAAGGGCAACACGCTCGACCCGATCGACATCGTCGACGGCATCGACCTCGAGACGCTGGTCGCGAAGCGCACGACCGGCCTGATGAACCCGAAACAGGCCGCCACCATCGAGAAGAAGACGCGCAAGGAATTCCCGGACGGCATCGCCGCGTTCGGCACCGACGCGCTGCGCTTCACGATGGCGTCGATGGCGACGCTCGGCCGCAACGTGAACTTCGACCTCGCGCGCTGCGAAGGCTATCGCAACTTCTGCAACAAGCTGTGGAACGCGACGCGCTTCGTGCTGATGAACTGCGAAGGCCACGACTGCGGCGCCGACAAGCCGGAAGTGTGCGGCGCGGGCGACTGCGGCCCCGGCGGCTACCTCGACTTCTCGGCGGCCGACCGCTGGATCGTGTCGCTCCTGCAGCGCACCGAGGCCGACATCGCGAAGGGCTTCGCCGATTACCGCTTCGACAACATCGCGACCAGCATCTACAAGTTCGTGTGGGACGAGTACTGCGACTGGTACCTCGAACTCGCGAAGGTACAGATCCAGAACGGCACGCCGGAACAGCAGCGCGCGACGCGCCGCACGCTGCTGCGTGTGCTGGAAACGGTGCTGCGCCTCGCGCACCCGATCATCCCGTTCATCACCGAAGCGCTCTGGCAGAAGGTCGCGCCGCTCGCCGGCCGTTATCCGCAAGGCAAGGCGGAGGGCGAAGCGTCGCTGATGACGCAGGCGTATCCGGTCGCGAACCTGCAGAAGATCGACGAGGCGTCCGAACAATGGGCGGCCGACCTGAAGGCGATCGTCGACGCGTGCCGCAACCTGCGCGGCGAGATGAACCTGTCGCCGGCGACCAAGGTGCCGCTGCTGGCGGCCGGCGATGCCGAGCGCCTGCGCTCGTTCGCGCCGTACGTGCAGGCGCTCGCGCGCCTGTCGGAAGTGCAGATCCTGGCCGACGAAGCGACCCTCGACAAGGAAGCGCACGGCGCGCCGATCGCGATCGTGGGCCCGAACAAGCTGGTGCTGAAGGTGGAAATCGACGTCGCGGCCGAACGCGAGCGCCTGTCGAAGGAAATCGCGCGCCTGACCGGCGAGATCGCGAAGTGCAACGCGAAGCTCGGCAACGAGGCGTTCGTCGCGAAAGCGCCGCCGGCCGTGGTCGAACAGGAGCAGAAACGCGTCGCGGAATTCCAGAGCACGCTGGAGAAACTGCGCGCTCAGCTCGATCGGTTGCCTGCGTAACAAACGGTAAGGTCGTTTGCGTTCACTATAATCGGAACGTGAACATAGGCTGTCTGACAAGTCGATTACAGGAATAAAGGTTCGATCATGTTGAAAGTCACCAAGGCGGTATTCCCCGTTGCCGGTCTCGGCACGCGGTTCCTCCCGGCAACGAAGGCGAGCCCGAAGGAAATGCTGCCCGTCGTCGACAAGCCGCTGATCCAGTACGCAGTCGAGGAAGCGATCGCCGCGGGCATCACCGAGATGATCTTCGTGACCGGGCGCAGCAAGCGCGCGATCGAGGATCACTTCGACAAGTCGTACGAGGTCGAGGCCGAACTCGAGGCGCGCGGCAAGGAGAAGCTGCTCGAGCTCGTGCGCAGCATCAAGCCGAGCCATGTCGACTGCTTCTACGTGCGCCAGCCGGAAGCGCTCGGCCTCGGCCATGCGGTGCTGTGCGCGGAGAAGCTCGTCGCCGACAACCCGTTCGCGGTGATCCTCGCCGACGACCTGCTCGACGGCAACCCGCCCGTGATGAAGCAGATGGTCGACGTGTTCGACCACTATCACAGCTCGGTGATCGGCGTGGAAGAGATCCCGCCGTCGGAGACGAAGTCGTACGGCATCGTCGACGGCAAGGAGTGGGAAGAGTCGATCGTCAAGATGTCGGCGATCGTCGAGAAACCGGAGCCGGAAGTCGCGCCGTCGAACCTCGGCGTGGTCGGCCGCTACATCCTGAAGCCGCGGATCTTCGAACACCTGCGTGCACTGAAGCCGGGCGCGGGCGGCGAGCTGCAGCTCACCGATGCGATCCAGGCGCTGCTCGCCGACGAACAGGTGCTGGCCTACAAGTACCAAGGCACGCGCTACGACTGCGGCAGCAAGCTCGGCTACCTGAAGGCGACGGTCGAGTTCGCGCTGCGCCACCCGGAAGTCGGCACCGACTTCGACGCGTACCTGCGCGCGCGCGGCAACGGGCAACCGGCTGCCTGAACGCGGCACGGGCCGGCCTCGCCTCCCCGGCGGGCCGCCCTCGCCTCACGGCCGGCGCGTCAGCGCGTGACGGCCGGCTTCACCGAGACGACGCCCGGCATTGCGCCCGCGTCGTCTTTTTTCGTCTTCACGAGCCAGCCGTCACCCTGCTCGAACGGCAGCTTCGCGAGCGCGCTCTTCACGAGCGTCGGCGCGGCCTGCTGCGTGAGCGCATCGCGATCGCGCAGCGACGCCGACACGCGATAGACGTCGACGCCCGTCTTCGCATCGACGAAACGCAGCGTCAGCACGTGGCGGTACACCTTGCCCGCGAACGGCAGCGCGAACGGCGCCGGTCCGTCGACGGTCACGCACGCGCTGCTTGCCGCGCCGCACTGGTCGGCCGTCGCCGCGACCGACGCCGGCTGCGTCGCATACGCGATCGACAGCCGGTAGCGCGCGGCCTGGCCAGGCTGCGCGTCGAAGCCGCGCTGCGCGAGCTCGTCGTGCACGAGCGTCTCGATCTGCCGGTATTCGGCATCGTCGGCCTGAGCGGCCGTGCGAACGAAATCGTAGCCGTGCGCACCGGATGCGAACGCATTCGGCTGCCCGAGCGCGCTCACGCCGGTCGTGACGCCGGCGCAACCGGTCAACAGCGACGCCGCCAGCGCGGCCGCTGCCCATTCCTTTCTCATGACTTCCCCCAAATGCCTGCCGTCGTGCCCGGCCCTGTCAGGCGGACGGCTCGTCGATCGCGGGCAGCGACACCGTCACCGCGGTGCCGACACCCACTTCGCTGTCGACCGTCACGCTGCCGCCGTGGCGCGTGACGACCGTCTTCACGAATGCCATGCCGAGCCCGGAGCCCGAGATTTCGGGCCGCTCGCCGGCATGGAACCGCTTGAAACGCTCGAACAGATGCTGCAGATCTTCCGGCGCGATGCCGTACCCCTGATCGCGAATCGTACAGAAGATCCGCTTCGATGCATGCTCGACCGACAGCGTACACGCGATCACCGTGTCGGACGGACTGTATTTGACTGCGTTGTTCAGCAGGTTGACGAACGCGCGCGTGATCAGCGAGCGGTCGGCGCGCGTCCAGCACATGTCGGCCCCGACGTCGGTCTCGATGCGGATGCGCTTTGCCTGCGCCTGCGGCCAGACTTCGTCGCTCGCGTCGATCAGCACGTCGACCAGGCTCGTCGGTTCGAGCTGGTACGCCTGCGACTCCGCGCGCGCCAGCTGCACGAACTCGTCGGCGAGCGACAGCGCACGGTGCGCATAGCGCTCGATCCGCGCGAGCAGCCCGCGCATCGCGTCGGTTTCGACACGATCGCGCTCGATCTCGACGAGCGCGAGGATCGACGACTGCGGCGAGCGCATGTCGTGCGACAGCAGGTGCAGCGCCTCCTCGCGCTGCCGCTCGGCCGCGTGCAGCTCGGTCACGTCGACCAGACCGGCGATCCAGCCCGTCACGTGGCCCTGCGCGTTCGTACACGGGGCGTAGCGTAACAGATGGTCGAGCCCGTCGCGATCGCGCACCTCGATGCCGCGCGCCATCGCTTCGTCTTCGGCCCCGAGCGTCGGGTCGAGCGCGTCCGGCCAGTGTGCGCGGATCGTGACGTCGTGTTCGGCGTTGCCGTCGACGGTCTTCATGAAGGTCAGCTCGCCGAGCGCGGCGCGCAGCGGCCGCCCTTCCGGCACCGGCAGCGCGAGCCGCGAACCGTAGCGCTTCGCCGCATGGTTCGCGATCAGCACGGTGCCGGCCAGGTCGGTGACGAAGATCGGCTCCGGCATGCTGTCGAGGCTGTCCCACACGAAGCGCTTCATGTCCTGCACGCGCTGCGCGGCCTGCGCCATCAGCGCCATCTGCCGTTCGAGCACGTCGCCGCCGACGCTGCGCGTGCGCGGCGCCTCGGGCAGCAGGTGCGGCTCATCGGCGAGCCGCTGCAGCTCGCGGCGCAGGTACGACATCGTCATTTCCAGGCGCCGCCAGTTCCAGATCGGGTAGACGGCGACCAGCCCGAAGATGGCCGGCGCGGGCGATAGCCATATGCGCGCCTCGAACAGCAGCGCCAGGCTCGCGACGACGGCCAGCGCGGCCAGGCTCAGCGTCAGCAGCAGCGCGCGCCATGGCGACAGCATCAGGAAGCCGCCCAGCAGCACGGCGAGCGGCAGCAGCGAGGCGGCGAAGAGTCCGGCACGCGATGCAGGCAGGATCGCGCTGCCGGTCGTCAGCATGTCGAGCACGTTCGCGTGGATGTACACGCCGGCGAGCGGACCGAAGTCGCCCGACACCGGCGTCGCGAAGCGGTCGTAGAGGCCCGACGCCGTCACGCCGACGACGACGATCTTGCCGCGCAGTGCGTCGGGTTTCACGCGCCCTTCGAGCACGTCGTCGAACGACAGCGTCGGATACGCGGGCGTGTTGCGGCTGAACGGGATCAGGTAGCGGCCGTCGCCGGTCGCGTCGCGCGACAGGTCGTGCGCTTGCGCGCCGGGCGTGCCGCCGACCGGATGCAGCCGGCCGGCCTGGATCGCACGATAGACGGGCACCATCAGCTGCGGCCAGCGCACGCGGCCGTCGCTTTCGAACAGCGCGACGCTACGCACGATGCCGTCGGGATCGACTTCGAGATTGATGTGGCCGAGTCCCATCGTGCGTGCCGACAGCTCCGCCACCGGCGGATCGACGGTGCGCGTGCCGTCCGCCTGTTCGGGGCTCAGCAAGACGGGCAGGAAGGTCGGCACACGGGCCATCGCGTCGGCGAACGCGCGATCCTCCGGCGACTGCTCGGTAAACAGCACGTCGTAGACGACCGCGGCCGGCTGCGCACGCGCCAGCGTGTCGAGCAGCCGCGCGTGCACGCTGCGCGGCCACGGCCAGCGGCCGAGTGCGGACACGCTCTGGTTGTCGATGTCGACGACGACGACGTCGGGCGACAGCGGCAGGCTGCGCAGCATCAGCAGCCGGTCGTAGATCAGCCCGTCGACGCTCGACGACAGCCGGCCGAGCGCGCACGCGAGTATCACCGCGATCCCGAGGCAGCCGATCGCGATCCACTCGATCAGGAAGCGGCGGCCGAGGCGCCGCCGCGGGGAAACGGAGTCGGTTTTCATGCGCCGCGGGTCAGCGCGACAACGTGAACGCGCTGACCGGACTCGTCTTCTGATAGAACTTGCCGCCCTCGAACTCCTCGACCGTCACCGCCCAGTAGTAGTCGCCGGGCGGCAGGTGGGAGACCGTGATCCGGCGCGCCTGCAGGCCCATCTGGTCGACGACCGGCGCGCTCAGGTCCTTCGAGTGCGACAGCACGAACCGATAACGCGCGTCCTTGGCCGCGTCGTTCGGCGCCCAGCGGAACTCGTAGCCGTCCGGGCCGGGCGACGCGCTCGCATCGAGCCCCATCAGGCGCCGCTCGAACGCGTAAATGTGCGGCATGCCTTCGAGGCCGTTGTCGTCGATCGCGGAAATCCGGACGAAGTACGTGCCGTTCGGCACCTCGCGGAACACCGCGCGCGACGAGACCGTGCGCGTTTCGCTGAACAGTTCGAGCATCCCCGCGTCGCGCGCGAGTTGCAGGTGATACGCATGCGCATGCTCGAGCGGCGCGACGTCGAACGTGAGGTCGGGCTCGTCCTGCACCTTGTCCGGATGCGTGAGCGCGGGCGCCGGCAGCAGCTGCACGGGTGCGCCGACCGCGCCGGACGACGTCGTGACGCTGCCGAAGTTCGCATGCACGAGCGTCGGGTCGGCCGGCTGCTGCTTGCCCGCGACGCCGACGGTGCCGTCGAGCACCTCGACACGCGTCGCCGCGTTGCCGGCGGCGTCGTAGTTCACGCGGAACCGCGTGCCGCGCACGCCGGCCACGACCGACGGCGAGCGGATCTGGAAGCGGTCGTCGCGCTTCTTCAGATGCGTGACCTCGCTGTCGACCGAGCCGCGCGTGAGCTCGAACTCGCGATCGAGCGTGCCGGTCAGCACGGTGCGGCGCAAGGTCTTCAGGTCGAGCTGGCTGTCGGGCGGCAGGCTCATGTGCGTGCCGTCGGCCAGTTCGAGCGTCAGGAAGCCGTTCGCGCCCGTGCGCACGCGGTCGCCCTCGGTCAGCGTCGCTTCGTTCGCGAGCGGCGCGTACGCGCCGCCGGACGCGCGCTCGGCCGTGCCCTGCACCGCGACGACGCGCGCGGTCAGCTTTTCCTTGCGCAGCCGCGCGACCGGCAGCTTCAGCGCGATGTCGGGCTGCAGGTGTTTCGGCGCGGGCACGCCGTTGATCCGTTGCAGCAGCTGCCAGTCGTCCGGGCCCTGCAGGTAGCGCGCGGCGACGTCGTACAGCGTGTCGCCGGCATGCGTGCGGTAGACGACCATCTTGCCCGCGGCAGCGCTCGGCTGCGCGACGGCCTGCTGCGCCGCGAACGCAAACGCGACCGCGCACGCCGCATGCAGTGCCGCCGTGCGCAGGTTCGCCGTGCGCCGGGTGATGCGCCGGGTCACTCCGGCTCTCCCTGACCGACCCGCTCGAGCCGGTAGCCGTAGCCGTAGATCGGCGCGAGGCGATAGCCGTTTTCCGGCCGCAGGCCGAGCTTCGTGCGCAGCATCGAGATGTGCGTGTCCATCGTGCGCGACGGGATGTCGGTCGCCTGCTTCCACACGAGATCGAGAATGTGCGCGCGCGACAGCGGCCGGTCGAGGTGCTGGAACAGCAGCAGCGCGAGCTCGAATTCCTTCTGCGTGAGGCTCACGGCCTTGTCGCCGACATAGGCCTGCTTCAGGTTCACGTCGAAGCGGAACTGGTCGAACTCGCGAACGGTCGCCTCCGCGTTGACCGGATACGCGCGGCGCAGCAGCGAGCCGATGCGCGCGCGCAGGATCGGGCCCGACACGGGCTTGACCACGTAATCGTCCGCGCCGGCGTTGAGGATCTGCGTGATCCCCGCCTCGTCGTCGCGGCTCGTCATGAAGATGATCGGCAGGCTGTGCTCGGTCTGGTTCGCACGCACCCACTTGAGCACTTCCTCGCCGGACATGTCGGGCACGTTCCAGTCGAGCACGAGCAGATCGAACGTCTCGCGCTGCAGACGCTTCTTCAGGGCCTTGCCTTCCTTGAACGCATAGCACGTGTGGCCGACGGCCGTCAGCGTTTGACTGACGAAATCCGTCTGGGCCGGATCATCATCCAGTACAGCAATTCTCATAGCACCCCGCAAATCGAAATCGATTCGTCCAGTTCAGCTCCCCGCACTCATCCCGCCGCGCAGCATGCGCGCGGCGCCCGACACCGGCCGACGAGCCGTCGTTTGCCGAGCGCGCAACCTGCGCGACACGGCGCCCCGGCCACCCATCTCAAAAACGGGGCACGGACGAACCGGCGATTTCATCATAGTAGTATGAAATTCGCCAAGAAATTGCGCGGACTACGGTCCTTTATTCGAATAATCCTTCCCGTCGCGCAACTGGCGGCGCTTCCGGCTGGCCCAGCATGGGCTGCCCCAGCGTGGGCTGCCCCAGCATCCGCTCCAGCTGGCTGCGCACGCGCTCCCACGCCGGCGCCGCATAGTCGGGCTGGCTCGCCGCCCACGCCTGCGCGAGATCGAACACGCGCCCGATCGTCGCGCCGCAATACGTGAAGCCCGCGCCGTCGTCCCGCGCGGCGCCGCGCAGCCGTTCGTCGAGCGATTCGGCCAGCCACGGCATCTCGGCCGCCGCCGAATCGGCATACGCCTCGAGCGCGGCACGCGCGTGGCGATCCCGTTGCGGGTCGAGCTCGATCCGGCTCAACCCCGCCGCGCGTGCGGGCGCGATGCATTCCGCTGCGGACGGACTTCGAATGGTCCCTGGTCTGAAGGACATGTCCTCTCCCCGTTTGTACGACGGCAGCGTCAGGCATGGCCCCCGTGCCCGCCTCGTATGACGTACCGTGGCCGGTGCATCCATCCGAGACGGACGACCGGCCGGGTCAGTATACGCAGCCGGTCGTGCGGCGAGGTTTAAGAATTGTCAGAGGCGTCAGACGAGCGTTTCCCATGGAACAGGCGCCTGGGCGAGGGTCTGTGCTGGCGCTCGTGTCGCGCCGTTGGCGCGGCCGGACCGCAGCGGGCGGTGCGCGAGCGGGCGCGGGCGCCGCAAGGGGCGCGTGATGCGGGCCGTCAGCGGCGGCGCATCAGGAACACGAAGGTCTTGTCCTGCGTCGTCACTTCGACGATCTCGTTGCCCGTCTGCTTCGCGAACGCGGCGAAATCGCGCTGCGAACCCGGATCGGTCGCGAGCACCTTGAGGATCTGCCCGCTCTCCATATCGGCGAGCGCTTTCTTGGCGCGCAGGATCGGCAACGGGCAATTGAGCCCGCGCGCGTCCACTTCCTTGTGAATCTGCATCGGCTGTCGACCTTCGAATGACGCGCCACACGGGCGCGGGAGGAAGCGGCGATTTTACCGCAGCGCGGCCGCCCCTGCCCGCGCGGCCCGGGCCCGGCCGCGCGACGCGGCGCGCCCGCGCTCGGCACGCGCTCGTCATGCCAAGCGCCCGCCGAGCGCCCGTCAGGCGCCCGTGAACCCGCCCGCGAGCCGCTCGCGCAGATGCCGCACGAGCGCACGCACCGCGCTCGGCACGACCGGGCTGTACGGCCGCAGCGCGAAGATGTGGTCGCCGAACGCACCCGACGGCCGCCAGCCGTCCAGCAGCGCGACGAGCCGGCCCGCATCGAGATCGCGCTGCGCGCTGAAATCCGGCAGCAGCGCGATGCCGAGCCCGCCGAGCGCGGCCTCGCGCATCGCCTCGCTGTTGTTGGCCGCGAAGCTGCCGCGCACCGGCACGCTCACGCGCTGGCGCCGCCGGCCGTCCGGCTCGAAGCTCCAGGCGGCCGGTTCGTTGTCGCGCAGGTAGCACAGGCAGCTGTGGTCGACGAGTTCGCTCGGGTGGCGCGGCGCACCGCGCGCGTCGAGGTAGTCGCGGCTCGCGACCAGCAGCGAACGCGTGTCGCACAGCTTCCACGCGACGTGGGTTTGCGGCGCGGTCGTCGTATGGCGGATCGCGAGGTCGAAGCCCTCCTGCGTCAGCGAATGCAGCCGGTCGGACAGGTCGAGTTCGATGTGCACGCCCGGGTGCTGACGCAGGAAATCGGGCAGGTGCGGCACGACCTGCTGGCGCCCGAGCGCGACTGGCGCCGTCACGCGCAGCAGCCCGCGCGGCTCGCCGGCGAGTTCCTTTACGCGCGCGAAGTGCTGGCCGATCGATTCGAACGCGTCGCGCGTGCTGTCGACCAGCGTCTGCCCGGCGTCGGTGAGCCGCACGCTGCGCGTCGTGCGCCGCACGAGCGGCACGCCGGCCGCCTTCTCGAGATCGGCGATGCGCTGGCTCATCGCGGCCTTGCTGATGCCGAGCCGCTGCGCGGCGGCCGTGAAACTGCCGGCCGCGGCGAGGACCGTCAGCGAGTGGATATGCGGCCAGAGCGCCTGGACATTTTGCTGATTCATCCGCCGATTATTCAGAATTCTGAACAGTGA
The DNA here is from genome assembly GCF_905339875.1 of Burkholderia sp. BCC1998. Taxonomy (NCBI): domain Bacteria; kingdom Pseudomonadati; phylum Pseudomonadota; class Betaproteobacteria; order Burkholderiales; family Burkholderiaceae; genus Burkholderia; species Burkholderia sp. BCC1998. Next base: position 39,500 of record NZ_CAJPHE010000031.1, read on the forward strand.
ATCAAGCTGCGCGGCCTTCTCCCGCCCCGCCGCTTTGCCTAGACTAGGTTCCGTCCACCCCCATTCCCATGCCCAGGAGACACGCATGACCACGGTTCCCGCCTATACGTCCGACGCCGACGTCGGCCACTACATCGACGGCGCACCCGTCGCCGGCCGCAGCGGCCGCTTCCAGGACGTCTTCAATCCGGCGCTCGGCCGCGCGGTGCGCCGCGTCGCGCTCGCCGGCGACGACGAAGTGCAGCGCGCCGTCGCGTCCGCCCGTGCGGCGTTCCCCGCCTGGGCCGACACGCCGCCGATCCGCCGCGCCCGCGTGCTGCACCGCTTCCTGCAGTTGATGAACGAACACCGCGACACGCTGGCCGCCATCATCACGGCCGAGCACGGCAAGGTGTTCTCGGATGCGCAGGGCGAAGTCGCGCGCGGCATCGACATCATCGAATTCGCATGCGGCGTGCCGCAACTGCTGAAGGGCGACTTCACCGACCAGGTCAGCACCGGCATCGACAACTGGACGATGCGCCAGCCGCTCGGCGTCGTCGCCGGCATCACGCCGTTCAACTTCCCGTGCATGGTGCCGTGCTGGATGTTCCCGGTCGCGCTCGCGACGGGCAACACGTTCGTGCTGAAGCCGAGCGAACGCGACCCGTCGGCGGCGCTGTTCATCGCCGACCTGCTCACGCAGGCGGGCCTGCCCGCCGGCGTGTTCAACGTCGTGCAGGGCGACAAGGGCGCGGTCGACGCGCTCCTCGACCACCCGGACGTGCAGGCCGTCAGCTTCGTCGGCTCGACGCCGATCGCGGCCTACGTGCAGCAGCGCGCGGTGCAGTCGGGCAAGCGCGTGCAGGCGCTCGGCGGCGCGAAGAACCATCTCGTCGTGATGCCGGACGCGAACATCGAGCAGGCGGTCGACGCGCTGATCGGCGCCGCGTACGGCTCGGCCGGCGAGCGCTGCATGGCGATCAGCATCGCGGTGCTGGTCGGCGACGTGGCCGACAAGATCGTGCCGTTGGTGGCCGAGCGCGCGCGCAAGCTGGTGATCGGCGACGGGATGTCGCCGGAAGTCGAGATGGGACCGATCGTCACCGGCGACGCGCTCAAGCGCATCGAAGGTTATATCGGGCAAGGCGTCAGCGAAGGCGCGCAACTGGTGGTCGACGGCCGCGGGCTGCGCGTGCCGGGCCGCGAGGAAGGCTTCTTCACCGGCGGCACGCTGTTCGATCACGTGAGCCCCGACATGCGCATCTACAAGGAAGAGATCTTCGGGCCGGTGCTTGGCTGCGTGCGCGTGAAGGACTTCGGCGCAGCGGTCGACCTGATCAACGCACACGAATTCGGCAACGGCGTCGCATGCTTCACGAGCGACGGCGGCATCGCGCGCGAATTCGCGCGGCGCATCCAGGTCGGCATGGTCGGCATCAACGTGCCGATCCCGGTGCCGATGGCCTGGCACGGCTTCGGCGGCTGGAAGAAGAGCCTGTTCGGCGACATGCACGCGTACGGCGAGGAAGGCGTGCGCTTCTACACGCGCCAGAAGTCGGTGATGCAGCGCTGGGCGTCGAGCATCGGCAAGGGCGCCGAATTCGCGATGCCGACCGCGAAGTAAGCGCGGTCGACGCGCCGCCCGCCGATGGAATGCGCGGGCGGCCGGCGAATCGAAGGCCGGCGTCAGCCGGCCTTCAGCCGGCCTTCAGCCGGCCTGCGTGCCGTGGGCGCCGTCGGCGGTAGGCAGGTACGACAGCTCGAGCCGGTACGCGAGCGCGACGAACAGGCTCTGCGCGAGGCCCATCGTCGCGGTCAGTGCACGGAACCCGAACGTCTCGCTGTCCTGCACCATCAGCGTCACCTCGGCCTCCCGCGCGAGCGGGCTCATCCGGCTGTCGGTGATCGCGATCAGGCGCGCGCCGCGCTGCACGGCCTGCTGCGCGACCTGCACCGTCTCTTCCGCGTACGGCATGAACGAGATCACGATCATCACGTCGCCCTCGCGCACCGAGCGGATCTGGCCGAGATGCATGCTGCCGAGCGCGCTGAACAGGCCGATGCGCTTGTCGGTGTGCTGCAGCGCATAGTCGAGATACACGGCGATCGGAAACGCGCGGCGCGAGCCGGCGATCCAGATCGCCTGCGTGTCGGCGAGCAGGTCGACGGCCTGTGCGAGCGCGTGCGGGTCGAGCGTCTGCCGCAGCTGCTGCATGCCGGCAATGCTGCCCTTGATGAATTCGTCGGCGATCTGCTCGGGCTGCAGGCTCGACTCGCCCGATTCGATCACGTCGCGCAGCCGCAGGTTGTACGCGCGGCCCGGCGCGATCTGCTGGGCCAGCCCCTCGCGGAACAGCCGCTGCATCTCGGAGAAACCCGAAAAGCCGAAATGCTTCGCGAACCGGACGACGGCCGACGGCTGCACGCCGCACGCCTCCGCGAGCGACTGGATGCCTTCCAGGCCCAGCTGGTCCCGATGCGTTTCCACGTGACGCGCAATCACCTTCAGGCGATTGCTGAGGCCGTCGTACTCCTGCGTCAGATGCTGCAGGAACGCCTCGACGGTGGCGGGTGGTTTCTCGGATGAACTCATCGGATAGCGCGAAGTTGACGGCCCCGATCCGCGCGCCGCCTGCGCGTGCGCCCGGGACTCACCTATGGACATGCATGAAGGGCGAATTTAATCACGTTTGCGGCACGGCCCGCGCCGCACGCTCGCTCCCACGCGCTCGATCATCACCTGCACACGCTCCACGGCCGGAATGGAAACGATTTTCCAACGCCGTCGCCGAGCCGTAAAGATTAGGGCGTCTACCGACGCCGATGCGGACGGCTCCGCCGAGGGTCGCCGGCAGCCGCCCTGGGCCGCCGGCCGGCGCCGCGCATCGGCCGCCGCTTGCTCACCGCTTGCTCACCGATAGTCGACCCATACGCCGCCCGCATCGGCGGACCGCACGCAGTTCTCGACCCACCGCACGCCTTCGACGCCCGCATGGACATCCGGAAAGCGGATGTTCTTCAACGCCTGCGCGTCGCCGCGATCGGCCGCGTCCATCGCGAGCGCGAAGCGTGCGTACAGATTCGACCACGCTTCGAACAGCCCTTCCGGATGCCCGGCGCCGATGCGGTCCTCGCGCAATGCGTGCGGATGCAGATAGCCCATCCCGCGATCGAGCACCTGCGCGGGCTGCCCCTGGATCTCGTAGCGCAACTGGTTCGGATGTTCGTCCCACCATTCGACGCTCGCCTTCGAGCCGATCACGCGCACCTTCTGCCCGTGCATCGAGCCCGCGTTCACCGCACTCGACCACACGTAGCCGATCGCGCCCGTGTCGTACTCCATGATCGTGAACGCGTTGTCCTCGAGCGGCGCGCGACTCTTCACGAAGCTCTGCCGCGAGCACATCAGCCGTTTGATCCGCAGCTCCGGCGCCATCACTTCGGAGATGTACAGCGGATGCGTGCCGATGTCGCCGAGCACGTAGCTCGGCCCCGCGAACTTCGGGTCGACGCGCCAGCGCGCGGCGGCGCTCGCGGCTTCGACGCCCTCGCTGTGAAAGCCGTGCGCGAACTGCATCTGCACGATGCGGATCTCGCCGAGATCGCCGCGCGCGATCATTTCGCGCGCCTGCTCGATCATCTGGTGTCCGGAATAGCCGTACGCGACGCCGACGATGCGGTTCTTCTCGACCGACAGCCGCTGCAGCGCCTCGGCCTCCTCGGTCGTGAAGCACAGCGGCTTTTCGCACACGACGTGCAGCCCCGCGTTCAGCGCCGCGCGGCAAATTTCGAAGTGCGTGTTGTTCGGCGTCGCGATCGACACCGCGCGGATGCCGTCGGCACGCTTCGCCTCGGCGTCGAACATCGTCCGGTAGTCGGGATAGCAGCGCCCGGCGTCGACACCGAGCTTCACGCCGAATTGCCGCCCGCGTTCGGCATCGATGTCGAATGCGCCGGCAACGAGCTGGAAGCTGCCGTCTCGCAATGCGGCCGACCGGTGGCTGTAGCCGATCTGGCTGCCGAGCCCGCCGCCGACCATGCCCCAGGGAATCGAGTGTCCGAGCAGAATCTGTCCGTCGATCATGATTGTCGTGTTCCTGTCCGTGTTCAGGTGTTCAAAGTGTGTGCAGAGGGTCGGGCCGACGGCCGATTACGCGAACCCGGCCGATGCGAGAAACTCGCGGCTCGCCGCGACGTCGCGCAGGCTCGTGCCGGCATTGCGCGGATCGCGCTCCTGTTCGATCGTGATGGTTCCCGCATAGCCGATGTCGTCGAGCGCGCGACGGATCGCGCGGTAGTCGAGCACGCCGGTGCCGATCGGGCACATCACGCCACGCGCGCACGCCGCGAAGAAGGCGATGTGTTCGCCCATCACCGCGTCGTACACGGCCGCGTCGATATCCTTGAAATGCACGTAGTCGAGCCGCGCCGCGTGACGGCGCAGCCACGTCTCGGGATCCATCCCCGAGTAGTAAAGGTGGCCGGTGTCGAGACAGAGGCCCGCCGTATCGGCCGCGACGTCGGCGACGATCCGGTCGATCTCGTCCGCGAACTCGATGTAGCCGCCCGCATGCGGATGGATCACCGCGCGCACGCCGAATTCGTCGCGCGCGATCGTCGCGATTTCGCGAATGTGGTCGACCATGCGCGCCCAGCGTTCGGCGGACAGGCGCGGCGCGCGATCGGCGTGGCCGGCCGCGTAGTCGCGTTCGTCGTGCCCCCAGTCCATCACGACCAGATACGGCGCCGCATGACGCTGGCCCGGCTGCGTCGGCAGCTTCGGCAAGCGCGTGATCAGCGCGCAGATCTCGCGCGTCTGGCGCAGCAGGTTCGGCAGGTGCTCCGGCGACACCAGGTCGTCGAAGATCGTGCCGGCGGTGATGCTCAAACGCTGCCGCTCGAGCTCGGCGCTCACCACGTCGAGCTCGAGCGGGATGTAGCCGTACGGGCCGAGCTCGATGCCCGAATAGCCGGCCTGTGCGGCCTCGGCGAGCACCTGCCGCCACGGCGGCAGGTGCGGGTTCTTCACGTCGTCGACGCCCCAGCAGCAGGGCGCGCAGCCAATCTTCATGGTCATGTCGGTCAGTCCCGCAGGAAAGCGGCGCGCGGCCGCGAGCATGGCCGCGTGGACACGCGGCCCGGTGTCGGCGTGTTCAGCCGGTTCAGCCGCGATAGAACGCCGGGCGTTCGGCCATCGCGATCGGCTCGACCGCCCCGCTCTGCTGCGCGCGCACGCACGCATCGGCCGCGACCGCCGCCGCATAGCCGTCCCACGCGGACGGCCCGGTCAGCGCACCCTGCCGCACGCCGTCGATGAACGCCTGCAGCTCGACGTCGTACGACGCGATGAAGCGCTCCTTCCAGTCGGTCATGATCTCGACCGACTGCCGCGCCGCGTGCTTGAGCCCGACCGCGGGCGGATCGGGCAGCTTCGCGATGCCGTTCTCGCCGACCACCTCGCACTGGATGTCGTAGCCGTATTGGCAGTTCACGAAGATCTCGACGTCGATGCGCACGCCGCTCGCGGTTTCGAGCAGCACGATCTGCGGATCGGCGAGATGCGCGGACGCATGGCGCGTCTTCTTCGGATAGACGACCTGCGCGCTCGCATAGTCCTCGCCGAGCAGCCAGCGCAGCACGTCTAGTTCGTGGATCAGCGTGTCGGTGATCGCCATGTCGGTCGTATAGCGCTCGCCGACCGACTGGTTGCGGTGCGCGCAATGCAGCATCAGCGGCGCGCCGATCTCGCCGCCGTCGATCACGCGCTTGAGCGCGCGATAGCCTTCGTCGTACGGACGCATGAAGCCGACCTGCACGAGCCGGCGGCCGTGCGCGACCTCGGCTTCGACGATGCGCATGCAGCCGTCGGCCGTGACGGCCAAAGGCTTCTCGCAGAACACCGGCTTGCCGTGCGCGATCGCGTCGAGCACGAACGCCTCGTGCGTCGGCCCCCACGACGTGACGAGCACGGCCTGTACGTCGGCAGCCGCGACCACTTCGTGGCCGTCGCCGTAGATTTCCGCGTCGAGCCCGTACTTCGTCACCGCATCGCGCGCCTGCTGCGGATCGATGTCGTTGACGGCCACCACGCGCGCGCCGGACAGCGTGCGCGTGAGCCTGCGGATATGGTCCTGGCCGATCGCGCCGCAGCCGATCACGCCGATTTGCAAGGTCATCCGGATATCTCCAGTCTCTGGTTCAACGACGGCGCGGCCCGTGCCGCGCCGGTCGGCAATGGTTCCAAAACGGGTCAGCGCGCGGCCGCCCGTTCGAAATGGCGTTCGACGTAGCGCTGGATCGTGTCGCGCATGTAGCGCGACGACGCTTCCGCGCGGTCCTCCCACGCGAACACGCACGACGACATCACGCCGTCGAAGCCGGCGCTGCCGAGTGCGCGGAAAAACACGTCCCAGTCGATCTCGCCCTGCCCGATGTCGAGATGCTGGTGCACGCGGATCTGGTTCGAGCCCGGCGGGTTCACGATGTAGCGCAGCTGGCTGCTCTTGCGGTGGTCGAACGTGTCGGCCACGCGCACGTGCGCGAGGATCGGCGCGGCGGCCGCGATCATCGCGGCCATGTCGTCGCCGTAATAGAACGTGTGCGGCGCGATGTACGACAGCTTCAGCGACGGCGAACCGATGTTCGTGACGATGTCGATCGCCGGCTGCAGTTGCTCGATCCAGTCTTCCGGATGCGGCTCGACCGACAGCACGATGCGTTCGCGCTCGAGGATCGGCAGCAGCTCGTCCATCGAACGGAACCACGCGGCTTCGCACAGCTCCTTCGGATTCGCGCCCGGCCGTTCGCCGACCGAGCGCTCCGGCGACGCGCCGCGCCCGAATTCGGAGACCATCAGCGGGCATTCCATCTCGAGCGCGACCTCGATCGCCTTCTTCCAGCAGCGCACCGCCCACTGCCGCTCGTCATCGAACGGGCTGGCCCAGCGGTACATCGGCTGCAGCGACGCAAGGCCCACGCCGCTCGCGCGCAACGCTTGCCGGAACGCGGCCATGCGCTCGCGCGTCGCGCGCGGCATCACCCACCAGTCGAGAAAGTCGCTGCGCGGCGACAGCTCGATCTGGTCGTAGCCGAGCTCGGCCACCGCATGCGGCAGCCGGTCGAGCGGCAGGTGGCGAATCATGTAGGGATCCAAAGCGATCTTCATTTTCTTCCCGATCGGTTGTGTTCGATCTCGGCCGGTCAGCGGCGCGATTTCTTGTTGCGATACTGGTCGGCGATCACGGCCGCGACGATGATCGCGCCCTTGACCATCTCCTGGTAGTACGCGTCGATCCGGATGAACGTGAAGCCCGACGTCATCACGCCGAGGATCAGCACGCCGATCACGGTGCCCGTCACGCGCCCGAGGCCGCCCGACAGCGACGTGCCGCCGATCACGACGGCCGCGATCGCGTCGAGCTCGTACATCACGCCCATGCCCGACTGGCCTGAGATCGCGCGCGCGGCCGTCACGGTGCCGGCGATCCCGCTCAGGAGGCCCGCGATCGCATAGACGAACACCAGATGGCGCGTCACGTTGATGCCCGATACGACGGCCGCGTGGCGGTTCGCGCCGATCGCATACGTGTACTTGCCGAAGCGCGTGTAGCGCAGCACGACGTGGAAGATCGCGGCCACCACGACGAAGATGATCACCGGGTTCGCGCCCGCGCCGATCGCCGCGAACTGGTCGGTCAGCATCGATACCGGCATCCCGTTGGTGAACCACTTCGCGAAGCCGCGCGCGGCCACCATCGTGCCGAGCGTCGCGATGAACGGCGGGATGCCCGTCAGCGCGATCAGCGAGCCGTTGAGCAGGCCGACCAGCAGCCCGACGCACACGCCGGCCAGCACCGGCCAGATGATCGGCAGGTCGGTCAGGTGCGGGAACACCGCGCGCGGAAAATCGGACACCTGCGCGAGGCTGGCCGACACGACCGCCGCCGCCGCGACGACGGACCCCGACGACAGGTCGATCCCGCTCGTGATGATCACGAGGTTCACGCCGACCGCGATGATGCCGATCACGGCCATCTGCAGCACGATGATCTCGAGCCGCTCCGCGTTGAACAGGAAGCTCTGCCCGACGACCAGCCAGCCGATCACCTCGAAGAACAGGCTGATGCCCACCAGCACCAGGAAGATGCTCAGTTCGGGCGGCCACTTCGCGTGCCGCGTCTTGATCGTCATGGACTGCGCGTCCGCGACCGGATTCAGGTTGCCCATTTCAGTTGTCTCCATGCTTGTTGCGGCTCAGCGCGAGGCCAGGTCCATGATGCGGACCTGGTCGGCGTCCTTGCGTTCGACGATGCCGGTCATCCGGCCTTCGTGCATCACCATCACGCGATCGCTCATGCCGAGCACCTCCGGCATCTCCGACGAGATCATCAGCACCGCGACGCCCTTGCCGGCGAGCGCGCTGACGAGCCGGTGGATCTCGGCCTTCGCGCCGACGTCGATCCCGCGGGTCGGCTCGTCGAGGATCAGGATGCGCGGTTGCGTGAGCAACCATCTGCCGATCAGCACCTTCTGCTGGTTGCCGCCCGACAGGTTCTGGATTTCCTCGTGCAGCCCGGGCGTCTTCACGCGCAGCATCCGGCTCATTTCCTCGCAGTCGCGTTTCAACTGCGCCTGCCGCACGAAATTGAACTTCACGTAGCGGTTGCTGAGCACCGCCGCTTCCATGTTCGCGAGCAGGTCGAGATTCAGGAAGCAGCCGGTGTCCTTGCGGTCCTCGGTGAGGAACGCCATCCCGTGCTTCATCGCCTGCGCGGGCGTGGCGATGCGCACCGGCTTGCCGTCGATCAGGATCTCGCCGGAGGTGGCCGGCACGACGCCGAACAGCGCCTCCGCGACGTTCGAGCGCCCCGAGCCGACGAGGCCCGCGACGCCGAGGATCTCGCCCGCGCGCAGCTCGAAGCTGACGTCGCGGAACACCCCGTCGACGCCGAGGTTCTTCACGGCCAGCACGACGTCGCCGATCGGCACCTCTTCCTTCGGGAACATCTGCGTGATCTCGCGGCCGACCATCATGCGGATGATGTCGTCGCGCGTGACGTCGCTCGACGCGTGCGTGCCGATGTACTTGCCGTCGCGGAACACCGAGAACTCGTCGGCGATCTCGAACAGCTCGTTCATCTTGTGCGTGATGTAGACGATGCCCTTGCCCTGCTCGCGCAGCTGGCGAATGATGCGGAACAGGTGCGTGACCTCCTTGTCGGTCAGCGCGGAAGTCGGCTCGTCCATGATCAGCACGTCGGAGTCGAACGACACGGCCTTCGCGATCTCGACCATCTGGCGGCTCGCGACCGTCAGCGTGCGCACGTCGGCTTCCGGGTCGATGTCGATCGACAGCCGCTCGAACAGCGCGGCGGTGCGGCGGCGCAGCTCGGCGTGATCGATCAGGCCGAAGCGGTTCTTCGGTTCGCGGCGGATCCAGATGTTCTCCGCGACCGTCATGTACGGCATCAGGTTGAGTTCCTGGTGGATCATCGCGATCCCGCGATCGAGCGCGTCGAGCGGGCCGTTCAGCACGACGGGCTCGCCGTTGATCAGGATCTCGCCCTGGTCGGGCGTGTAGACGCCGGCGATGATCTTCATCAGCGTCGACTTGCCGGCGCCGTTCTCGCCCATCAGCGCATGCACGGTGCCGCGCCGCACGCGGAACTGCACGCCGTCGAGCGCGACGACGCCGGGAAACGACTTGCCGACGCCGCGCACCTCGAGCACGCAGTCGGCGGCGGGCACACCGGACGAACCCGGTGCGGCGGACGAGGCGGCCGGCGCGCTTTCGCTCGCCATCGAGCGCGCCATCCTGGCTGTAAACATGGACGTTCCTCGAAAGTCACACGCGAACCCGGACACGCCGGGCCCGCGCAGTTCAGCGGAAAAACCGGTCAGTGCTTCGCGTACTGGTTCATGTTCTCCGGCGTGACGAGTTCGAACGGGACGTTCACGAAGCGCTCGACGGGCTGCTTCTTCGCCAGCTTGAGCGCGGCCGCGACGGCCTGCGCGCCCTGCCCGGCCGCGTTCTGGTACACCGACACCTTCAGCTCGCCGCTCTTCATCGCCGCGAGCCCGTCCGGCGTCGCGTCGATGCCCGCGACGACCGTCTTCGGCGTCAGCTTGCGCGCGGCCTTCAGCGCGTTGATCGCGCCGATCGCCATTTCGTCGTTGTTCGACACGATCGCGTCGAACTTCGTCCCGGAGCTCAGCCAGTTCATCGTGATGTCCTGGCCCTGCGTGCGGCTCCACTTGCCTTCGCGCTTGTCGACGATCTTCATGCCGGCACAGTCCTTGGTCGCGATCACGTCCTCGATGTCCTTCGTGCGCGCGCGCGCCGACTCGTTGGACAGCTCGCCCATCAGCACCAGGATGTCGCCCTTGCCGCCGAGCAGCTTGCACACCTGGCGCGCCTGCAGCGTGCCCGACTGTTTCTCGTCGGACGCGACCACCGCGACGCCGGCCGGCAGCTTGTCGAAATCGACCGGCTTGCGGTTCACGTAGACGAGCGGGATCTTCGCGGCGGTCACCATCTTGGTGATCTTCGGCGTCGCGTCGGTGTCGACCGCATTCACGATGATCGCGTCGACCTTCTGCGCGATCATGTTCTGGACCTGGCTCAACTGCTTGCCGACGTCGTTGCCGCCGTCCTCGATCTGCACGGTCGCGCCGTCCTTCTTCGCCGCATCGCCGATGCTGTTGCGCAGGATCGTCAGGAACGTGTCGTCGAACGATGCCATCGTCACGCCGATCTTCTCGGCATGCGCGAGCGGCATGGCCAGGATTGCGGCGGCCGCGGCGGCCATCAGCTTGGTCTTCATGATCACTCTGTCTCCTCATCTCCGGGGGCGGAAAAACGGCGCGTTGCGCGCCGCCGGGCCGAGTCCGATCGGATCCGATTCGGACTGAAGCATCCGGATGAAACTGTAGATCACTTCTTCGAAAATTTGGAAATTTATTTCTACGTGATTTCACCTAGGGAACTGGATTTCCAAAAAGTCTAGACTCCGTTCCGTAGCCCGATTCCTTGCGGCAGGCGTTCCCGTGTCGTGCCGCGCACGTGACGGACCGCCGTCGCAGGATCGGTCCCTCAATCCGCCGGCAGGGTCGAACGCCGGCCGCGAGCGTGATACGTGATATGAGCCCGTTGAACTTTCCGACTGACCGCCCCATCGATCTCGCCTGCCTCGGCCGCGTCGCCGTGGACCTTTACGCGCAACAGTACGGCAGCCGCCTGGAGGATGCGCGCAGCTTCCAGATGTATCTCGGCGGCTCGTCGGGCAACGTCGCGTTCGGCGTCGCCCGGCTCGGGCTGAAGACCGCGATGATCTCGCGCGTCGGCGACGAGCAGATGGGCCGCTTCGTGCGCGAGACGCTCGAGCGCGAAGGCTGCGACACGAGCCAGCTGCAGACCGATCCGGAACGCCTGACCGCGCTCGTGCTGCTCGGGCTGAAGGATCGCGACACGTTCCCGCTGCTGTTCGTGCGCGAGAACTGCGCGGACATGGCCGTGCGCGCCGACGAGATCCGCGAGGACTTCATCGCCGGCTGCCGCGCGCTCGCGATCACCGGCACCCATCTTTCGACGCCGGGCACCCGCGAGGCGTCGCTGACCGCGCTCGGCTACGCGCGCCGCCACGGCGTCGTGCGGATCCTCGACATCGACTACCGGCCGGTGCTGTGGGGGCTGACCGCGCGCGGCGCGGGCGAGAACCGCTACGTGCCCGACGCGCAGGTCACGCGGCAGCTGCAGCAGGTGCTCGGCGAGTTCGACCTGCTGGTCGGCACCGAGGAGGAATTCCTGATCGCGGGCGGCGTGCCGCACGACCTGATCGCGTCGCTGCAGGCCGTGCGCCGCGCGAGCGGTGCGGTGCTGGTGGTCAAGCGCGGCGCGCTCGGCTGCTGCGTGATTGAAGGCGACATCCCTGCGCGCATCGACAATGCGCCGACCTTCCACGGCGAACGCGTCGAAGTCCTGAACGTGCTGGGCGCGGGCGACGCGTTCCTGTCGGGCCTGCTGTCCGGGCTGCTGCGCGGGCACGGCTGGGCGCAAGCGACGCGCATCGCGAATGCGTGCGGTGCGATCGTCGTGTCGCGCCACGCGTGCTCGGCCGCGATGCCGACGCCGGCCGAGCTCGCGCACTGGTTCGGCGGCAGCCGCAATCCGCAGGTGGACGCCGATCGCGCGCTCGCGCACCTCCATCGCGTGACGGTGCCGCGCCGCGCATGGGACGACCTGTGCGTGATGGCGTTCGACCATCGCAGCCAGTTCTACGAGCTCGCGGTGCAGGCCGGCGCGGACGAGGCGCGGATCAAGACGCTCAAGCGCCTGCTCGTGCGCGCGGCCGAACAGGTCGAGCGCGATCGCCGGATCGAAGGCCACGTCGGCGTGCTGATCGACGGCGGCGCATATGGCCGCGACGCGCTCGCGTCGGCCACCGGCCGCGGCTGGTGGGTCGGCCGCCCGGTCGAGCTGCCCGGCTCGCGGCCGCTGTGCTTCGACGACACGCGCTCGGTCGGCTCGTCGCTCACGCACTGGCCGACCGAACAGGTCGTGAAGTGCCTCGTCCACTACCACCCCGACGACGACGTCGACCTGCGCGTCGCGCAGGAGCAGCGCGTGCTGGAGCTGTGGGAAGCCACGCGCGCGAGCGGCAACGAGCTGCTGCTGGAAATCATTCCGCCGCGCGCGGTCACGCCGCCCGGCACCGAGGACGACGCGGTGCTGCGCACGGTCGCGCGCTTCTACAACCTCGGCGTGATGCCGGAGTGGTGGAAGCTCGCGCCGATGAGCGCCGACGGCTGGGCCCGGCTCGAGACGCTGGTGGCCGAGCGCGACCCGCACTGCCGCGGCGCGGTGATCCTCGGGCTGAACCAGCCGTTGCAATATCTGGTCGACAGCTTCCGCTCGGCGACCAACCCGATCGTCAAGGGCTTCATGGTCGGGCGCACGCTTTGGGCCGACGCGTCGCTGCACTGGCTCGCCGGCCGGATCGACGACCAGGCGCTGATCGACGAAGTGGCCGGCAATTTCGCGCAGCTGGTCGACGCGTGGCTCGGCCGCCGTGCCGCCGCGCGCGCCGCCGCAGCCGCCTGATGCAGATGTCCGTGATGACCACCCGATTCCTCCTGATCGACAGACGATGACCACCACCGTGAGACTGACCGTCAGCCAGGCGCTCGTGCGCTACCTGGCCGCCCTGCGCGCCGAAGTCGTCCAGCCGGACGGCCGCACCGAGATCCTGCCGTATTGCGGCGGCGTGTTCGCGATCTTCGGCCACGGCAACGTGGCCGGGCTCGGCGAAGCGCTGCATGCCGAAAAAGAACGGCTGCCGACGTTCCGCGCGCACAACGAGCAAGGAATGGCGAATGCGGCCGTCGCGTTCGCGAAAGCGAACTTCCGCCAGCGAATGATGGCCGCGACGTCGAGCATCGGCCCCGGCGCGACCAACATGCTGACCTCCGCGGCGCTCGCGCACGTCGGCCGGCTGCCGCTGTTGCTGCTGCCCGGCGACGTGTTCGTGTCGCGGCTGCCCGACCCGGTGCTGCAGCAGGTCGAGGACTTCGAACAGGGCGACGTCAGCGCGAACGACTGCTTCCGGCCGGTGACGCGCTACTTCGACCGGATCACGTCGCCCGAGCAGCTGCTGGTCGCACTGCCGCGCGCGATCCAGGTGATGACCGACCCCGCGCAGTGCGGCCCCGTGTGCCTCGCGCTGCCGCAGGACGTGCAGACCTTCGCGTACGACTGGCCGGAGGATTTCTTCGCGCCGCCGGTGATCCGGATGCGCCGCCCGCCTGCCGACACGCTCGAACTCGCGGATGCGCTCGACGTGTTGAAAGCGGCGAAGAAACCGCTGATCGTCGCCGGCGGCGGCGTGCTGTACAGCCAGGCGTGGGACGCGCTGCGCACGTTCGCCGACACGCACGGCGTGCCGGTCGCCGAATCGCAGGCCGGCAAGGGCAGCCTCGCGTGGGACCACCCGCTGAACCTCGGCTCGATCGGCGTGACGGGCTCGCCCGCCGCGAACCGCGCGGCCGCGCAGGCCGACGTGGTGTTCGCGGTCGGCACGCGCCTGCAGGACTTCACGACCGGCTCGCACGCGCTGTTCGGCAATGCGACGCTGCTGAACCTGAACGTGCAGCCGTTCGACGCGGGCAAGAAACGCGGCCGACAATTGATCGCCGATGCGCGCACGGGCCTCGGCCAGCTGTCGGCCGCGCTCGCCGGCTGGCGCGCGGATGCGGCGTGGACGGCCGCGAACCAGGATCAGGCCGCCGCGTGGAACGCGCGCGTGACCGAGCTGACCACGCGCGTGCCGAAGGACACCCTGCCGTACGACGCGGAAGTGATCGGCGCGGTGCGCGACTCGGCGGCCGACGCGGGGCGCGACAGCGCGCGCGACGATCTCGTCGTGTGCGCGGCCGGCACGCTGCCGGCCGAACTGCACAAGCTGTGGCGCAGCGGCGTGCCGGGCAACTACCACATGGACTACGCGTACTCGTGCATGGGCTACGAGGTCGCAGGCGGCCTCGGCGCGAAGCTCGCGCGGCCCGAGCGCGAAGTGATCGTGATCGTCGGCGACGGCTCGTACATGATGCTCAACGCCGAACTCGCGACGTCCGTGATGCTCGGCCGCAAGCTCATCGTCGTGATCCTCGACAACCGCGGCTACGGCTGCATCGAGCGGCTGCAGATCAATTGCGGCGGCGCGAGCTTCAACAACATGCTCGACGACTGCGTGCCGGAAGGCGGCGAACGCTCGACGATCGACTTCGCGATGCATGCGCGCTCGATGGGCGCCGAAGCCGTGCACGTGCGCGACGTCGGCGAGCTGCGCAGCGAAATGAAGCGTGCGCGCGCAGCGAAGACGAGCCAGGTCATCGTGATCGACACGACGCACGAGCGCACGACCGCGGACGGCGGCGCGTGGTGGGAAGTCGCGGTGCCGCAGGTATCCGCGCGCGCCGGTGTCGAACGCGCGCACCGGACGTATCTCGACGAGAAAACCCGGCAGCGGCGCTGATCCGTTTCCCCATTCAATCCGCCGCTCCGCGAAAACAACATTCGAACCAAGGAAGCACGTCATGAGCTGGAACGTTCGCATCGGTATCAATCCCCTGTCGTGGATGAACGACGACCTGCCGTCGCTCGGCGGCGAGACGCCGCTCGAGACGGCACTGAAGGAAGGCGCCGAAATCGGCTACGCGGGCTTCGAGCTCGGCAACAAGTTTCCGAAGACGGGCCCCGAGCTGAAGGCGAAGCTCGCCGAGTTCGGGCTCGTGTGCGTGTCGGGCTGGTATTCGGGATTTCTGGCGGAAGTCGCGCCGGGCATGAGCGACGCCGATGCCGTCGAGGCCGAAATCGAGCGCTGCCGCGCGCACATGACGAAGCTGCAGTTCAACGACGTGAAGGTCGTGGTGTACGGCGAATGCGCGGGCACGATCCAGGGCAGCATCGACACGCCGGTCGCCAAGCGCCCGCGTTTCGTCGACGATGAAACCTGGCGGCGCTATGCGGCGCGCCTCGACGCATTCGGCGCGCACCTGCTCGAGACCTACGGGATCAAGCTCGCCTACCATCACCACATGGGCGCGTACGTCGAATCGCCGGACGACGTCGACCGGCTGATGGCGCTGACCGATCCCGCGAAGGTGTTCCTGCTGTTCGACACGGGCCACGCGTATTTCGGCGGCGCGGCCGATCCGGTCGCGCTGCTGAGGAAGCACGTGGCGCGCGTCGTGCACGTGCACTGCAAGGACGTGCGGCCGCAGGTCGTCACGCAGGCGCGCAACGGCGGCTGGAGCTTCCTGAACGGCGTGATCAACGGCACCTTCACGGTGCCGGGCGACGGCGCGCTCGATTACGAAGCGACGCTGCGCACGCTGAAGGACGCCGGCTACGAAGGCTGGCTCGTGGTCGAGGCCGAGCAGGACCCGGCCGTCGCGCCGAGCTATCAGTATGCGAAGAAGGGCTACGAATCGCTGCGCGCGATCGTCGACCGGTTGAGCGCGTAAGCCCCGTCATCTCATCGAGGAACCTCACGCCATGACGATTTCTCCCCTGCTGGTCAAGGCATCCGCCGACCGCGAAATCTGCAACGTGACGCCCGAGTCGGCCGGCTGGAAACACGTCGGCTTTCGCGCGCTGCGCCTGAAGGCCGGCGACACCGAAACGCTCGACACGGGCACGCGCGAACTGTGCGTCGTCGTGCTCACGGGCACGCTGCGCGCGCTAGTCGACGGCGAGACCTACGACGCACTCGGCAAGCGCGACAGCGTGTTCGAGGAAGTGTCGCCGGACGCACTGTACGTGCCGGGCGGCAAGACCGTCACGCTGGTGGCGACGCGCGACGCGGAAGTCGCGCTGTGCACCGCGCCTTACGCGAGCGGCGACAAGCGCGTGCAGCGCCTCGACGGCGAACGGATGCGGCGTGCGGTGCGCGGGCAAGGCACCAACACGCGCTACGTATGCGACATCCTGATGGGCGACAACCCGGCCGCGGACCGGCTGCTGGTCGTCGAAGTGATCACGCCCGCGAGCCACTCGAGCAGCTATCCGCCGCACAAGCACGATCGCGACGCGGCGCCCGACGAAACGTCGCTCGAGGAAACCTATTACCACCGGATCGATCCGCCGCAGGGTTTCGCGTTCCAGCGCGTGTACACGGACGACCGCAGCCTCGACGAGGCATGCGCGGTCGAGAACCACGACGTCGTGATGGTGCCGCGCGGCTATCACCCGGTGGTCGCGCCGCACGGCTACAACCTGTACTACCTGAACGTGATGGCCGGGCCGAGCCGCGCGTGGGCGTTCAAGAACGACCCCGCGCACGAGTGGATGCTCGACGCGGCGCCCGGGCGCTGATGCATTGACGCGCTGAACGATCGACGGCCGGCGCGCGACGCAGGACGCGCGCACGAGCCGGACTTGCGACGACACGGAGCTGCCATGCCGATCCCTTTCCCGCGCTGCGCGCCCACGCCCTTCGGCGACACGGCCTCAACGCCGATGCTGGCGCACTTCGATGCCGACGTCGCGCGCCGGCTCGGCGACATCGCGATCAATCTCGCGTCGCGCCGCGGGCTGCCGATCGCGGTCGGCATCGTCGGCGAAGCCGCACCGCTGTTCTATTGCGCGCTCGACGGCAGCCGCGCCCGCGACAGCGACGCGATCCGCCGCCGGCAGAACACGGTGTTGCGCTTCGGCGTCAGTTCGCTCGAGGTCGGCGCGCGCTTTCGCCGCGCCGGCTGGTCGTTGCAGTCGCAGGGATTGTCGGATGCCGACTATGCGCTCGACGGCGGCGGCGTGCCGCTGCGGCTGGCCGACGGCGGCATCGTCGGCGCGATGGCGATCGCCGGGCTCGACGACGAACGCGATCATGCGCTCGTCGTCGAGAGCCTGCGCTGGCATGTCGGCGCGAACGCGCTCGCGATAATCGCGTAGCGGGCGCGAGCCGGCGCGCGCGATCAGTGCAGCCCGCCGCTCGCGACGAGGCGCTCGCCGGTCAGCCAGCGCGCATCGTCCGATGCGAGGAACACCGCGACCGAAGCGATGTCGTCCGGCTCGCCGAGGCGGCCGAGCGGCGTCTGGCTTTGCACCTGCCGGTCGAGGTCCGAACCGATGATGCCCGCGCTGTGCGTGCCTTCGGTCACGATCATGCCCGGGTTGATCGCGTTCACGCGAATCTTGCGCGGGCCGAGTTCGAGCGCGAGCACGCCGGTGATCGCGTCGACGGCGCCCTTGGTGCCGCTGTACACGGCGCTCGCGGGCGGCGTGATGCTCGTCACCACGGAACTGATGTTGATGATGCTCGCGCCCTCGCCCAGATGCTTGACGGCGGCCTGCGTCGTCAGCAGCACGCCGAACACGTTCGTGTCGAACTGCCGGCGGTAGTGCTCTTCGGTGATCGCCTCGATCGGCGCGAATTCGTACACGCCGGAATTGTTGACCAGCACGTCGAGCCGGCCGTACGTGTCGATCGCCGTATCGACGATGCGCTGCGCGTCCGCTGCCTTCGACACGTCGCCGCCGACCGCGACCGCGCGGCCGCCCGCTTCGACGATCGCGCTCACGACCGCGTCGGCGCCGGCCTTGCTGCTCGCGTAGTTGACGACGACCGACGCGCCTTCGGCGCCCAGCGCCTTCGCGATTGCGGCGCCGATCCCCTTGGAAGCGCCCGTGACGATCGCGACCTTGCCTGCCAGCTTGCTCATGATTTCATTTCTCAGTCGGAAGACTTCGATGGATAGGTACCGGTCGCGCCTGTCGCGGCGCACCGGCCTTGCTGGCAATCTTCGCGGTTCCGGCGGCCGCGATAAAGCGGCTCGACACGAATTGACTGGCGAGGTTTGCCGAACAATCGGTCGACGGACGGTCAGCCGGCGCTCAGCCACGTGCCGACGACGTCGCCGCCGAGCCCGTCGAGCGCGCCGTCGTAGACGATCCGCCCGCGCCCCATTATCGCGACGCGCTGCGCGAGCCGCGGCGCGAGCTGCAGCCGCTGCTCGATCAGCAGGATCGCGACGCCGTCGTCCTGCAGCGCGGCAAGGCAGGCGCCGACTGCGTCGACCGCGAGCGGCGCGAGCCCTTCGGCCGGTTCGTCGACGATCAGCACGCGCGGGCGGCCGGCGAGCGCGCGCACCAGCGCGAGCACCTGCTGCTCGCCGCCCGACAGCCGCCCGGCCTTCACGTCGGCCCGCGCGGCCAGCAGCGCAAAGCGCGCGAGCAGCCGGTCGAGCGCGGCACGTTCGGCCGCGCCGCTCAGGCCGCGCAGCCCGAGCCGCAAGTTGTCGCGCACGCTCAGCAGCGGAAACACGTCGCGGCTTTCGGCGACGTACGCGACGCCGCGCCGCGCGATCTCGAACGTGCGCGCGCCCGCGCATTCGGCGCCGGCGATGCGCACCGAGCCCGCGGTGCGCACGAGCCCCATCACGGCCTTCGCGAGCGTCGAGCGGCCCGCGCCGTTGCGGCCGAGCAGCGCGAGCGTCTCGCCCGGCGCGAGCGCGAGATCGACGCCGTCGAGCACGGGCTGGCTTCCGTACCATGCACGCAGGCCGCGGATGTCGAGCAGCGCGCTCATGCACCCTCGCCGAGACAGGCGGCGCGCACGGCCGGGTCCGCGCGGATCGCGTCGGGCGCACCGGTCGCGACCACCGTGCCGCGCACGAGCACCGTGATGCGCTCGGCGAAGCCGAACACCGCATCCATGTCGTGCTCGATCATCAGCACCGTGCGGCCCTGCGTCGTCGCGCGGATCAGCGCGATCATCCGCGCCGCCTGGTCGCGGTTCATGCCGGCGGTCGGCTCGTCGAGCAGCAGCGTGCGCGCGCCGCTCGCGAGCGCGATGCCCAGATCGAGCGCGCGCTGTTCCGCATAGCCGAGTGCGCCGGCCGGCGCGTCGCGCCGCGCATCGAGGCCGATGTCGTGCAGCACGCGCGCGGCCGCGCGATCGACCGATGCCGATTCGCGCAGCCGGTTCCACCAGCGCCCCCGCTCGGCCGGTGCATGCAGCGCCGCGCAGCGCAGGTTGTCGAACACGCTCAGCCGCGCGAACGCACTCGTCTGCTGGAAACTGCGGCCGATGCCGAGCCGGCTCGCGACGACCGGCCCGCGCCCGCGCAACTCGACACCGTGCAGCACGACGCGCCCGCGCGTCGGCCGCGTCGCGCCGGCGATCACGCCGAACAGCGTCGACTTGCCCGCGCCGTTCGGCCCGATCAGCGCATGACGCTCGCCGGCCGCGATGCTCAATTCGATGCCGTCGAGCACGGTCTGCGCGCCGAAACGCTGCACGATCCCGTGGAGCGCGATCGCGTTGCCGTTCATAGCCCGTCCTCCCGCGTGCCGTGCCGGTGGTTCAGCAACCGCGCGCGCCAGCCCCACAGCAGCGTGCCGATGCCGGCCGCCGAGGCCGCGACGGCCCAGCCCGCCGGCGAATCGGCGTCGATGCCCCACGCGCCGAACGCGATGCCGGTGCCGTCGTCCTGCGCGAAACGCCACGCATAGCCGAGCTCGGCCGCGCAGACGATCGCGACGCCCCAGAACACGCACGCGCCGCCCCCGCACAACAGGCGCCACCGCTCGGCCGCCGGCGCGCCGCGCCGCAACGCATGCGCGAACGCTTGCGCGATGCCCGCGATCCCGCGCGGCGCGGCGATGACGACCGCGACGAACAGCACGCCGAGATACAGCGCCCATGCGCGCGACACGCCCGCGACGACGACGCTCAGCGCGGTCAGCACCACCGCGCCGGCCGCCGGCCCGAAGAACGTGCCGGTGCCGCCGATCACCGCGGCGATCAGCACGGTCGCCGAACGCGCCATCGACACGCTGTCGGGCGTCGCGATCTCGACGTCGATCAGCGTCAGCGTGCCGGCGATGCCCGCGAAGAACGACGCGCAGGTGACCATCGCGAGCCGCACGCGGCGCGGCTCGGTGCCGAGTGCGGCGACGCGCGCGGGGTTGTCGCGCACCGCGTTCGCGAGCCGGGCGAGCGGCGTGCGCGTCAGCGCGTGCATCGCCAGCGCCGACACGATGCACCATGCGGCGATCACCGCGTAGGCCTGCGTTTGCGCACCGAAATGCCAGCCGCCCCAGGGCGCGCCGCTCGCGCGGTCGATCGGCACGCCGCCGACGCCGCCGAACCACGCAGGCACGCTCCATGCGGCCGCCGCGACGCATTCGCCGAGGCCGAGCGTGATCATCGCGAACACGGTGCCCGCGCGGCGTGTCGCGAGCAGGCCGGCCAGGAACCCGAAGCCCGCGCCGGCCGCGCCGCCGACGAGCGGCAACAGCGGCAGCGGCGCGCCGACATGATTGAACCAGTGCGCGGCGGCGAACGCGCCGAGCCCCGCGACGGCCGCATGGCCGAACGACAGCAGCCCGGTCGTGCCGAGCTGCAGGTTGTACGACAGCGCGAGCACGACGAGCGCGGCCGTCTGCGCGAGGTAGCCGAGCACCGCGCCCTGCGGCCACAGCCACGCGGGCACGGCCACGCACGCGGCGAACAGCACCCAGCGCAGCGCGCCGGCCCGCGCGCGGCTAGCCATCGACACGCTCGCCGAACAGCCCGCGCGGCCGGGCGACCAGCACCGCGACGAGCAGCAGGTACGGGACCAGCGGGGCGAGCTGCGCGATCGACACGGCCGCGACGCCGTCGGGCAGCGCGAGGCCTGCCCATTGCGCGAGGTCGCGCAGCGACGTGTCGCTGGACGCCGCGAAGGTCTGCGCGAAGCCGACCGCGAGCGACGCGGCGAACGCGCCGCCGAGCGAGCCGAGCCCGCCGATCACGACGACCGCGAACACCACCGACCCGACGGTCTCGGCCAGCGCCGGCTCGATCACCGCGAGCGGCGCGCCGATCACGCCGGCCAGCGCCGCGAGCGCGGTGCCCGCGCCGAACAGTCCCGTCATCACGCGCGGCACGTCGTAGCCGAGCGCCTCGACGGCCGCGCGATGCGTGAGCGCGGCGCGCACGACGAGGCCGACGCGCGACGTGCGCAGCAGCGCGCCGAGCGCGACCAGCATCGCCGCGGACATCGCCATCATGAAGAGCCGGTAGCGCGGCAGCGCGAGGCCGAACACGGTCACGGGCGCGCCGTCGAACAGCGGCGGCACCGGGGCCGGCAGCGGTGCGAGGCCCCACAGCAGTTTCGCGCCCTCGCCGATCAGGTACGCGAGCCCGAAGGTCAGCAGCAGTTCGCTCGTGTGCCCGTGCGCCTGCACGCGGCGCAGCAGGGCGCGCTCGCAGCCGGCGCCGAGCAGCCCGACCGCGAGCGGCGCGAGCCCGAGCGCGGGCCAGAAACCCGCGCGGGCCGCGATGCTGTAGCCGACGTACGCGCCGAGCATGTAGAAGCTCGCATGCGCGAAGTTGAGCACGCCCTGCACGCTGAAGATCAGCGTGAGGCCGGCCGACAGCATGAACAGCAGCAACCCGTAGCTGAGGCCGTTGAACGCCTGGAGCGCGAACGCGTGCACCGCCGCGCGCCCGTCAGCCGGCGAGCGGTTCGAGCGCCGCGCGCAGCGCGTCCGGCAGCGGCACCGGGCGGCGCGTGCCGCGATCGACGTACACGTGCACGAAGTGTCCCTGCGCGGCCGGCTCGGCTTCGCCCGCTGCGAACAGCCCGATCTCGTAGCGCACGCTCGACGTGCCGAGCTTCGCGACGCGCAGCCCCGCGTCGACCGACTGCGGAAAGACGAGCGGCGCGAAGTAGTTGCACTGCGTCTCGACCACGAGCCCGATCGTCTGCCCGTGCTCGACGTCGAGCACGCCCGCGCGGATCAGGTATTCGTTCACGACGGTGTCGAAGTAGCTGTAGTAGACGACGTTGTTCACGTGCCCGTAGACGTCGTTGTCCATCCAGCGGGTCGTGATCGGCAGGAAGTGGCGGTAGGCGTCGCGCGGACGCGGCTGCGGCTTGTCGGACATGGCGGTGGCGATGGCGGTGGGCGGTCAGGACGAGGAAGATGAAGCGCACGTCGCGCGGCGGCCGTGCGGAACGGCCCGCCGGCGAATGGCGAGATGCCGCGCCGCGATCGTGCCCGGCGCGACGGACGACATGGCGGCGGCGCGGCCCGTCACTGCCCCGCTCGGTCGACGAATTCGAAATCGAGGCCGCGCGCGCGCATCCAGTCGGCGAGCGCGTAGCCGGTGCCGGCGCGCCACGGGCGCAGCAGCGGCGGATCGACGAGCCGGTATTCGAGCAGTTCCGGCGACAGCGCGACCGTGCCCGACGCGCGCACGTGGTACGCGATGATCAGTTCGTTCTTGCGGATGAATTCATAGACGCCGACCAGCGTGACCTGCTCGGCCTTCAGTGCGGTTTCCTCGAACACCTCGCGCGCGATGCCGTCCTCGGGCGTCTCGCCGTTCTCGAGGAAGCCGGTGATCAGCGCGAACATCCCTTCCGGCCAGGCCGCGTTGCGCGCGAGCAGGATCTTGCCGTCGAGCTCGACGATCGCGGCCACCACCGGCAGCGGGTTGTTCCAGTGCACGTAGCCGCACGTGTCGTCCGGGCAGGCCTGGCGGACGCGGCCGCCTTCGTGGTCGGGATCGGCGCGCTCGGTCAGCGGACGCGCGCAGCGCGGGCAAAAACGGTAGTCGGCGGTGGTCATCGATGGGGATCTGGCGAACGCCCGGCGGCGGCCTGCAAGCCGCGTCGCGCGCCCGCTCGGCGCGGGAAAGGCCTCATTCTAGCGAGTTTGCCCGCGCCGCAGACGATCCGGCCCCGGTGATGTCAGGGTTGCATGCGCGGTTGCGCGCGCCCGTGCGCGGCCGTCGCCGCGAAGCCGGCGGCACCGGCGAGCAACGCGCCAGCCGCGACCCACAGCGCCGGCGAGAACGACCCGAAGCGCGCGGTCAGCGGCGCGGCGACGAGCGGGCCGAGAATCTGCCCGACCCCGTACGACGCGGTCGCATAGCCCATCAGCCCGGCCGCTCGCTCGCCATGCAGCCGCCGCGCCTCGCGCATCGCGAACAGCGTGATCGCGGTGAACGGCAGGCCGAGCAGCGCGCTGCCGGCCGAGAAGCCGCCCGCGTTCGGCCAGACGATCCCCGCCGCGATCCCGAGCGCCTGCGTCGCGCAGCCGGCGGCGAGCAGCAGCCGGTTGTCCCAGTGGCCGGGCAATCGCGACGCGGCGATCGCGCCGACGATCAGCGCCGCGCCGAACATCGGCCAGAACAGGTCGGGCCACGGCGACCCTGCCGGCAGCGCGGCACGCGCGATCACCGGCAGGAACGTCGCGGTGATGATGTAGCCGAAGCCCGGCATCCCGTACAGCACGACGAGCCACGCGGCGTCGGCGCGATGGCGCCGTGCGTCGTGCGGTGCCGCGGCCGGCGCGGCCGGTCGCTCGCGCACGGCCGGCGCCGCGGCGCCCCGCGCGGCGGTTGTCGAGGTGGCCGGCCCCGGCGCGCTGCCGAACGTGCGCCAGATCGCGACCGACAGCAGCGCCGACAACGCAGCGAAGCCGAGCCAGCCGGGCGCCGCGCGATGGCCGGCGAGCGCGCTACCGATCAGCCCGGTCAGCACGATCCCGACGCCCGGCCCCGCGTAGATCACCCCGCTCCACTCGGGCGCATGCAGTTCGGTGAGCCGCCGCAGCCCCCATTGCGACACGAACACGAACGTCCATGCGCTGACGACGCCCGCGACGAAGCGCACCACGAGCCACATGGAGAGCAGATGGCCGACGCCCATCGCGGCGGTCAACAGCACGGTGGCGGCCAGCCCGAAGCGCACCATCCGCGCGGGCGCGACCCGCACGGCCGCGCAACTGACCGCGCCGACGAAATAACCCGCGTAGTTCGCCGACGCGAGCCAGCTGCCGGCCTTCAGGCCGATCGAGCCGTCGGCGAGCATCAGCGGCAGCAGCGGCGTGAACGCGAAGCGGCCGACGCCGAGCGCGACCGCGAGCCCGATCATGCAGGCGAGCGCGGCCGCGCGGGCGCGGCGGTCGGCGTCATCGGGCAGGTGTACGCCGGCGACGGCGCTCGAGGCATCGGAACGGGACATGGCGGCATGGGCCGCGCGCGGCGCGCGCCGGCCGGAACGGAAATCGGAATGCTTGTATCGTAGCTTGACCGAACGTTCTCGATAAATGAATAATCAAGAATCCACATATCTCCAGGAGAGAATCATGGACCTGGCGGCGCTGGCGATTTTCCGGGCTGTCGTGCGCGAGAACGGTGTGACGCGCGCGGCGGCGAAGCTCAATCGCGTGCAATCGAACGTGACGACGCGCATCAAGCAGCTCGAGGAGGAACTCGGCGCGGCGCTGTTCGTGCGCGACGGCCGCCGGCTCGTGCTGACGCCGGCCGGGCACACGCTGCTGCCGTACGCGGAGCGGCTGCTCGCGCTTGCCGACGAGGCGCGCGACGCGGTGCGCGAGGACACGCCGCGCGGACGGCTGCGCCTCGGCACGATGGAAAGCACCGCCGCGAGCCGGCTGCCGACCGTGCTCGCGCGCTATCACCATGCGTGGCCCGACGTGTCGCTGGAGCTCGTGACCGGCACGACCGGCTGGCTGATCGACAAGGTGCGTGATTTCGAGATCGACGCGGCGCTGTTTGCGCGGCCGCCCGAGCCGGACACGCTGCCCGACACGTTCGAGACGGTGCCGATCTTCCGCGAGGATCTCGTGCTGCTGACGCCGCGCGGCCATCCACCCGTGCGCACGCCGCGCGACGTGATCCTGCCGACGCTGGTCGCGTTCGAGCGCGGCTGCACGTACCGGAAACATGTCGAGCAATGGTATGCGGCGCACGGGATGAAGCCCGCGCGCGTGCTCGAACTCGGCTCGTATCATGCGATCGTCGCGTGCGTCGCGGCCGGTGCGGGCATCGCGGTCGCGCCGCGCTCGGTGCTCGAGTTGCAGCCCGAGACCGGCAACGTCGCCGCTCACACGATCCCCGAACTCGAAGGGATCGACACGCTGCTCGCGTGGCGGCATGGTTACGCATCGGCGGCACTCGCCGCGTTGCGTGATGCGTTGGGCGAGGCTGCGCGGGGGCCGGGTGATGCGACCAAGGCGGCGGTGGCCGCATCGGTGTCGGCCTGAGTCGGGATCGCCGGCGGCCGCTGGTGCGCGCGCTCAATCTTCATTCCGACACGGGCGATGCGGCCAGGGCGGTGGTGGCCGCGTCGGCGTCTGCCCGAGCCGGGAACGCAGGCGAGCGCCAGCGAGCGCGCTAATTCTTCATACCGACAAAAACAAAACGACCCGACCGGCACACGTGCCGATCGGGTCGTTTTTTTGATGCGAAGCGATGTGACGCGACGCGGTCAGCCCGACCACACCGCGTCACCAGCCATGCCGATCAAAGACGCTCTTCGACCCAGCCCTTGACGCCTGCCAGCGCGCCCGGCAGGTTCGCCGGTTCCGTGCCGCCTGCCTGCGCCATGTCCGGACGGCCGCCGCCCTTGCCGCCGACCTGCTGCGCGACGAAGTTCACGAGCTCGCCGGCCTTGACCTTCTTGCTTGCGTCCGGCGTGACGCCCGCGATCAGGCTGACCTTGCCGCCTTCGACGGCCGCCAGCACGATCGCCGCGCTCTTCAGCTTGTCCTTCAGCTTGTCGACCGTCTCGCGCAGCGTCTTCGCGTCCGCGCCGTCGAGCGTCGCGGCCAGCACGAACACGCCGCCGACTTCGATCGCCTGCTGCGCGAGCTCGTCGCCCTGGCTCGACGCGAGCTTCGACTTCAGCGCGCCCAGTTCCTTCTCGAGCGACTTCACCTGGTCCTGCACCTGCGCGATGCGTTGCGTGAGTTCCGACGGCTGCGCCTTCAGCGCGGCGGCCGCTTCGTTCACGCGCGCATCGAGCTCCTGCACGTAGCGCACCGCGTTGTCGCCGGTGATCGCCTCGACCCGGCGGATGCCGGCCGCGACGCCGCCTTCGACGACGATCTTGAAGAAGCCGATGTCGCCGGTGCGGTGCACGTGCGTGCCGCCGCACAGTTCGCGCGAGAAGCCGAGGTCGAGCACGCGCACTTCGTCGCCGTACTTCTCGCCGAACAGCGCCATCGCGCCGCCCTTCACCGCTTCGTCGTACGGCATCACGCGCACGATGCCCGGCGCGTTGGCCAGAATCTCGTTGTTGACGATCTGCTCGACGCGACGGATTTCGTCGTCGGTCAGCGGCGCGTTGTGCGCGAAGTCGAAGCGGGTTTTCTCCGCGTCGACGAGCGAGCCCTTCTGCTGCACGTGTGCGCCGAGCACTTCACGCAGCGCCTTGTGCATCAGGTGGGTCGCCGAGTGGTTGCGCTGCGTGCGGGCGCGACGATGCGCGTCGATTTCCGCGCGCAGCACGTCGCCGACCTTCAGCGTGCCCTGTTCGAGCGTGCCGTGGTGGCCGATCACGTCGGCCTGCACCTTCAGCGTGTCGGCCACGGCGAAGCGCGTCGCTGCATTCGCGAGCACGCCCTGGTCGCCGACCTGGCCGCCCGATTCCGCGTAGAACGGCGTGTGGTCGAGCACGACGACCGCATCCTGGCCGGTCTTCACTTCGTTGACGGCCGAACCGTCGACGTACAGCGCGACGACCTTCGCGTCGTCGAACGCGATCTCTTCATAACCGTGGAACGTGGTCTTCGCGCCCGAGTATTCGAGGCCCTGCGTGGCCTTGAACTTGCCGGCCGCGCGCGCCTGCTCGCGCTGACGCGCCATCGCGTCGTCGAACGCCGGCTCGTCGACCGTCATCCCGCGCTCGCGGCACACGTCGGCCGTGAGGTCGAGCGGGAAGCCGTACGTGTCGTGCAGCTTGAACGCGAGTTCGCCGTCGAGCACCTTGCCGCCCTTCGCGTCGACATCCGCCAGCGCCGCTTCGAGGATCGACATCCCGTGCTCGATCGTCTCGAAGAAGCGCTCTTCTTCCTGGCGCAGCACGTCGGTCACGCGCTGTTCGGCTTCCTTCAGTTCCGGATAGGCTGCGCCCATCTCGGCGACGAGGTCGGCCACCAGCTTGTGGAAGAACGAGCCCTTGCGGCCGAGCTTGTAGCCGTGGCGGATCGCGCGGCGCACGATGCGGCGCAGCACGTAGCCGCGGCCTTCGTTGCCGGGGATCACGCCGTCGACGATCAGGAACGAGCACGCGCGGATGTGATCGGCGATCACCTTCAGCGAGTTGTTCGTGAGGTCGCTGATCTCGGTCACGCGCGCGGCGGCCTTGATCAGGTTCTGGAACAGGTCGATCTCGTAGTTGCTGTGCACGTGCTGCAGCACCGCGGCGAGGCGCTCGAGGCCCATGCCGGTGTCGACCGACTGCTTCGGCAGGCGCGTCATGTTGCCCTGCGCGTCGCGGTTGAACTGCATGAACACGAGGTTCCAGATCTCGATGTAGCGGTCGCCGTCTTCTTCAGGCGATCCCGGCGGGCCGCCCCACACGTCCGGGCCGTGGTCGTAGAAGATTTCGGTACACGGGCCGCACGGGCCGGTGTCGCCCATCGTCCAGAAGTTGTCCGACGCGTAGCGCGCGCCCTTGTTGTCGCCGATGCGGATGATCCGCTCGGTCGGCACGCCGACCTCCTTCGCCCAGATGTCGTACGCTTCGTCGTCTTCCTGGTAGACGGTGACCCACAGCTTTTCCTTCGGCAGCTGGTAGACCGTGGTCAGCAGTTCCCACGCGAAGCGGATCGCGTCGTGCTTGAAGTAGTCGCCGAACGAGAAGTTGCCGAGCATCTCGAAGAACGTGTGGTGGCGCGCCGTGTAGCCGACGTTCTCGAGGTCGTTGTGCTTGCCGCCCGCGCGCACGCTGCGCTGCGCGGTCGTGGCGCGCGTGTACGGACGCGGATCCGTGCCGAGGAACACGTCCTTGAACTGGACCATGCCCGAGTTCGTGAACATCAGCGTGGGGTCGTTACCGGGCACGAGGCTCGACGAGCGGACGATCGTGTGGCCCTTCGATTCGAAGAATTTGAGGAATTTCTCGCGGATTTCGGCAGCTTTCATGGCGTGCGGGGAATGTCTGGCTGAGACGGCTTCAAACGCCGGCCGTCCTCGCGGACGCACGGCGGGCAGATATCGTAAACGAGCGATTATACGATACAGATCGGCGGCTCCCACGCCAGCGGCCCGCCGCGCCGGACGAGCGGCCTGGGCCACCGGCGCGGCCGATTCGCCTTAAGATGCTCGGCATGCCAATCCGCCTTGCCTCGGGCCGGGCGAGCCATGAAAGGAGACGATTCGACGATGGGTGCCCTGAGCCATATCCGCGTGCTGGACCTCACCCGCGTGCTCGCGGGCCCGTGGTGCGCGCAGACGCTTGCCGATTTCGGCGCGGACGTGATCAAGGTCGAGCGCCCCGGCGCCGGCGACGACACGCGCCACTGGGGGCCGCCGTACCTGAAGGACGCGACCGGCGCCGATACGGCCGAGGCCGCGTACTACCTCGCGGCGAACCGCAACAAGCGCTCGGTGACGGTCGACATCGCGACGCCGGAAGGCCAGCAGATCGTGCGCGAGCTCGCCGCGCAGAGCGACGTCGTGCTCGAGAACTACAAGGTCGGCCAGCTGAAGAAATACGGGCTCGATTACGAATCGCTGCGCGCGGTGAAGCCCGATCTCGTCTACTG
This sequence comes from Burkholderia sp. BCC1998, assembly GCF_905339875.1. Classification (NCBI taxonomy): domain Bacteria; kingdom Pseudomonadati; phylum Pseudomonadota; class Betaproteobacteria; order Burkholderiales; family Burkholderiaceae; genus Burkholderia; species Burkholderia sp. BCC1998. The sequence continues at coordinate 68,553 of NZ_CAJPHE010000031.1, forward strand.
CTCGGTCACCGGGTTCGGCCAGACGGGCCCGTACGCGCACCGCGCGGGCTACGACTTCATCGTCCAGGGGATCGGCGGCTTCATGAGCATCACCGGCGAGCGCGACAGCGAGCCGGGCGGCGGCCCGCAAAAAGCCGGCGTGGCGATCGCCGATCTCGCGACGGGCCTCTATTCGACGATCGCGGTGCTCGCCGCGCTCGCGCACCGCGATCGCACGGGCGAAGGCCAGTACATCGACATGGCGCTGCTCGACGTACAGGTCGCGCTGCTCGCGAACATGAACACCAACTTCCTCGCGAGCGGCAAGCCGCCGGTGCGCTGGGGCAACGCGCACCCGAACATCGTGCCTTACCAGACGTTCCAGACGAGCGACGGCTGGATCATCGTCGCGGTCGGCAACGACGGGCAGTTCCGCAAGTTCGTCGAGGCCGGCGGCCGGCCCGAGCTGGCCGACGACGAACGGTTCGCGACGAATCCGTCACGCGTGCGCCACCGCGACACGCTGGTGCCGATCCTCGCGGAGATGGTGAAGGCGCGCGGCAAGGCCGACTGGATCGCCGTGCTCGAAGCGGCCGGCGTGCCGTGCGGGCCGATCAACGAACTCGACGAGGTGTTCGACAACGAACAGGTGGTCGCGCGCGGAATGCAGGTGTCGCTGCCGCACCCGTGCGGCGCGGACGTGAAGCTCGTGCGCAATCCGATCCGGATGAGCGCGACGCCGCCCGATGCGCGCACCGCCCCGCCGCTGCTGGGCGCGCAGACGGAAGACGTGCTGCGCGACATGCTCGGCTACGACGATGTGCGGATCGCCGCGTTGAAGGCGAAGCAGGCGATTTGAGCGCGTGTGATACCCGGCCGACCGCCCACGCAAGCAGTGTCGGCCGGGTATATCGGGTCAGCGCTGCGCAAGCGTATCGCACCCGCCGGCGAGCAGTGCGAGCGCGGCACGCGCGGCCGGATCGACGACGATCGCACGACCGCCCGCGCCCGGGAGGCCGGTGACTGCCACCGTGTCCGTGTCGGCCGCCCCCCGGAATACCAATGTCGGAAGCGGTTCGGAGGCGATGCGATCGCGCATTTCCAACGTGCCGAGCGGCGTCGGGAACGCCGTCGCAAGCTCGGCGACGGGCACACTGCCGCGCACGATCAGCGTGGTGAGCGGCGCGAGCCGGTCGGCCAGCCCAGGGGGCGCAACACACTGCCGTGAAACACGGCCGTCGAACGTGACGCGCACGGAGAACGGCGCCGCCGACTGCACGCGATGCGCGTTCACGTTCAGCGTACCGGCGGTGTAGACGAACGACATCACCTCATCCGGCTGCACACTGAGTATTTCGGTACCCGGCGCGATCGGCACGCGACTGCCGGCGCTTCCGAGCATGCTTCGCCAAGCCAATACGACGAGCACGGCGACGAACACCACGCCGGCCGCGCGAGCGAGCCGGCCTGTTGCCGCGGGCGTCATGACACCTGCACCATGGTTCCGACCGGTGTCCATTCGTACAACTGCCGCGCATCGGCCTCGTTCAGCCGCACACATCCGCGCGAGCCGAACCGGTCACTCAGTGAATTGCGAGCCAGCCGCACGACGCCGAGCGGCATCGGTCCGTGGTATTGATGAAACGCCTTGCCATCCGCGGTGAAGAACATTGCATGATCCATCTGCGCGTTATACATGCGACTGCGATAGGGGTGGTGCTTGCGGAGGATTCTGAACGTGCCCCGATCGGTCGGGTGCTCGCGGTCGCCTGTCACGCAGTCGAAGCGGAACACGCAAACGCGCCCCTCGTATGCTTCCACGCATTGCCGTGACAGATCAACCTGAATCCGTTTCGTCGCGGCGCCGTTGTTTTCTTTGGTTCGGTCGGATCGTGCGGGCTGGACTGGCATGGAGGCTTTCCGTCTGGTCGAATGGCCCGCCAGACTACCCACTACCGACTTCAAGCGATATGGGACACGTCAGAAATTCGGAGCGCTGTCCAACGGCAGGAGTCCGCTGCCGCGCACACCTACCACGATGAGCCCGGATGGCGCGACACGCTACGGGGGACTGTCGACGCGCGTGGCTCCGCCGTTGCTCGGCCACGACAACGAACGGATCGCGGCGTTGAAGGCGAAGCAAACGATCTGAAGGTCCTGCGATCCGCCCTGCGCGACACGGTCAACCTGCGACCGCCAGCGCATCGAGCCAGCCGCGCCCCTGCGGCCAGTCGCCGAGCCCGCTGTCCGCGTTGATGTGGCCGCGCGGGCCGAGGTCATGAAACGCGCTGCCCCACGCGTGCGCGCAGCCGCGCGCGAACGCGAGCGAGCCGTACGGATCGTCGCTGCTCGCAACCACGCAGGTCGGAAACGGCAGCCGCTCGTGCGGCACCGGCCCGAAACCGTGCGCGTCGGCCGGAAACGCTGGCCCGGCCGGATCGGGCAACGCGACGAGCAGCGCGCCGCGCACTTTCTCGAGCGCGGCCGGCCGCGCGTAACGGGTCGCCCACCACGCGGCGGTCAGCGTGCCGAGGCTGTGCGCGGCGATCGTCACGGGACCCGGGGCGGCTTCGACCGCACGATCGAGCGCGAGACACCAGCCGTTGCGGAACGCACGGTCCCAGTCGGGCATCGCGATGCGCACGAAACGCGCGTCGGCGCGCTCCCAGCGGCTTTGCCAGTGGAACGGGCCGGAGTTGCCGTAGCCCGGCAGCACGAAAACGAGAGAATCGCTCATGGAAGGTTCGTCGACGCATGAAGTCGTTTTATGTAACGTCGACGAAGTGTCGCACACCCGCTCCTCCCTGATGTTGCCTGTCGAATCGCGGAATGGATGTGCGGTACATGAATCGGTCGCGCTGCGCACGCGACCGGCCGGCGCTCACGCGCGCCGGCTTCGGTCAGCGCACGCCGGCGCCGACGAGGCCGCCTGCCGCGGCGCCGGCGACCGTGCCGACCGGGCCGCCCGTGATCAGGTAGCCGAGCGCGCCGCCCGCTGCCGCGCCGATCCCGGCGTTACGCTGCGTATGCGTCATCGCGCATGCGCCGAGTTGCGACAGGGCCGCGACGATTACCGCGGTACGAACGAGAAAAGTGGTCTTCTTCATCATGATTGTTGGCTTCCTCCCGCCCCGCAAAAACTGCGAATGGCGGCATTGATTCGGTGAAGCCATCATAGGAAAAGCCGAATGCGGGGGGCAATCCGATTTACGTCGTGTTACAGCCGACACACTATCGAGATATTGCGATCGGCAGCGCGAACCGCCCTGCCGACGCCGCAACCCGCGCGGGACGGACCCCGGTCAGGTAGAATTACGGGATTAAACCGGCGCGACGCGCCGACACAACCTGACGCCAACCGCATGAGCACCGAACGCAACGACGCCCCCGCGGCTTCCAATTTCATCCGCAACATCATCGACGACGACAACCGCACCGGCAAATGGAGCGGCCGCGTCGAGACGCGCTTTCCGCCCGAGCCGAACGGCTATCTGCACATCGGCCATGCCAAGAGCATCTGCCTGAACTTCAGCGTCGCGCGCGACTACGGCGGCGTGTGCCACCTGCGCTTCGACGACACGAACCCGGAAAAGGAAAGCGTCGAATACGTCGACTCGATCGTCGACGCCGTGCGCTGGCTCGGCTTCGACTGGCGCAAGGACGCGGTCGATCACCAGTATTTCGCGAGCGACTACTACGACAAGCTGTACGAATTCGCCGAGCTGCTGATCCAGCGCGGCAAGGCGTACGTCGACAGCCAGAGCGCCGAGGAAATGCGCGCGAACCGCGGCTCGCTGACCGAAGGCGGCAAGCCGTCGCCGTTCCGCGACCGCTCGCCCGAGGAAAACCTCGACCTGTTCCGCCGGATGAAGGCCGGCGAGTTCAAGGAAGGCGAGCACGTGCTGCGCGCGAAGATCGACATGGCGTCGCCGAACATGAACATGCGCGACCCGGTGATCTACCGGATCCGCTACGCGCACCACTACCGTACCGGCGACGCATGGTGCGTGTATCCGATGTACGACTACACGCACTGCATCTCGGATGCGCTCGAAGGCATCACGCATTCGCTGTGCACGCTCGAATTCGAGGATCACCGCCCGCTGTACGACTGGGTGCTGAACGAACTCGCGGAAGCCGGCGTATTCACGCGCCCGCTGCCGCAACAGATCGAATTCTCGCGCCTGAACCTCACGTACGCGATCACCAGCAAGCGCAAGCTGCTGCAGCTCGTCACCGAAGGTCATGTCGAAGGCTGGGACGACCCGCGCATGCCGACGATCGTCGGCATCCGCCGCCGCGGCTTCACGCCGGAGAGCATTCACCTGTTCTGCGAGCGGATCGGCGTGACGAAGGTCGATTCGTGGATCGACATGAGCGTGTTCGAAGGTGCGCTGCGCGACGACCTCGACGACAAGGCGCCGCGCTCGGTCGCCGTGCTCGATCCGCTGAAGCTCGTGATCGACAACTATCCGGAAGGCCAGGAAGAAGCGTGCACGGCGCCCGTGCACCCGCACCATCCCGACCGCGGCGTGCGCACCTTCCCGATCTCGCGCGAGCTGTGGATCGAGCGCGAGGACTTCGTCGAGAACCCGCCGAAGGGCTATTTCCGTCTGTTCCCGGGCAACAAGGTGCGCCTGCGCTACGGCTACGTGATCGAATGCACGGGCTTCGACAAGGACGCCGACGGCAACGTGACGGCCGTGCACTGCAACTACTTCCCGGACAGCAAGTCGGGCACCGAAGGCGCGAACAACTACAAGGTCAAGGGCAACATCCACTGGGTCAGCGCGAAGCACGCGCAGGCGGCCGAAGTGCGGATCTACGACCGGCTGTTCAAGGCGCCGCACCCGGACGCGGGCGGCGCGAACTTCCTCGAGGCGCTGAACCCGGACTCGAAGAAGGTCACGCAGGCCTACGTCGAGCCGGGCGCCGGCGACGTCGCGCCGGAAACGCGCCTGCAGTTCGAGCGTCACGGCTATTTCGTCGCCGACCGCGTCGATTCGAAGCCGGGCAAGCCCGTGTTCAACCGGATCGTCGGGCTGCGCGACAGCTGGGGCAAGCCGGCCTGACGGCCTGCGCCGCGCGCGGCGCGGCGGCCTCGCACCGCCCGCCGCAGGATGAAAAAAACGGCCTTCGGGCCGTTTTTTATTGCGTGCGCGCAAGCGCTGCTGCACCGGCCGCCACGCTCACGCGCTCGCCAACCGCCGGTGCAGATCCGCGAGCGACAGCGTCGTGCGAAACAGCCGCGCGAGGCTGCGGCTTGCATACGCGTCGACGTCGCCGGGCGCGGTCCAGCGATACGCGTCCATCTCGGGAATCAGCGAGCCGTCGCGACGGCTCGGGAACAGCGACGTGCACGTGCAGCGCGCGGGATCGATCTCGTCGTCCGCGACCTGCACCGCGAACAGGTGCAGGTCCTTGTCGTGACGGTAGGCGAAGCGGCCGAGATCGAGCAGTCGCGCCGGCGCGAACTCGATGCCGGTTTCCTCGCGCAGCTCCCGCAGCGCCGCGTCGACCGGCGATTCGCCGGGCTCGCCCTGTCCCTTCGGGATGTCCCAGTGCGTGGTGTCCGTCGCGTGCGCGAGGAATACGCGGCCGGCCCCGTCGAGAATCACGACGCCGCACGACACCGTGCGCGACGCACCGCTGCGCTTCATTGCACGCGCGCTCAGCGCTTCTGCAGCTGCCACTTGCCCGTGGCGGTCTTGCAATAGACGGGCTTGAGCGTCAGCGTCTGGCCCTTCGCGGAAATGTCGGTGGCGATCTCGCGGCAGGTCTTGCCGTCGCTTTCGGACGTCGACGGCGTGAGCTTCGCATCGATCTGCGTGCCGCGGCCGCTGCTCTGCCAGGTCGTGGTCTCGCCGTCCTTGCCTTCGTCGCGCACCTGCGCCACGGCCTTGGCCAGCGACGCACGGTCGGTCTTGCTGAAGTAGGCGAGCGGCGTGTCGTTCAGGAAGCCCAGGTTGCTCTGTGCGTAGGCAGGCAGCATCGCGGCTGCGCACGCGGCGCCGGCCAGCACGCGCGTGACGACGGAAAGGGATGCACGCATCGACATGTGTTGTTCTCCTTGGATGTTCGATCGAACGGCATGGCGCGCGGCCGGCGAACCGGCACGCGCCACGCCCGTCAGCCAGCGAGCATAGCATGCGTGCCGCCAGGAACGTCGTCTAGCGGGCCGCCGACGCGGCTGCCGGTTGATATCCGTCGGTCAGCGTGTTCAGGAACGCGATCACGTCCCTGATCTCGGCCGCGTTCAGCGCGGGCGCGTCGCCGCGCTTGCGGTCGAACGGCGGCTCGCGGTTGATGTTCGGCCAGTAGCGCTTCGGCAGGTCGTCGTAGACCTGCACCTTGCCGTGCACGACCGGATAGAACTTCTCCGGATGGATGTCACGCTCGACGTAGAAGCGCATCACGTCCTCGAGCGAGTGGTACACGCCGTTGTGGAAGAACGTCTTGCGCAGCGCGACGTTGCGCAGCGACGGCGTGCGGAACAAGCCGCAGAATTCGTCGCGGCCCTTCAGGTCGGTGCGCTCGGGGCCGCACGCGCCGAGGTCGTAAAAGCGCGGATCGCGATTGACCGGCAGCGCGCGGTTGCGCGGCACCGCGATCGCGATCAGGCCGAAATCGCTGAACTGCGGCGGGCCGCCTTCGAGCGTGCGCTGGCTCACGTGGCAGCTCGCGCAGTTGCCCTTCTTCTCGTCGTTGAACAGCTGCAGCCCGTGCAGCTCGGCGGGCGTGAGCTGCGCGTGGCCGGCCAGATAGGCGTCGTACTTGCTCGTGTACGGATCGAACAGCGCCGGCTGCTGCTGGAATGCGTCGAGCGCGCGCAGCACCGCGCCGAACGTCGCCTGGTCGTCGCCGAGGACCTGATCGCCGAACGCCTTGCGGAACGCGTCGGCATACGGCGCGGCGCGAACCGCCTTCGCAACCCGCGCCGGCGAACTGCTCATCTCGAAGGGCGACGTGAGCGGAATGCGCGCCTGCGCATCGCGCGTATCGACGCGGCCATCCCAGGTCAGCCCGCCGGTCGGGCCCGCATCGATGCTTTCGTCACCTTCGTCCGGCGAATCGTGGAAGTGCTCGCTGAACGGCGGAATGCCGCGCAGGTACTTCAGCGACGGCACCGCACGAAAGCCCGTGCGGTGCATGTCGTCGCCGCCGAGTTGTGCCGACAGCGCGTTCGGCGGCCCGAACGCATGCTCGGCGCTATGGCACGACGCGCACGCGAGCTTGCCGGACCCCGACAGCGACGGATCGAAGAACAACTGCTTGCCGAGCACCGTCATCTGCTTCACGCCCTCGAATACCTGCGCGCGCGTCTGCGGCTGGCTGGCCGGCGCGACCGCCGCAGCGGCCGGTGCGGCCTGTGCCGCCGGCACGATGGCGGCGGCCGATGCGTCGGCACCGGTGCGCGCATCGCATCCGGCGAGCGCCGCGAGCCCGCCGACCAGCGCCAGCGCCGCCGCGGCAGGGATCAACGATCGCGCGGACGCGAAGGATTTCAGAAGGCTGTGCATCGTCGTTCTTCTTGTAGCGGTGGGCAATCGGCCGGAGCTTATGTCAGTTCCGTGACCGCCGCATGACGTTCGACCGACAGTCATTTGAAAGCGCCCCTACACCCGGCTGTCAAATCGGTTCCAGATAATGCGCGCAGCCGGCAGGTGTCCGAAGGTTCCCGCGCCGGCCCGACACCACCGCGATTCCCACACGCGACACACGACGAAAGAGAGAACATCGCATGAAGAAGCACGCCTGGATTCGTTACACGCCGATCGCCCTCGCGGCCGCGCTCAGCCTGACCGCCTGCGGCGGCGACGATGTCACGCAGCAAGGCCTGTCGGCCGTCAAGAACGTCGTCGTGATCTACGCGGAAAACCGCAGCTTCGACAACCTGTACGGCAACTTCCCCGGCGCGAACGGCCTGCAGAACACGACGGCGGCGAACTCGGTGCAGAAGGATCGCGACGGCTCGACGATGGCGACGCTGCCGAAGATCTGGGGCGGCCTGACCGCGACCGGCATCACGCCGGCGGTCACCGAAGCAATGACGGCGAACCTGCCGAACGCGCCGTTCGCGATCGACGATCCGAAGGGCTTCAACCAGTCGATGAGCATCGCGACGCGCGACATCGTGCACCGCTTCTACCAGGACCAGATGCAGATCAACGGCGGCAAGAACGACATGTACGCCGCATGGACCGATGCGGGCGGCCTGACGATGGGCCACTACACGCCGGATCCGTCGAAGCTGCCGCTGTGGAAGATCGCGCAGCAGTACGTGCTCGCCGACAACTTCTTCATGGGCGCGTTCGGCGGCTCGTTCCTGAACCATCAGTACCTGATCTGCGCGTGCGCGCCGTTCTACGCGAACGCGAACACGAGCCCCGCGGCCGGCAAGATCGCCGTGTTGAACGCGGACGGCAAGTCGCTGAAGGTTGCGACGAACTCGCCCGCGTCCGCGCTCAGCGGCCCGCCGAAGTTCGTCAACGACGGCGCGATCACGCCCGACTTCTTCGCGGTCAACACGATGCAGCCGCCGTATCAGCCGAGCGGCAACAAGGCAGCCACGGGCGGCGATCCGCTGCTCGCCGATCCGGCCAATCCGTCGACGATGCCGCCGCAGACGGCGACCAACATCGGCGACCTGATGACCAACGCGGGCGTGTCGTGGGCATGGTACGGCGGCGCGTGGGGCCAGGCGCTGCAGGCAAGCCAGAACGGCACGTCGAACGTGATCTACGGCGCCGACCTGTCGACGCCGAACTTCCAGCCGCACCACCAGCCGTTCAACTACTTCGCGAACCAGGCACCGGGCACCGCGAGCCGCGCGCAGCACCTGCTCGACGGCGGCGCGAACGGCGCCGAGTTCATCAAGGCGATCGACGCGGGCACGCTGCCGCAGGTCACGTTCTACAAGCCGCAAGGCAACCTGAACGAGCACCCGGGCTACACGGACGTCACCTCCGGCGACCAGCACATCGCCGACGTGATCGCGCACCTGCAGGCAAGCCCGCAGTGGAAGAACATGGTCGTCGTCGTCACGTACGACGAGAACGGCGGCTTCTGGGATCATGCCGCGCCGCCGACCGCCGATCGCTGGGGTCCGGGCACGCGGATTCCGGCGCTGATCGTGTCGCCGTACGCGAAGAAGGGTTTCGTGGACCACACGCAGTACGACACGGGTTCGATCCTGCGTCTCATCACGCGCCGCTTCTCGCTGCCGCGCCTGCCGGGCCTGCAGCAGCGCGACGACGCACTGAAGGCGAACGGCGCGCAGCCGATGGGCGACCTGACGAACGCGCTCACGCTGTCGCCGAACCTGTAACGGCATCACCCGCGAACGGGCCGGCCGCGCGGCCGGCCCGGACGAACGAAGGGCGACCCGCTGCGACCTGCACCCCAAAGCCGGATGCGAATCCCGCCTTTGGGGTGTTTTTCATGCGCGCGCGTTGCCGCGCGGCCGCGTCACCAACCGTACTTCAGCTCGACGCCGACGTAGTCCGCGTTGTGCCCGCCCGCCTGCCGGATCGCGTCGCCGACCTGGAAGTGCACGGCCTCGACCGCGCCGATCAGGTTCGCGGCGATCGTCCAGTCCGCGCGCAGCTGCACGTACATCCCCGTCCAGCGGCCGCCCTTGCCTGCCGTGCCCGGCACCGGAATGTTCGGCTGCTGATAGACGGCGTCGCCGGTCGTCTCGCGCCACTGGAAACCCAGCGCACCGAGCAGCGACAGGTTCGCCGACGGCTTCAGCGTCACGGACGGCTTCACGTGGATCAGGTTCGCATAGCTCGTGTAGCCGGCCAGCGTGAAGTAATAGCCGTTGGGAAACAGCGGATTGAAGGTGCCGACGCGGCCGTCGTGCGGATGCCGGTCGCCCGAGGCCGCATCGATCTGCAACGCGACGCGCGGCGACCACGGCGCATCGAGCTTGTAGCCCGCGATCGAGCCGACTGCCCACGCACCGATCGTGTCGTTGCCGACCGTCCCGGTCTGCAGCATCGTCTCGAGATCCCAGTCGAAACGGCCCTGCGTGCCCGTGTAGCGAACGTCCCACACATCGCGATGCTCGGCGCCGCTCGCATCGAGGAAACGCGCGTTGCGGCGGTTGTAGCGCGACCAGTAGCCGGACAGGTCGCCCGGCCCGACCGACTGCCGCTCGACGCGCACGCCGCTGAAGGTGAGACCGCGATTGGACACGTCGTCGAAATCGGACGCGTTGCGGTTCTGCACCGGTTGCGTCGCGTAGCCGATGAAGCGCCATTTCCCGTATTCGTAATCGGCCCAGACCGCATCGAACGCCTGCCGCACGTTCGGGCCGTCGCGCGTGGCGATGAAGCGCTGCAGGTCGAACGCCATCTCCTGCCGGCCGACGCGGAACTTGAACGTGCCGCCGCCGAGCGCGCCCGTGTAGGTCGCGAACGCCTGTTCGAGATCGAGCGGGTTCTTGTCGACGGGCGACACCGTGTTCTTGCCGAACGCGCGCGCGTCCTGCAACTGCGCGAAGAACTGCCAGTGCTGGCCGAGATGCGCATCGGCATGCACTTCGACGCGCTGGATCAGGTACGTGTCCGATTGCGCGGAGCCGATCCCGAACAGCGGCGCGTCGTTGGTCTCCAGCCGCTCGCGCAGGTTCACGCCGAGCGATAGATAGGACGCCGGATCGTTGCCGAGCGGAATGTATTTCAGTCCGTCGAGCGGCGCACGCGGCACGCACGGATTCGCGAGCACCGACCAGTCCTCCTGCCAGCGGTTGAACAGCACCGTCGGGCGTTTGGCCGTGCAGGCCGATGCGGCGGCGGCCGTCTGGGTCGCTGCCGGCGTCGAGGTCGACACCGATGACGCCGCCGAAGGCTGCGCCGGTTCTTGCGTCGATGTCGGTGTCGGTGTCGGTGTCGGTGTCGAAGTCGTTTCAGCCGCCGTTTCCGCGACCGCCGCGTCGGCGCCCGCGCACAACAGCGCCGCGACGACCGACAGGCGCGCGGCCCGTTCGAAGCCGCGGGCGTCGCGTCTGCGCTGCCCCCGCGCGGTCATGCGCGCTCCTGCGCGGCGGGTGCGGCCGCTTGCGCCGCACACAATGCAAGCGTCGCGAGCGCGCCGACCGGCGCGAGCAGCGCCAGGAATCCGACGTAGCGGAACCCGAGCGCGCCGCACGCCGCGCCGAGCGCGAACGCGACGATCGCCGGCAGCATCTTGCCGAAGCGCGCCCGCGCCGCCGCGCGCGCGGCGTCGGCCGTGCCGGCCGACAGCAGGTCGACGACGTCGAGGATCGCCTGCGTCACGTTGCCCGTCATCACCGTGTTCGGCACGCCGCCCGCGCGCGAAATCACGCGCGGATGCGCGTTCTGCACGCCCATCGCGAACGTGCCGACGATGCCGGCCACGAGCGCCGGCAGGCTGTCGGGCTGCGTGACGGGCGTCGCCCACACGCCGGCCGCGCAGAAGCCGAGCAGCAGCACGGCCTGCACCGCATGCAGCGCGCGCGTGCCCTGCCAGGCGGGCCGCCCGGACATCGACCGCGCGATCAGGCTCGCCGCGATCACGCCGCACACGAACGCGGGAAACACGCTGAGCTTCAGCACGACACCCTGGCCGAAGCCCGCGATGCCCGCGCCGATCAGCACGAAGTTGCCCGTCACGTGTGCGGTGAACAGCCCGAACAGCGCGACGAAGCTCAGCGTATCGACGAAGCCGGCCACCGCGGCAAGGATCGTGTCTTCGTGCTTCATCGCGCTGCGCTCGCGTGGATTTCGGCGACGTAGCCGCCCGGGAACTGCACGAGTGCCGCGTCGCGGCCGTCCGCGGTGTACGGCGGCACGAGCACGCTCACACCCGCCGCCTTGGCCTTCTCCAGCGTCGCGGCCAGGTCCGGCACGTCGTAGCCCGTCATCTCGCGCCCGTACGGGTAAGGCAGGTGGCCGTCCGTCACGAGCACGGTCATCTTGCCGAAGCCCGATTCGATGCGAATCCGGCGATACGTGTCGTTCGGCCGGCCGATCTCGATGCCCGGCGCCTTCAGGTTGTCGGACACCACCTTGCCTTTCGAGAACTTGACGAAATCATGCACGAACTTGCGTACGCTTTGCGGCGACACGTAGACCCGGTTCTCGGGGATGGTCTGCAACGCGTCGTAGTTCGGCGCCTGGGTGTGCCAGTAGAGTTGCATGTTCACGCCGCCCGTCCACGCAACGACCGCATCGCGGCCGATCGGATCGGGGAACGTGTCGACGATCACGTCGGCGCCGTGCTCGCGCGCCGACTTCACCGCGACGTCCATGTCGGTGACGAGATAGCCGGTGCGCTCCGCGCAGAACGGATACGGAACCGGCGTCTTGAAGCCGAACACCGAGATCGTGCCGACCGGCGTCAGCACGAGCTGCGACATCGTCTGGCTCGGCGTCGGCGTGACCTGGAACACGCCCTGCTTCGATTTCTTGCCGCCGAGCGTCGCGACGAAACTGTCGGTGAAGCGGTCGAAGTCTTCCGGCGCGACGCACACGTGCGTGGTGTCGTACTGCGGACCGACGGCCACCGTCGGCGCGACCGCGGGCGGCACCGGCGGTTTCGCGAACGCGGCAGGCGCGGCGACGAGACCACTGGCAATCGCAAGCGCCAGCAACGCGGAACGAAGGGTTTTCATAACGGATGTCCTTGTTGTTTCTTCAAATGATGCACCGGCCCGGGGAATCCCGGTCACCTGCTGCCGTCGCCGGCCGGTTGCCGCGCATCGTCGAGCACGGTCGCGAGCACGAGCGCCGCGATCAGTCCAAGATGCTCGAAAAAGCTGTTGAGCGCCATGAAATGTTCGGCGCCCGAGCGGTTCCAGAAATCGTTCGCCACGACCATCGCGACGAGCGTCAGCATGCCGAGACTGCCGGCGCCGAGCCACGTGAAGCGGCGGAACACCACGCACAGCGAGCCGCCGATCTCGACCGCGATCGCGAGCGCCGCCCACAGCGCGGCCGGATGCAGGCCGAAATGCGCCTGCTCCGCGACCGCGCCGTCGAAGTCGAGCGCCTTCGCGACCCCGCCGAGCAGATAGGCGGACACCAGCGCGAGACGCGCGAGCGGCAGGACCCACGGCTGCGACAGCAGCGCGCGGATCCACGCCGGGCTGCCGTAGATGGTACGCGTCGTCATGTCAGACTGCCCAGCACGAACAGCCGAACGCGCCCCAGAAGCCCTTCGCGTCCGACGTCGGCAATGC
>NZ_CAJPHE010000032.1:0-74077 GCF_905339875.1 Burkholderia sp. BCC1998
ATTCAGGTTGCTCATTTCGAATTCCCGTGGTGAAAGGATTGACAGGGAGAAAGGACTGCGGACGTGTTACTGAGCCAGGTAATCGTAGACGACTTCGCCGAGGCCGAGTGTCAAATCCGCGACGAGGTGGCGCGCTTCGACGATCTCGAGCACCGGCAGGTCGGCCACCGGCGCGAGCGCGTGCGGTGCCAGTTCGAGCGACGCGGGGCCCGTCCACGCGCCCTTCATCCTGATGTCCTGCATGTAGTAGCGCACCAGTTCGCACACGCGTGCGGTGCCGTCGACGTGCGGAATGATCTTCAGCAGGAAGTTCGGGCCCGCGAGGCGCTTCGTCTGCTCGTCGATGTCGAGCTCCTTGTGCTTGTAGCCCATCGTGCCGGTCGCGACGCGCACCTTGCCGTAGTCGAGCGTGCCCAGGAGGTGGTCGGTGTTCACGTGCAGCGTGGGCGACGCGAGTTTTTTCGGGAAACCCCAAAGCTCGCGGCCGCCGGCGATCGGCGGGTGATCGTCGAGATACATCGCGAGCGTGTAGCCGCCGGCCTGGCCGTTGTACTCGACGGGGATCACCTGGCCGCTTTCCGTGTAGTCGCCGAAGCCCGTCGAATCGGCCATGCGAATGAATTCGTAATGGACGAGCGGCTCTTTGACCTGCAACGGCTCGGGCACGATTTCACGCAGACGGTCCGGATCGGTGCGGTACGTGATGATCAGAAACTCACGATCGACGAAACGGTACGGGCCCATCGGAAAGGCCGGGCTGGTCAACGGCATCGCAAACGCTTTCGATCTGACATCGCTGGGTTTCATGCGGACTCCTTGTTGTTGATCGCTTCGTGGATGAGTGCTCGTAAGCTCGTAATCCTATGCCTGTGCGTTGCCGTTGTGCGATGCCGCATATGGAATTAATTGTTGCTGATTTCGAATGATTTGCGAGGCAAATATTGAGACGAACGGTGCAAACGGCATGGCCCGCGTGAGCGGTCCGATACTCGCACGGGTCGATGACGCCACGATGTGAAAAAGGTGAGCTTTTACGGGATGGTCGGTGAGCTTTTACGGGAGACAGTCGCGCGTGAATGTGACAATTGTGTGAACTTGTGTTGCAGTGCAGGCTCTAAGTGCGTTCGCGCGCGGGCGTCGGTCCTGGTCACCGGTCGCCCGGCGCATTAAGCACTGCTTAAGCGAGTGAGCACTAGCATCGTTCGCATCCGACCGGCACCACCGGTCCCGTCACGACATCCCACGCAACCGGATTCATGCAGAACCTCAATCTCACCCTGTTTTCCGCCCTCAATGCCGGCGCCGCGCCGCACCCCGGCGTTGCCCACCTCGCGATCTTCGCCGCCGACTGGCTCGTCTATGCGCTGCCCGCGATGCTGCTGCTGACCTGGATCTTCGGCGAACGCCCGACGCGCCGCCAGGCGATCGAGGCCGGCGTCGGCACGTGTGTGGCGCTGGCGCTCGCGCAGGTGATCGGGCATTTCTGGTTTTCGCCGCGGCCGTTCATGGCCGGAATCGGCACGCAACTGATTCCGCATGCGCCGGACAGCTCGTTTCCAAGCGATCACATGACGTTTGCCTGGAGTCTCGCGGTCGGCATGATGCTCGCCGGTACCACGCGGCTGACCGGCGTCGTGATGGCCGCGATGGCCGTCGCGATTGCATGGGGGCGTGTGTATGCGGGCGTGCACTGGCCGTTCGACATGGCCGGCGGCGTGCTGGTCGGCACGGCCGGCGCGCTGGCCGCGCACCTGTACGGACAACGCGTGGTCGAGCTGCTCGAACGGATCGGCGACGTCGTGCACGCGGTGCTGATGGGGCGCGAGCGCACGCCCTGAGCGGCAGGACTACGCGGGAGAAGTGCGGGCCGGACGCCGTCAACCGGGCGTCTTGGCTGCTTCCGCCGAAGCGGACGGGCCGCCGCCCGCTTCATGCAGTTCGGGCGTCTCGCCCGGATGCTGCGCGGCGTCACGTTCGAGCGCGCTTTCCTTCAGGATCGCGCACATCGCGACGAACAGCGCGAGCACGACGACCGCCAGGCCGCAATAACCGGCGATCTTCAGATTGCGAAGGAAAGGCGAAGCGTGGCGTTCTCTTGTCATGACCGGGCGCTCCTGGGCGGGTGCGGCGGCTGTCGCCCGACAGCGGCGTCGCAGACATAGATATATACCAGCCGCCCCGCCGATGCCAAGCCCGCCCGTGCGCGGGCACCCGTTCGCGTCAGTCTTCCAGCGTTTCGTGCACGGCTGTCGCGCCGCGCTTCCAGTAGGCCGCCGCGCGGATGCGCGACTTGTCGACGCTGCGCTCGCCGGTCAGGTGCTGACGCACCGCGCGCATCGATTGCGCTTCGCCTGCCGCCCACACGTAACCGTCGCCGGAGGACGGCAGCGGCAGCTCGCGCACCGCGTTCAGTAGCAGGTCGCCGTCCGCGGCGTCGGCTT
Source organism: Burkholderia sp. BCC1998 (assembly GCF_905339875.1). Classification (NCBI taxonomy): domain Bacteria; kingdom Pseudomonadati; phylum Pseudomonadota; class Betaproteobacteria; order Burkholderiales; family Burkholderiaceae; genus Burkholderia; species Burkholderia sp. BCC1998. Next base: position 2,442 of record NZ_CAJPHE010000032.1, read on the forward strand.
CGGCGCGAAAGCGCCAGATTTCATGCACGTCGGCACGCGTATCGAACGCGATCTGCGCGGTGCGATCCGCGACTTCCAGCACGACCGCCGTGCGTGCGCCGGCCGGCAATTGCTCGAGACGCCGCGCGATCGCCGGCAGCGCCGTATCGTCGCCGATCAGCAGATGCCAGTCGAAATCGATCGGGACCACGAACGATCCGCGCGGGCCGCCGATGCCGAGCCATTGGCCGATGCGTGCCTGTGCCGCCCACTGCGATGCGGGGCCCGGATGATTCAGCACGAATTCCAGATCGAGTTCGCAGGCGGCGCGGTCGAAACGGCGCGGCGTGAAATCGCGCGCGACCGGCTTCGGTTCGCCTTCGGGAAACTCGGGGCCGTTCGCGCCGAGCGTCGGCATCGCGGGCCGTTCGGCGCCGGGCGGCGGGAAGAACACCTTCACGTGATCGTCGAACGACGACGATTCGAAATCCGCGAGGTCGGGGCCGCCGAGGGTGACGCGCAGCAGGTGCGGCGTCACGGCGTGCACGCGCACGACCTGCAGCAGGCGGAACTTGAGGGTATGGCGCACGCGGGTGACGGCGCGTTCGGAGGGGTTCTGCATCAATCCGTACTCCTTGGGTTTTGACGGGACGGCGCGGGTTACGCGCCGGTGCCACCTTCGATTTCGGCCGTCGCGCGGCGCATGATTGCCGCGATGCGCCGCTGTTCGTCGGCATCGGCCGCGCTCTTGTGGAGCAGCGCCCGCTTCAGTGCAAGGCGGGCCTCGACGAACTCCGGCAGCCAGCCGGGCTGCGTGTCGTCCTGCGCCTCGCTGCCCGCCGCTTCGCCGGCGAACGCGCGACGCATGAACTCCATCTTGCGTGCGAGGTGCGTGAGGCGCGCGAACAAGGTGTCGACGCGTTCGCGCTGTGCATCGAGATGCGCGCGGCCGGCGTCGGTCAGCGCATAGCGCTTGCGGTTGCCTTCCGCCTGCGACGCGACGAAGCCGACTTCGTCGAGATACGTGAGCGCCGGATACACCATGCCGGGGCTCGGGCTGTAGAAGCCGTTCGAGCGCGTATCGAGCGCCTTGATCAGTTCGTAACCGTGGCTCGGTTGCTCGGCGACCAGCGCGAGCAGCAGCAGCTGGAGATCGTCGGAGCTGAACTGGCGGCCGCGCGGCATGCCGTCGTCGCCGAAATCGCCAAAGCCGCCGCGTCCGCCACGGCCACCGAACGGGCCGCCGCCGAACGGATCGTGGCCGCGCCGATGGCGGCCGATCAGTTGCCAGACACTGGTGTACCAGTCAGGGCCCGCATGCGCACCATGACCGTCGCATCGGGCATGGCCGCGGGAGGAGTTGTGTCGCATGATCGCGTCCTATATGTCGTAAAACATATCTAAAGATATATATCGAAAGATAGGGTGTCAAGGAGGATTATTGGGGGGCGGATGTTGATGGGAGGGGATTGTAGGTTTGCAGAAAAGGTGGCCTTTTTTGCAGCATTTGAACAAGACTATTTAATTGTTCTAATTGATAGCAATGAGGCTGCAACGCGAGCTGGACTGCCGCGGATATTCAGACGCGAGTCACCGGCATCGCGGCGGCCGTGCACGTTGAGATCGAGGAACGCAAGGTCGAACTGTCGACCGTCGCGCACCGGCTGTTCGTGCGCGACCTGTCACTGGGCTGGCACGATACGCCGCTCGTCAGCGACGCCGTGCAGGAGGTAAAAGCGGAAATCCTGAGTTTGTTCGACGCGCTCGGGCGGCGGCCGGAATGGGCGGACACAACGGGGCAAGGGGACTGCGCGATAAACGGTTACCGGTGGTATGCGTGAGCGACGCGTTCGCACACGTGAGCGCCGCAGGCCGCGCCGATCGAGCTGCGCAAGGTTCGCGACGGGGAGGAACGGCTGTCGCACGTGAAAGCTTCATGCTACTGGCCGTGTCCTCGCGAATGCCACGCAAGCTTCCCTCCCCGCTATCGTTCTGCCTCGCGCGATCCCCGCATCGACGCCGGATAGAACGGAGCAAAACATTGTCTGCGGTTATTGGTTGTGGTTGGGCGAGTGTGTCATCGCAAGAAGCTCGTCGATGAATTCAGTGCGTTGTTTTGGATCCAGCGGTTTCAACCCGCACACCTCGTCAAACCACAGGCCTTCTACGGCAAAGCGAATGATCCGGGCGGTCCGTTCCGGCAGTTGGTCCCGATTCAGCAATTCCGCCCAGCGAGCCGCATGGCTGGCATAGACGGGCAGCAGGCTCGGTTCCAGAAGCAGGCTCCCGATCACGGCAGACAGACTTTTTCCCTGGAGTGCCTGTTCAGAGCTCGCGATGATGTACGCGCGCGTCCACGCACCTGGCTGTCCGTCCGCCTCCGCGGCAGCGGTGACCGCCTGCTCGAAAGTTGTCGCTTCGAAGTGCAGCAGTCCGGCCAGGAGTTCGGACTTGTTCGAGAAGTGATAAAGCAGCCCCCCCTTGCTGATGCCGGCAACCGACGCAGCCTCGGCTAGGGTTAGTCCCAAGATGCCTTTTTCCTGCAGGATTTGTTGCGAGGCTTGGAATATTTTTCTCTTTGTATTGCCTGTATCGCTATCAATAGTCTCTTTCATCACGATTTGGTGGGATCAAGTATCGAAGTGGGCCATACCGGCTGGACGGTGCATTATACAAATTTCCCTTGGAATTTTTTTTGGCTTTGCTACTGTACCGTCTGGACGGTTTAGTTTGATCAAGACAACCCAAGCATCCCTCTGCTCTCTGGTATTGATAGAAGATGAACGAGTACACGAGCTTTCTTGCGATCGATAATTGTCCCGAACGTAGCGATGAGGTGTTGGCGCTCCCCCAGGGAAAGATCAGAGGCAGCCGCACGCGCGGCTGCGTCCAGTTTCTTGGCATTCCTTATGGAAAACCGACGGGCGGTGACTTGCGATTCAGGCCGCCCGTGCCCTCGCCTGCATGGGATGGCGTTCTCGATTGCCGTGCCTATGGCGATGCGTGTCCTCAAGCCAATGACGACTTGCCGGCCTGGCAGTTCGATGGAGGCCATTCGACAGACTGCCTCAATCTCAATGTTTGGGCGCCCGCGTCGGCGGCGCCTGGCGATTGTCTGCCGGTGATGGTGTGGCTGCATGGCGGCGCCTATCTGTCCGGCTCCGCAAATTTGCCGCTGTACGACGGACGGACACTCGCCGAAGAGCAGCAGGTGATGGTCGTGTCGATCAACCATCGTCTCAACGCTTTCGGGTACCTATACTTGTGCGATCAGGACGCGAGTTATTCGAATGCCGCGAACGTGGGGCAGCAGGATATCGTGCTGGCCCTCGAATGGGTCGCAGCGAACATCGGCGCGTTCGGCGGCGACGCAGCCAACGTCACGCTTTTCGGCGAATCGGGCGGCGGCGGGAAGATCTGCGCGCTCACGATGATGCCGTCGGCCGACGGGCTGTTCCATAAGTCGATCATCCAGAGCGGCGCTTTTCTCACGACGCTGTCGCGGGAGCAGGCGAACGCCAGGGCCGACGCGTTCCTGTCGATGCTCGGCGCTGACATCCGATCGCTCGACGAGATCGAGGACGACCGGTTCCTCGCGGCTACGCGTCGACTGGTCGAGCGATACGGATATACCGCGTTTTGGCCGGTCGATGACGGCGTCGTCATCGATGCATCGAGAATTCGCGACGTATCGCTGCCGATGATGATCGGAACGACGCGGCACGAGGCGGCGTACTTTCTGGAACCGCGGTTACTCACGCACGGCCCGCTGGAGTTGGCCGACTACCGGCATGCGCTGGAGAACGGGCTCAGGCCGTTCAGCCTCGGTCCGGATGATGCGAGGACAGCGGCGGCGGTTGCATCGCGGACCCATTCGATCCAGCCGAGCACAGTCGGCCGGGACCTGACCGACGTGATGTTCTGGATGCCCGCGGTGGCGCTTGCGGAACGCAATAGCCGGCATGCGAATACGTTCATGTATCGGTTCGACTGGGAATTCCGGTGTTGTGGTGGCAGTTACTCAATCCACGGCGCTGAAATCCCTTTCGTATTCGGCACGCTCGATTACCCGCTACCCGCCTGGGATCGCGTCGACCTCCCGAGCGAGCGGTATTCGGACGACGCGACCGACAGCCGGTTCGGACTGGCCCTGCGCGTGCAGCGCGCATGGGCAGATTTTGCGCGATACGGCGATCCGTCCGTGCGTGGCGGCTCGGTATGGCCGCGCTACACGCCGGAGGAGCGTTCGACACGGATATTCAACGAAACATGCCGCATCGAAAAAGATCCGGATTCCGAGCGCCGGCGCGCGCTGTTCACCGGGCACTCGGGCTCGTGACGCATTTCATACCTCATCGACAAGGAATAGACATGGAGACGTCAGCGGCAGCACCTGCAGCCTCACCCTCGCGTCCTTTAAACTGGATCGCGATCGTGTTTTTCGTTCTCGCGACAAACGGACCGCTCACCAGTCTCATCGGATGTGTTCCGTATGGCGTCGCGTACGGTAACGGAATCGGTATCTCCGGTTCTTACTTGTGCGTCGGATTGATCTACCTGTTCTTCGCCGTCGGGTTCACGGCGATGAGCCGCCATGTGCGCAATGCGGGCGCACTGTACGCATACGTCGGGCAAGGCCTCGGCCGGCCGGCGGGCGTCGGCGCAGCGTTCATGGCGGTGGCGTCATATTTTGTGATCACGCTCGCATGCTACGCGCTGCTCGGGTTCTATATCAGCTATTTCATCAACACGCTCACCGGTTTGGCCGTGCCATGGTGGCTCAGTACGCTCGCCGCGGCAGCCGTCGTGCACGTGTTCGCGATCAACAATGTCCAGTTCAACGGCGCTGTGCTGTTCCTGTTGATGATCATCGAGATCGGGCTGATTGTCGTATTCAACGTCAAGGTCGCGGCGACTGGCGGTGGGATCGAGCATTTCAGTCTCGCACCGCTGCATCCCGAGAGCGTCTTCACCGGGAAATTCGGCACGTCGCTCGTCTTCGTCATCGTCGCATACATGGGATTCGAAACGACGGTGATCTACGCGAACGACGTCCGGAATCCGGGCCGGTCGATTCCGATCGCCACGTATGTCAGCGTCGCGGTGATCATGACGATCTACGTGGTGTCGACGGTGCAGATGTCCAATGCGTTCGGTTATGCCGAAGTCGTCGCCCTTGCGGTGAAGTCCCCCGCGGATCTGTGGTTCGCCGTGACAGAGCGGGTGCTCGGCAAGCAGATGGTGGCGGTCACCAACGCACTGCTGATCACCAGCATGCTCGCCGCGATCATCAGCTTTAACAACGCGACCGTACGTTACTGGTATTCGCTCGGCCGAGATGGCATCGCGTTCAAATGGCTTGGTCAGTTGAGCCAGAAAAAAGGATTGCCTATTCGAGCGGCGAATATGCAATCTGTAATCGTGATCGCATTGGTCGTTCTGTTTGCCGTCTATCGCGTCGACCCGGTCATGGTGATCGCGCCGTATCTCAGCATTCCGTCCGCAATCGGCATCGTATGCGTGCAGGCATTGACAGCGCTCGCGGTGATCCGCTTCTTCGGCGCTCGCCGTGAGCGCGAAACACGGTTCGTCCGGTGGGCCGTTTTCCCGGCCATCAGCTTTGCCGGGTTTGGCTACTTCCTGTACGCGATGATCAGCAATGTATCGCTGATGGCCGGTACGTCCTCGACCGTCGTGTCGATTCTTCCGTGGACGACACCGGCGATCGCTGTCGCGGGTGTGATCTTCGCAGCATGGCTGAGGCACGCGCGACCGGCGGTTTATACCCAGTTGGGGCGATTCCTCAGCGACAGTTGATCAGACGAAATTATCCAGCAAGCAGGACGATGCTGGGTGGCCGATTCCCTATGACGAAAGCGCAAGAGCACTTTTTCCTCCATCGGGCGCCTTGCCGTTTGCAGGATCCTTGTTCACGCATCTGCCTGCTTCCCTAATGGCAGATATCAAAACGAAGTGCACCGTCCAGGCGGTCGTGTTGGTGCAAGAACCAAGTTGCAATTTCTTTCGTCGCGTGTACTGTACCGGCTGGACGGTATATATCGATGTGGGAGGTGTTGGACCCGAGTGACCGTTGCGCAGCGATCGTCGGTCTGGCTCAGAGACGGGATCGTGCAGTCGTCACCAATTGAAGATTCAGCTGGTCATTTCAATCACATGATGAGGAAACCTAAATAAATATGACGGAAGTGTTCAACGCGATGCGCATCGGTAACCGGATTCGGACAATGCGCCCGCCAACTTTCTTCCGCTAGTGGTTTCCTCTTCCTGAAGGAGTATTCAAATGAAAATTTGTCGAGCAGTTGTCACCCTTGCTGCATTGGGGCTGATGTCGAATGCAGCGTGGTCGGCATCGTCGCAGGATGCCGGCAGGTTAGGGCAGGACCTGACGCCCGTGGGTGCCGAAAAGTCCGGAAACAAAGACGGGACCATCCCGGCCTTTGGAGGTGAATCGAAACCGAAGGCCGGATGGACATACGGCAAGGTGCGAAACGATTACTGGAAGTATCGAGACGAGAAGCCGCTATTTGTCATCGACGCGTCGAATGTCGACAAGTACGCGGACAAGCTCACCCCCGGTCAGATTCAGATGCTCAAGCAGGTGAAGGGTTACACGATGCCGGTGTACCCGACCCATCGCGAATGCAGTCTGCCGTCGTTCGTTGAGGAAAATACCAAGCAAGGCGCGCTGAAATCGTCGATCGCCAAGGATGGCTGGTCTCTCGAGAATGCAACGCTGCCGGGCGTGCCATTCCCGATCCCTCAAAGCGGAATCGAGGTGATGTGGAACTGGCTTACCCACTACCAGGGCGTGGCTGCCGAATGGCCGGACGCGTACACAGTCGTATCGCCTCGGCCCGGTGCGAGCCAATCCATCGTCACGCGTTGGAGTCAGCTCGTCTACAACCCCTGGGCCGGGAAGGGGCAACACTCGCCCAAGGACGACGACGGGCTGCAGATCGGTGTCTACTATCTCTACAGCGAGCCAGCCGCGCTTGCGGGACAAGGCACGATGCAACGGTATTACTTCGGCAAGGATACCGACACTTACTATTACTTCACGGGCCAGCGCCGCGTGCGCCGTCTGCCGGCCTACTCGTACGACGCTCCGCTGATCGGCTTCGAAAACCAGTATCCGGCGGATATCTCCTTCGTCTTCTATGGCAACCCGGACCGTTTCAACTGGAAGCTCGTCGGCAAGAAGGAGGTCTACGTTCCATACAATGGTTTCGCGATCCAACGCCCCGATGCGAAACTCGAAGCGGCGATGGGTCCGTCCTTCGTCAACCCGAATATGCGCCGGTACGAATTGCATCGCGTGTGGGAAATCGAGGGAACGGTCAAGTCCGGGATGCGTCATTCGACGCCGAAGAAGATGCTCTACGTCGACGAAGACAGCTGGAATGTCGCCGTGGGCGATGACTATGACGCACAAGGCAAGATCTGGAAGGCGAAAGAGAACTACATCACGCCGGAATGGGAAATCGGCGCATGTGCGCCGGCCGCATCCGTCTATAACGACCTCATCAGCGGCCGCTACGTATTCGACGAGACTGTTGTCGGATCGGGCAAGGATATCAAGTTCTATCCGCCGGGAGCGATCGATCCGCGCTTGACGGACCGGTACTTCACGGGCGAAAACCTGGGCGCCATCAGCAGCCGCTGACCGCGCGAGACAAACGCCGGGCGTCGCGCAAGATCGGATGCGCGACGCCTGTCGAAAACAGACTATTCGATATATTGCGGAATCCTGATTTTATGCGGCGGGGTTAAAAATGAAATGCAAGGTGAGTGGAAAATTGTTGCCTGCAATGTGCGGCGTGCTGATTTCCGCACCAGTCTCGGCGTACACGTTCGATACGGGCATTGGCGATATGCAGGCTTCCTGGGTGTCTAACATCACCGGCGGCATTGCGATACGAACGAAAAATCCCAGTTGCTCGCTGACCGGCGATCCGACGATGTACGGGTGCACGGGAGCGAACGTCGCTCAATGGTCGAACGGGGACAACGGCGATCTCAATTACCACAAGGGCCAGCCTTACAGCGGGTATCTCAGCGCGACGAGCGAGTTGATGCTCACGATGCCGTCCGAGGGCTACAAATTTCTGATCCGCGGGACGGCCATGTACGATTTCGCGGCTTCCAGCACGGCTCGCACCGAATTGTCGCCCGGCGCCTACGATCAGGTGGTCAAGAATGCACAGCTGCTCGACCTCTGGGGGGAGAAGGACTTCAACGTCGCCGGACAGGCAGCACATGTGAGAGTCGGCAACCAGGTAATCAACTGGGGTGAAAGCTATTTCGCGTCGGGCGGTATCAACGCAACGAACTCGCTCGACATCCAGAAGCTTCTCATTCCCGGCACGCAGTTGAAGCAGGCATTGCTTCCGGCGCCGATGATCAGTTTTGCCAGTAGCCTGCCGTGGGGATTCTCCACGGAAGCCTATTGGCAGGTGCAATGGAACGGCAACCGCTACCCGCCCGTTGGCTCGTACTGGTCCACCTCGAACGTATTCGGCCGCGGTGCGCTGCCCGGCTCGCTCAACTCGAACAACTTCAACGTCGGCGGAATCGATGCCGGCACCATTGCCCAGATAACCGGGCCAACTAGCAGCAGCAACAACAATGGCCAGATCAACACGATCAGCCAGAATCTCCTGAACGGCGCATATACCGGCCTGCCGACGAATCCGATCGGCTTGCCTTACGACACCGTGCTGCCGGGCAATCACCGGCAATACGGCGTCAAGCTCGGTTACAAGCCGCCGGGCGCCGATATCAGCTTCGGGTTCTACTATCTGAACTACACCGACAAGTCGCCGGTGCTGTCCTATCTGGCGAACGGCGCGGCGCGTTGGTCGTATCTGCAGAATCGGCAATTGTTCGGTGCAAGCACGAACTTTCCGCTCGGCGATTGGGCGATCGGCGCGGAGCTCTCATACAGGCCTCATGACGCCGTCGCGATGTCGTTCTGCTATTTGCCCGGCGGCCCCACGGACGCGCAAACGAATGGAGCCGCAGGCGTCGATTGTCCCGGGTACAGGGACATGAAAAAATTTCAGCTCGACGTCAACGCGCAGCTGAACTTGACGAAGACGACATACCCGATTCTGAAGTACCTCGGCGCGGACATGGCTGTGTTTACCGCGGAAGTGACGGCGATTGATTACCCGGGCCTGAATCCGAATACGAATTACTTCAGAACCGCCAACGGACAAAGCGTCTATCAGGTTGCCGATGCGGGTTACGGCACCTGGCTTCAGAACGGTCAAAACGGCTATCCGATCGCTGCGGGGCAAGGGACGGCCCGTTCGGTCGGCCTGACGCTCGATTTCAACTGGACCTATGACGGCACGTTGATTCCGGGCTGGCAAGTGACGCCGGGCGTGACTTTTTCCGACGCCATTTCGGGTTACACCCCGACGTTTTCCGCCAACTACGAGCAGGGCGCGAAGTCGGTCAATCTCTATTTGCTCTTCAATCAGAACCCGCAGGTCTGGCAGGCTGGCATCAATTACACGATGTATTTCGGTGGTAATGCACTGTCGCAACCGTATGGCGATCGCAACTTCGTCGGCCTGTTCGTAACGCGCAATTTCTAACCATGGACGAGACAGGAGTGAGGACGTGATAGTCAACAGCATCCGATATCTCGAGGAGAGGCTCTTCTCGCAGCGGTTCCTCGTACTGGGTATCTTCGCCGCTTTTACTGCGGTCATGGCTTTCTTCGCGATGCAACTGCGGATGGACGCAGGCTTCGAAAAGCAGATTCCGATCGGCCATGAGTACGTGCAGACCTTCAACAAATATCGTGCAGACCTGTTCGGCGCGAATCGTCTCACCGTCGTCGTAAAGGCGAAGCACGGCACGATCTGGACCAAGGAGGGTCTTTCCAGGCTTGCCGCCGTGACGCAAGCAGTTGCGTATCTTCCCAACGTCGATCGGCTAGGCGTTCAATCGCTTTGGACGCCGAATAGTTTTGTCAACGAGATCACCGAGGACGGATTCCGGTCTCAGCCGATTATCCCGGGCACCGTCACGCCAGATGGATTGACACCCGAGATCATCAACCAGATCCAGCGATCGACGGTGGAGGGAAACTTTATCGGCTCGCTCGTTTCGCGCGACGAGACGGCCGCCATGATTACGGCCGAGATCGGCGAAGTCGGTGCGGACGGCAGGAAGATCGATTACATCGAGTACAACCACTTGCTGGAAACGAAGTTGAGAAAGCCGTATGAAGACGCAAACTACGATGTCGAGATCATCGGTTTCGCCAAGCAGATCGGCGATATCGCCGACGGCGCGAAGGCGGTGCTGCTGTTCTGCGCGATCGCACTGCTGCTGACCGCGCTTGCGGTCTACTGGTATTGCCATTCGATTCGCTTCACGCTGCTGCCGATCGCGTGCTCGCTCACGTCGCTCGTTTGGCAGTTCGGCACCTTGCGCTTGCTCGGCTTCGGTCTCGATCCGCTTGGCGTGCTCGTTCCGTTTCTGGTATTTGCGATCGGCGTATCGCACGGCATCCAGCAGATCAACTTCATTACGCGAGAGCTCGCTCACGGCAAATCGTCGCTGCAAGCGGCGCGCCACAGTTTCACGGGACTTCTCATTCCCGGCACGCTCGCGCTCGTGACCGCGCTCGTGTCGTTCGTGACGCTCCTGACGATTCCGATCCCGATGATCCGCGAACTTGCGATCACCGCATCGCTCGGGGTGGCCTACAAGATCCTGACGAATCTCGTCATGCTGCCGCTTGCCGCGTCATGCTTCCAGTTCACGAAGGAGTATGCCGACAAGGCGATGAAAAAGCGTGAGCAGCGTTCGACATGGCTGCGCAGACTGGCGCGCGTGGCAGAGCCGCGCAATGCCTGGCTTGTGGTCGCTATTGTTGTGGCCGTGTTTTCCACGGCGGTATGGCAGAGCCGCGATCGCGTCGTCGGCACGCTGCAGCCCGGTGCGCCGGAGCTTCGCCCCGATGCGCGGTTCAACCGTGACGCGGTTGCAATCGCGAGCAGCTTCGACGTCGGACTCGATTGGTTGTCGGTCGTCGTCGAGGCGCCCCCCAATTCCTGCGAGAACCCCGCTGTCGGAACGTTCGACGACAAAATGACTTACGCGCTCAAGGACGTGCCGGGAATCGTGTCGATCAGCGCATATCCCGACATGCTGCGAACCTATAACGAGGGCTACAACGAGGGCAACCCGAAGATGAACGTCGTGCCCATCGATTCAGGCAACTACGCGGGGTTGAGCACCGAAATCGGTCGGGTTCGCGGCTATCTGAACAAGGATTGCAGCATGACGGCCATTCACATGTATCTGGCCGATCACACGGCGACGACGATCAACGGTGTGATCGAGGCGGTCAAGCGCTTCCGCGACACTCACCAGACTCCGGGCATTCACGTACGGCTCGCTGCAGGCAACGCCGGCCTGCTGGCGGCGATCAACGACGAAGTCGCGAAGAGCGAGTTGCCGATGATGCTCTATGTCTATGCGGCCATCGTTCTGCTCGTGTTCGTTGTCTATCGCGATTTGCGCGCGGTGCTTGCCTGCTGTCTGCCACTCACCGTCGGCACCTTCATCGGCTACTGGTTCATGAAGGCGTTCGACATCGGACTGACCGTTGCGACGCTGCCTGTCATGGTTCTGGCGGTTGGCATTGGCGTTGATTACGCGTTCTATATCTACAACCGGCTGCAAGGTCATCTCGCCGCCGGCGAGCCCATCGTGAAGGCGCTCGAACATTCGATCCTCGAAGTAGGCATGGCGACGATCTTCACGGCGATCACGCTCGCGATCGGCGTTGCGACATGGAGCTTCTCGGCGCTCAAGTTTCAGGCCGACATGGGCAAGCTGCTGGCATTCATGTTCATCGTGAATCTGGTGATGGCAATGACTGCGCTACCCGCGCTGGCGGTGGTGCTCGAGCGGATCTTCCCGCGTCGCCGTCCTGTTCGCTCCCCCGGCGTGCTGAACCATTGACGAGAGGATTTGATTATGAAGTGGATCGTTCGACGCAAATTGTGCATTTCCGCGCTGATCGCGGCCGCCGCGCTGCCGCTTGCTTGTCAGGCGGGGACGCGGTCGGATATCAAGCCGCAATTGCAACTCCACGCGGCGGAGAAGACGAGCGCGGCGACGCAGGCGCAACTGCTCGGCGCCGCGCACGCGGGAAAGCGGCTCGTCGTGGTGGGTGATCACGGCGTCGTGCTGCTGTCGGATGACGACGGCAAGCGCTATCGACAGGCATCGTCGGTACCGGTCGACTCGACATTGACATCGGTATTTTTCCCGGACGAGCGCAATGGCTGGGCGGTCGGACACTGGGGCGTGATCATTCGTACCAGGGATGGCGGGGAGACATGGACGCTGCAACGCAACGACATCACCGTCGACCAGCCTCTGTTCTCCGTTTATTTTGCGAATGCACGTGAAGGATGGGCGGTCGGCTTGTGGTCACTGATGCTGCATACGATCGATGGTGGCGCTACGTGGAACACGGTGACGCTTCCACCGACACCGGGATCGAAAAAGGCGGATCGGAATCTCTACGCGATCTTTGCGGACGGCAAAGGGGTGCTCCATGTGGCCTGCGAGCAGGGCCGCGTGATGCGTTCGACCGACGGCGGGGAGAACTGGACCTACGCGGAGACGGGTTACGTCGGTTCGTTTTGGACCGGCGTTGCGCTGGAGGACGGTACGTTACTCGTCGGTGGAATTCGCGGTGCGATATATCGAAGTACGGACGGCGGCGTGAATTGGGCCGCATCGAAGACTCCGTTTCGCAGTTCGGTCACGGATATCGTTCAACTGCCCGACAAGCGCGTAGTGGCCGCGTCGCTCGACGGGATCATGCTGGCGAGCGCGGACGGGGGTTTTAGCTTTACAGGCAAGCAGCGCGCGGATCGAGTGGCGCTGACCACGGTCATCGGCTCGCCGAGCGGGACTCCGCTTTATTTTTCGACGAGCGGCGTCGAAAAGCCTTGACCCGATGTCTTCGACCGAGCGGTTGGCCCAGCATCGTTATCGAATCGATATGAGCTCAATGAACATAAACCCGCCGCGCGCGGAGCCTTCGTCGCGTCGCGTCGGCTTACTGGTGACGCCGCAGTTCTCTCATCTCGGGCTTGGCATATTGATCGAACTGATGTCGCTCGCTAACCGGCTGGACGGACGCGCCCTGTATGAGTGGGTCGTGCTTTCCATTGACGGGGGGATAGTGCGGGCTGCGAACGGCATGTCGACGCCGTCTCAGCCGGTCGGTTGCGAAAGAGATGCGTTTTCGACGATTTTCGTCTTCGCGAACCTCGATGCGATGAGCGACGAGGACGATCTCGCCATACGAACCTGGTTGCGGAACGAACGTGCGTCAGGCGTGCAGATAGGCGGAATTGAAGGCGGAGCAGACATACTTGCGTCGGCGGGACTGCTTGACGGCCGTTCGTCGGCCATCCATTGGAACAGAATCGAGCGTTTCCGTAGCGCCTACCCGGAGGTGAGGGCGACGACGCAAATTTTTACGATCGAGCTCGATACGATCACCTGTGCAGGCGAGGGCGCGATCGCCGACATGATGCTTGAATGGATCGGCTTGCATCACGGTTCCGAACTGACCGACGCAATCGGAGGGCATTGGTTGCATGCGCGGCTGCGTGATGGCAGCGAACGCCAGATCATGAACGCACATGCCGTCGCGCGGCCGATGAACGGCCTCGTCTGCGAGGCGATACGTCTGATGCGCGAATCAATGACGACGCCGATGTCGTGCCGCGCGATTGCGCAGGCGCTCAGAATGTCGACGCGGCAACTCGAGCGGCTATTCATGCAGCATGTGGCGACTACGCCAATGAAGTACTACATGACGTTGCGGATCGAGTTCGCACACAAACTGCTGATGGACACCGACCTCAATGTGTCGAAAGTTGCCGTCGCGACGGGCTTCCACACTACCGAACATTTCGGCCGCGTGTACAAGGCGATGTTCGGTTGTCCGCCGAGCCGCGCTCGCCTGGATACCGACGGTGCACCTGCGATACGTCAGTGGGGCGCGTCTTGTTCCCGCTCGCTCGGAGACGCGTCGTCGCGTATCGGCATCACGATCGGTGAGGCAAACACCATGGCTACGTCAAATAAATAGTGGACTGGATGTGCCGGCTGGCGAATGAACTTGGTACCTTGGAGACGAGAATGAAAACACAGTCAGAAGCGAACTTGCCCGGGCGCGCTGCGATCATGCCCCGCGACGGGCTGTCTTATGTGCGGGGCGACACCATGCCTCCTTTGAGCGAGTTGACCGTGTCCGCGTTGCTCGCGGATACGGTCAATCGACATGGTCACCGCCCCGCGGTAGCGTTCCGAGAGCACGGCATCCGCTGGAGTTGGCTGGACCTTGCCGACGCGGTGGACGCCATGGCAGCCGGCCTGCATGCGCTCGGCCTGCGTCGCGGCGACCGCGTCGGCATGTGGTCGCCAAATCGCCCCGAGTGGCTGGTGACCCAGTTCGCAACGGCCCGTTTGGGTCTGATCATGGTCAACGTCAACCCGGCCTATCGGTTAGCCGAACTCGAGTACGCACTGAACAAGGTGCAATGCAAGGCGATCATTGCTCCGGAATCGTTCAAGACGTCACGATACTTGGAGATGCTGCGGACGCTGGCTCCCGAACTGGCGGACTGTGAACCCGGCGCGCTGCTGGCCGCCAGGTTACCCGCGCTGCGCTGCGTGATCCGTCTCGATAACGTATCCGCGCCCGGCATGCTGACCTATAAGGCCTTGCTGTCGCTTGGCACAGACGTGCCGGTCTCCGAACTGGACGCAATCACGGCACAGCTCGACTGCCATGATCCCATCAACATCCAGTTCACCAGCGGCACGACAGGCGCGCCCAAGGGGGCTACGCTGACACACCGCAACATCGTGAACAACGCACGCCACGTAGCGGCAGCGATGCGGTTCACCGAGCAGGATACGCTGTGCATTCCCGTGCCGCTTTACCACTGCTTTGGTATGGTGATGTCTGTACTGGCTTGCGTATCTACCGGCGCCCGCATGGTGTTCCCGGGTGAAGCGTTCGAACCCGTTGCCACGATGTCGGCAGTGAGCGACGAACGTTGCACTGCTCTGCACGGCGTGCCGACAATGTTCATCGCCCAGCTTGATCACCCGGACTTCGCCAGCTACGATTTTTCCAGCCTGAGAACGGGCATCATGGCAGGCGCGCCTTGTCCCATCGAGGTCATGAAACGTGTATCGACCGACATGAATATGACGGAGGTCACTATCGCCTACGGTATGACCGAGACCAGTCCGGTCTCGTTCCAGAGTGAAACAACGACCCCTTTGGAGAAGCGGGTTTCCACCGTAGGCCGGATACAGCCGCATCTGGAATGCAAAGTGGTCGACATCGACGGCCGGATTGTGCCGGTGGGCGCGACCGGCGAGCTTTGGACGCGTGGCTATTCGGTGATGCTTGGATACTGGGACGACGAAATCCGAACGCGAGATTCGATCAGCGATGGCTGGATGAAAACCGGCGACCTGGCAACGATCGACGCAGAGGGCTATTGCAACATCGTCGGGCGTATCAAGGACATGCTTATCCGCGGCGGGGAGAACATCTATCCGCGAGAGATTGAGGAATTTCTCTTTAGCCATCCGAAGGTACAGGCAGTGCAGGTGGTTGGCGTACCCGACCCGAAGTACGACGAAGAGGTCTGTGCGTGGATTGTGCTTAAGCCGGGCCAGAGCGCGACGGAGGATGAGATTCGCGCTTTTTGCCGTGACCGAATCGCTTATTTCAAGGTGCCGCGCTACATTCGATTCGTGACGGAAATGCCGATGACGGTCACGGGTAAGGTACAGAAGTTCGCCATTCGCGAAAGCATGATTCGGGAACTCAATCTGGTGGAGAATAAGACGGCCTGATCGCAGTGATCGTGTCCGTGTCGGCGAACCGGCCGGCGCCCGCCGCAGCCGTGCGGATGCTGGCGGTGACTGAGTCCGATCTGATCGACGACGGCGAGCGCAACACCCGACTCAAGCTTATGAAGCCGAAACTTCTCAAGCCGCGTCACGTATTACGACACATCGCGGCTCAGGACGGCTGGTTCAGTGTTCATCGAGGCACGCCTGACGGACTGGGAATGAAGTATGTGTTACTCGACACCAACTAGGAGTTCGAAAAGCGGTTTGGCTATGTGCGGGATGCGCTGACCAGCATGACTTTGTTTCATCTGCGGGGAATTGCAACTGCCCGAGCACTGCTCATCCTGCCCTACGAAGTGCCGCAAGTCTTTGATTTTATGTGAGTTGTATGGCGCTCTTTCTTCGGAGATCAACTTTTCTGCGGATTTTGTAGGAAAAGGCCACCTTTTCTGCCGCTCGTGGAGCGAAACATTTGCAGAAAAGGTGGTCAAGTCTTTGATTTATAGGGGCCCGAGAGGCCACCTATTTTGCGAACCTACAGAAAAACGGTGGCCCTTTTTTGCAGTACTTGAACAAAACTATTAATTTCCAAATCCAATAGCTACTGCTCGAGGTTGACGGGAAGTTCCGCCTAAATGGCGCCCAGCGTCTCGAGACGGGAGATCGTTGCTGTGGCATTGCGGATTGGCAACGGGCATTGCGATACCAGAAGCGTGCTCTGTACGTCGCCGGAAATATCGGTTGCTGCCCGAATGATCCGAGGCGCGTCTCCAAGGAACTTCTGTACGCTCTCGGAGCCTGCCAAACGGCTCATCATGTTACGGTGTACATGGGCCAGCCCCGCGAGCGTTTGCATATGGATGTGGATGTGCAAAGCGAGAGCGAATCGCTTCGCCGAGATGATCGGAGCGATGCTCGTCGGTCCTCACAATGACGCCATGAATTAGGCGAAATCGCTGGAACTGCCGGTGATATCGGATTCCACGACTGCTTTTTATTGCACGCTATATGCACATTTATAGCATCCGCATTCACTTCGGCCCGTCTAGCCAAGACGAACACAGCGATGGAAGCGTGTACGCGCCTTGGGCGGGGCCCGGGAGACATCCGACGTTCGGAGCACTGCGCGTCGGTCCAGATAGAGCGGCGGAATATAGTGTTCTTCGTCGAATAACATGAAAAATTGTTAGTCGGCATCCCCGATTGTTATTTTCGGGTCACATTTTGGTAAACTCGCGCGCAGCCGCCAGCTATTTAGAACAGCAACATCCGGCGGGTCATAACGAATCAAACTGAGAGACCGTCGTGGATATCCGAGAGTCGTTCCGCAAATTCGTATCGGGAATCGATGCGAATCGCCGGCCGGTCGTGCTGAATTGGGGTAAGGCGCAGCACGCGCTGGCGTCGAAGATCGCGTTGCAGCACGCGAGCATCCGCGAAAGCATGATGACCGGCATCAGCGGCTATCTGACCTGCATTTCGCAGCAGGGCGATTTGCCTCCGAAGCTTTTCATTGGTGCGCCGGTCTCAGTCGGTATCGTCACGGATCGCGGCCAACTGCATGCCATCAACGCAATCGTCAGCGCCGTTCAGATCGGCCGGACCGACGGGGAGCTGACGGTTTACCAGTTCACCGTGACCGACGCGGTGAACCTGCTGCAAAAGCGCACCAATTCCCGCATCTTCCGTAACGTCAGCGTTGTCGATGTACTTGGAGTCGTCCTGAGCGAATGGCGACAGCGTAGTGTTGCCCTCGCGCAGGCGTTCGAGTTCGACCTGTCCCAACTCGACAGATCCCGCTATCCAAGTCGCTCTTTCGTACGCCAGGTCAACGAATCTGATGCCCGTTTCATCTCC
Organism: Burkholderia sp. BCC1998; assembly: GCF_905339875.1. Lineage (NCBI taxonomy): Bacteria > Pseudomonadati > Pseudomonadota > Betaproteobacteria > Burkholderiales > Burkholderiaceae > Burkholderia > Burkholderia sp. BCC1998. Next base: position 20,229 of record NZ_CAJPHE010000032.1, read on the forward strand.
CGGATTGCACGTCGCGACGGCATCACGCTGTTCGTGCGCGCCGGACGGGTGAGCGGGGAGGCGAAAGACGGCGATCCTCCCGTGCATACGCTGGTGTTCTGCGATGACCCTCAGAAACTGAGCGAGTCCGCCGCAGGTACAGTGCGCGTCCATCCACGAGACGCTGGAACGGAACAGCGCGACACCATCACCGCTCTGACGATGCGCCAGCAACTGATTTCGGGGGAATCGGGGCGACCTTCGTGGGACTACCGATATGCCCGCGTGGACCAGTCGAGCGCATCGACAAGGATCGATCAAGGCGAATCGGGTAACGATCTCGCGAAATTGCTATCGGACTTCGTGATCGACGTCCCGCATATGGCGGACTCGTGGGCAGACCACGAACGGATGACGGAAGATCGCATTTTGGCTCATGAAGCGCAGGCGGTTCGATACGACGGCGTGAGCGGAATTCGCGACCTCGCAGTCGGCTCATGGATCACGATCGCCGGAGAGGACGAGTGGGGCACGCTCCCGTCCGACAAGCAGCAATTCGTGATTACGTCACTGCACCACGAGATCTGGAACAATCTGCCCAAAGGGTTGAACGAGCGTGCGCAGACGCTGTTCGCCGCCAGCCACACGCTTCAGCAGCCACGCTCGCTGAGCGATGGCGACCCGTCCGGGCAGGATACGCGCTACGAAAATACGTTCTCGTGCGTGCCGCGTGGCACGCCTCTCACGCCGCTTTACGATCCCAAGACCGACCTTCCGCCGACGCCGTTGATTACCGGGCGCGTGGTCGGGGCCGAGGGCGAGGAGGTCAGTTGCGACGAGAATGGCTGCGTGTTCGTGCAGATTCTCGGTCAGGATTCCCGCGATCATGCGCACGCGCAGGGTGCCGGAACGAACAGCAACGAGAGCGACAGCGCACCGATCCGCGTGGCATCCAGTCTGGCCGGGCCGAATTTCGGGGAGACTTTCTTGCCGCGGGTGGGCACCGAAGTTCTGCTCGGGAGCCTCGGCGGGGATCCGGACAGGCTGGTCATCATCGGCGTGCTGGCAAACGGCGCGAACATGCCGGCGAGTTTCACTCATACGGGCAGTCTGCCGGGCAATCGCTTTCTCTCCGGTATCAAGACGAAGGAAATCAAGGGGCAACGCTACAACCAGCTTCGTCTCGACGATACACCGCAGCAAATCAGCGCGCAGCTTGCATCGGAGCATGCGCATAGCCAGTTGAATCTCGGCTACCTGACGCAACCACGCGACAACGGACAGGGTGCAGACCGCGGCCAAGGCGCCGAATTGCGCACGGACGCGGCAGCTGCGTTGCGCGCGGCGCAAGGGATGCTTCTGACGACTTACGCGCGTACGCAGGCGAGCGGCGGACAGCTTGACCGCAATGAACTCGTCGAGTTGCTCGGCGAATGCGCTGAGCTGTTCAAGGCGTTGGGAGATTACGCCGGCCAGCACGGCGGCACGGCGACCGATGCGACGGGGCAGCAAGCTGTCGTGACCGCCTTCAAGGGATGGACGCCGGGCGGCCACGCTTCAGGCGACGATCGTGCGTCGAACGCCGACGCAGACGACTCTCAGGCGCTGATGGCATTCGGCGCAAAGGCGGGCGCGCTCAATATCACCCCGAAGACTTACGTGACCTACGCCGGCGAGAACATCGATCAGATCGCGCGGCAGAACCTGCAATTCGCCGGCGGTCAGCGCGTAATCACGACGGCGGGCCAGGGCATCCACCTGTTCGGGCGCGGAGAAGGCGTCCGTGCGATTGCCGGCGAGGGCCCCGTTGTCTTGCAGGCGCAACAGGACACGCTTGCGGCGACTGCTCAGAAGGGGATACAGATCATGTCGGTCGGCGACGAGGTGTTGATCTCGGGCAAGTCGATCCGGCTCGTCGCGGAAGACGGAAGCTACGTGAAAGTCGGTGGCGGCGTCGAGGTCGGTTCCGACGGTGCGTTCACCGCGCACACGGCGGGACATGATTTCGTCGGCCCGAACACGGACCACGTTGCGCCGCCGGCGTTCAATCGCGGAGGAGCCGATCAGAAGTTCCGCTTGCGGTACCCCGGCACCGACGGTGACGACGGTATGCATCCCGTGCCGAATCGTCCATACAAGATCACGCTGCGCAATGGCCAGGTCATTAACGGGATCTCGGATGCACACGGGTTGACGGAGCTGGCATCGAGCGACGCGATGCACATTGCACACATTCAGGTTTTCGACGTTTAAGGCAGGCGATCATGTCCGATACCACAACCTCGTCGCCCCGGATCGTCGGCGAACATCAGGCGATTCTCAATTGCAACCGGCCGCAGGATGCGTTCGTCAATACCGACGTACAAAATCGCTTCCCGTGCACGACGATCCTGATCCATGGCGTGAATGACCTTGGAACGGATTTCGGCACGGTCGAAGGCGGACTGTGCGATGGATTGAACGACCGCCTCGGTCGCACCGATTTCAAGGGCGCGGAGTACTCGCACGGCCGCATGGCGAACGACCCGAGCCAGGTGAGCGTTGCCGACATGATGAAGAACATGGACGACGCCATCTATCGTCGGCGGGAAAGCGAAGAGACAAGGAGCCCGTTGATTCCGTTTTATTGGGGGTTACGCGTCGGGAAGGAGGATTTGCCCCGGGACCCCAATAAGGAAACCGTCAACGGCCAGTACGTCGACCGGTTCGGCAACCGCCTCGATGAGCACCGCGCGCGCAACGGCGGATTCTTCGCCAACGCGACCAACAACATCCCCGACATGTTCGACTCGAATTTCAAAGGGGGAATGACGACGAAAATTCTCGACCGGATGCAGGGCGACCCGACGCACCCGCTTCGCGAGGCGGAAAATCGGCACTACATGTTGCTGGCAGCTCGGCGGCTCGCGGCATTGGTGCGGCAAATCCGCCTTATCGACCCGGACGGGACGGTCAACATCATTGCGCACAGTCAGGGCACGCTGATATCGCTGCTCGCCCAGGCCTATCTCGTCGAGGGGCTGATTCCCAACCAATGTGGCCCGGCTGACCGTCCTGCCGACACGTTGGTCCTGATCGACTCGCCCTACAGCTTGAGCGAGGAGTTCATGGATCGGCTGCTGCAACGCGGGGACCAGCAGCAGACGGCTTACGCGCGTGCAAAGACCCTGGCAAACCTGGCCGGGTTTGTGGCGAGCGGCAAATATTCGACGCCACCACTCGATCAATTGAAGTACGTGCCAGGTCGGGACAATTTCGGCATCGTCGGCCCGACGTGGGATCCCGTGCAGGCGACGCGCCTGAGCGGGTTGCAAGGCAACGAATGCGTCGTGTTCGCCGAGCGCGACAATCGCGGCAAAGTGTATATGTACTTCAGCCCGGAGGATGCGACCGTCGGTCTGCGCGGCGTCAATGGCATGGGTTGCTCGGGCTTGCCCGACTCAATCCACGTGCGTGCGGCGCAGCGGGGAAGCAAGCCTGAGAAAATCGATCTGCTGTCGGCGGCTTTCCGGCAGCGTGTCTTTACCCGGCGTCTGCGGCAGGGCAAGCCGGTTCAGGTTGGTACGCCGCCCGGAAACTTTACGATGCGGGAAAAGGGTGAAACATCCCATGGCTTGCCCGGCGGCTTCACGACATGGGTGAAATCGACGCAGATAAGCGTCGGTACCGAGCGCAATATCAATGGCGAAGCATTGACGCCACCGTTCGATCCCGAAATGGAAGGCAATGTGCTGCCTGGAACGGAGGTAACGCCGCTTTCGGCAAATAATGCTGGCGAGTATGCGCCCGGCAAACAATCCATTGACCAGCTCGAAGCGGAAATTGCCTTGAGCACGAACAGTGGCGAAGGTGCGTTGCAGCCATTGCCCGCACAAACCATCGAATGGCCAACGAGCGAGGATGGGACGCTGCCGACCACCGCCGAGGTCGAGGCGTCGTTGAATGCGGGCAAGGATCCAGACGATCAGTGCAAGGTAGGCCGGGTCGTGTCGACGGTACCGCCGTCGCCCGGGCACATCGTCGTCTATCGGCAGGAGACGCTCAACGAAGCCAAGGTTCGGCTGATGAATAATCATCAGGGAGAAAGCTCATATCACTCGGCGGTCATGAGCGGTCGTAGAAATCACCGCTGTGCGACCGCGTTCGATGTATCGGTAGGCCAGGCGCGTGCGCTGGACGATCCGGACTGGGCAAAACTCCTGCGGGCAATTGCCGATTGGAGACTTCCGGAGAGCGATATAGTAAAAGCCGAGAGAAAACTCGGCAAAAAGCTCGACCCCGTAACGTCCGAAATAGTAAAAGCCAATTGCAGCTATTACGAAAGCGGAGTTTTCCCGGAAGAAAATATCGTGCCCAAGGATTTTCCTGACGGTGTGGTCAGTGAAACCAGGAAAGATCGAAATAGCGAAGATGCAAAAGAAGCACGATCGGTACATTGACAATTTGATGCGCCATGATTACGACAAACGTCACACGACCACCGGCTTCACGAATATTTCTGCTCGCACTCGCAATCCTGACTCTCTTATGGATTGCAGTCTTTGAGTTTGTTGTTGGAAGGGAGGGATTTTTGGGAGGGAATATTGCAATGTATCGACGCTTGTCGCTGTTGATCTTGCCGCCGCTATTGTTGGCGGCATGCGTCAGTATCGCCTATGGTGCCTCGTTGCGTCGAGACTCGCCGCCTCGAGACACGCCCGCTGCCGCTCGTCCCTCCAGCGTAAATGAAGCTGTCGTTGCCGGGGACGGATCTCGGGACGCACGGTTCACATTGGAGATTCGACGCTTTGGCGTCGCCGTTGACCGGTTTCGCCAGCGTGCGCTATTGATGCGGCTGGACGAGGCAGGGACCAATGGAACGTTGCTCCTGCAAGATCCCAAACAATATCCGTGGTCGAGTAGTGATCGAAGCTTTGCGGGACATAAGCGCGAGAACAACGTTTTCGGCTATACATTGCGCGGATGGGTCGATTATTGGCCGATTCCCGTGATAGTGGCCGGGCCGCCCCGAAACGAGAGTGATCCGGATGCGGGCCGGATGGCAACCCACATCAGTAGTGCGGATAACGGGGCGGGGATTGGCAATACAATTTATACGAGACTCGATGAAATACATACTGCGTATGGGGACGATGTAGTCTCTAGAGCGTTTGATATTTTTGACCGCGAGCCGGACTTGCCGGCAGTAGTGTTGCTGGTTGAGGATGGAATCAACACGCGATCCTATTTGGGTACTCCGGGCGCCGATTACCTGGGTTTGTCCACAAAAGACGGAAACTTCGTACCAAAGAATCCGGACAGTTACGTTGCGTTGCTCGTGACGAGAAAGGATCGCGTTGACCGATTGATTCGTCCATATGTGGTGGACGCACCAGAGGCAATCGACAACACCCAGACCCGATATGACGTGATCAAGCTGTGGAATTATTTCTGGCAGCTTCAGAAAGCCTACTGGAAGAAGGGTGAAAAGGAGATGCCGGCGGATTATTGGCAGGCGAAGCTCCCCGAGTTCTGGAAGACCGCGTCGCTGAAGATACCGGACGGCTTCAAGCCGAACCCGTGGGTGCCGATTCCGTGGACGACGTGGCAACTGAAGGAGTACGACAAATGGCCGGTCCTGGCCAATCTGCATCGGCCGGTGCGAGTCGATCTGAGCAACGGGCACGGGGCGCCGTTGAAGAAGGGCGAGCGAATCGAAAAGATCCGCGCCGGCTGGCAGCAGGCAGTGGGCACGCTTGCGCCCGGCGAGCAGCCGGGACGGATGTTCTACGACACCGGCTCTTCGACCGCCAATCTCGCGTTGCTGGTGCAGTCGCTGCACGACAACCCGCAGCATATCGATATTGACGATCCGAAAGACGCATTCGACATGCAACGCCGTATCGGCGGCGACACCGGAACGAGCTCGATCTGGGTCCAGACCGCGCTGGCGCTGATGATGGGTTATGGCGACGGGAAGACGAGCGCACTGATCAACCTGCGGGATCCGCTGCATGCCACGATCGTCATGCTGACGCCGTCGGACGCCGCGTCGCGGCAAGCGCATCCGCAGACGTTCAGCTGGGATTTCTGACGGACCGGATCGACACGTCATGGGTCAAAAGCGATACATCATCGAAGGCGATGTGCACAGCCACGGCGGACGCGTTGTGTCCGGGGCGCCGAACTCGCGAATCAACGGGCGCGCGATTGCACGCTTGCACGATCCCGCGATTTGCGAGATTCACGGCCTGACCTTCATTGCGACGGTGTCGGGGCACGCCCGGTTCGACGGGCAAGTCGCCGCATGCGACGGCGACTTGCTGGCATGCGGAGCACGCCTGATCGCGAGCCAGGAACAGACGGGAGGCTAACGGAAATACGGGGCACGTGGGCGGTGCGCCGGTCGAGCCGGGCGCCTCGCCCGATCGCGCCGGTGACGCTCAGATCACGAATTCCATCGGCTTCGTGCCGCATTGCGCATCGGGCAACGGCTCGCCACGCTGCGTCGCGGCCAACAACCGACCGATCGCAATGTGGACCACATCGGCGCGCACGCTCGACGGCGTGAAGCCTGCGGCGTTGTCGAGTCCCTCGCGGTGCGCTCGCATGATTCGCACGTCTTGCTGGATCACGGAATGCGTGTAGAGGTGCAGCAGCGGTTTCAGCGCGCGCAGCACCGCAGCCGGCAAGGAAAAGCGATAGGCGATGTATGTATAGACACGCGATCGACGCGTGTCGAGCGGCGTGATCTGGCTGATGATCAGAAAACTCGAACGGCTACCCCAGTGATAGTCGCACCGTGTGACGTTCGGTGCATAAAAATGATCGGTATGCCGAAGCGGTTCCCTGGACGGATTGGTCAGCCAGTCCAGCATGCCGATCTTGTCGCCATCATCGTGATACGTGACCTCGACGCTCTGCTGCTTCAGTTCGACGGTCGCCCGTAGTCGCCGCCCAGTGGATGAGCGAAAGATCCGGTCGTGCACGAACACCGTATGCGGGACGTCCATGAAGTTCTCGACCAGCGCACCGAGATCGCCATCGAACGTATTGACCATGTAGTACGACTGCCACGGCCGTTCGCCGTGGTGTGGCATGTCGAACGGCCGCTTCAGCGCTGGATCACCTCGCCCGCGATAGACCCAGACGAGGCCGTGCCGAGTCAGCACCGGCAACCTGCGCTGACGATATGGGTAGGTCGTACCGGTCGATTCGGCGCTTGCGCCGTCGATGCTGGGAATTCGGGTGACGCTGCCGTGCTGGTCGTAATGCCAGCCGTGATACGGACAGACGAGGCAGCCGTCGATGACTTTCCCGGCCGACAACCGGGTGCCGCGATGCACGCATTGGTCGACGAGCGCGACGATCTCGCCGTCTGCCGCCCGGAATAGCACGATGCCGAGGCCGAGTACGCGCGTGCCGAACGGTTTGTCCCGCTTGACCTCGGCTTCGGTGCCCGCGACGTACCATTGCTCGACGAGCGCGCCGAAGGCTTCGCCATCGGCGTCCGGCTCGGATTCGTCGCACGGGGGGCACGTTGATGCGATCGATATGTTCAACATGAGCACGCGTCCTCGATGAATGCGCGGAGTGCGTCCGCCACGGCGGGCTTGGCCACCAGTGCGCGGGGTTTGACGTCGCCAGCCCGGATGCCAGCACGCTCGTGGGCTCGCTGGACGAGATCCGCCAGCTGGGCGGCACCCCCGGGTATACGAACCACGCGCAACGGGCCAAGCTGGCCGACCGTGCGTGCGTGTCGGTAGTGAAAAGCGCGGGCGAGAGCCTGTTCCAGCGCATCACGCAAGGCGGCGACATCCTGCGTACCGCTTGCAAGCAACAGCAGGTAATGGGGCGGATCCGCGTCTGCGCACGGAATCACGCAACCTTCATCGCCCGGTTGCAGCACCTCGGAAAGCGACGCAGCCAGATAGGCTTCGTCCAGCTTTTCACCGACCAGATCGCTTTGCGTGCCAGCCCGCCCGACGAAGGCCACGCATGGCGTTCGTCCCGCATATCCGGTCACACGGACCCGATCGCCGAGCCGATAGCGGTACAGGCCGCCTCCGGTCGTCACGACGACCTCGACCGTATCGCCCGGCTTCAGTTCTTCCACGCCTATCGCGGTTCCATCGTCGAGCAGGAACTCCAGGAAGTGGCTGCAGACGGCGAGGGGACGGCCGGCCATATCGCCGAACGGCAGGCTGACCACCGCCTCGGTGGAAAACAAGCCTTTCGGAAGCCATGCGGCCTGCGGAAACAAGGTGCGGGCATGTGCGGCGTAGTGCTTGCTTGGACCGTCCATCCAGCAACTCACTGCCGCGAGCTGCGGCCACAGCCGGCTGCAGTGGCCATCGTCGAGTGCGCGCCGCAGCGCTGCCGTACGGTTCGACGGCAGCGAATCGAACAGGAAGGTGAGCGTATCGCGGCGTTGCGGTTCGGCTTCGTCGAACAGCGGACGAAGCAGACTGGTCAGGAAGGTCGGGCTCCATACGCTGATGAAGGCCAGATCATCAGCGGCGATCAGCGCGCGCAACGTTTCGTTGCGCCACGCCCGACCGTCACCCGATAGCGATGGTGCGACGAGCGTCGGCAGCAGATCGACGAGCGGGCTGTCGGCCAGGTATTCGAGATCGCTGTCCGATCCGATCATGATGCCGTTGGGAGCGCGTTCGCGCGCGTGCATTGGAGGTGACATCGACCAGTACGCGCGCCCGGCCGCGACGCCGGGCACGGCGCGATGCAGATCGGAGAGCCAGACGATCAGCGCGAACTGCAATTCTTCGAGAAAGGCCGGCGTATAGGGAATGAGCTTTTGCTGCTCGCTGCCGCCGCTCGTGCGCTCGAAGAAGCGTGGCGCTTGCGCGGTCAGGATCGGAGCGGACTCCTTGAGTGCACGATCGATCCATCGGGACATGCCGGCGTAGGGGGCCACCGGCACGCGCTCGCGAAATTGTGCCGGATCTGCGATATCGGCAAACCCGTTGGCAATGCCGAACGTCGTGTTCCGATTCGCGGCGAGCAAGCGTGACAGATAGGCCGCCTGCGCGTCGCCCGGCGCATCGAGCGCGCTGAGCCACGCGCGACGGAAGGGTTCTGCTGCCGCGCCAAACGTGGCCCACGCATCCTGTGCACGCACGTGCGTCCTCTCGTCAGAAATAGGTCTTTTCGAGCTGTGTCGGATCGCTGGGCAAACGCCGGGGCGCCTCGAACACATGCAGCCAACCGTACCACAGCGGTCGCGTCTCCGCTGCGTCGGAGCATGCATGAAGCTCCTGCCAGCGCAGGCTCGGATGCCGGTGATGCGTCAGGTTGTAGTTGAAGTTGAGGAACGCCCAGCGGATCAGTGTGGGGGCACGCATGTTGTATGTGCCCTCGACAACGTCGAGCGGCGTGTGCATGTGATACACCCATTGGAGCGACGACCACGAAAACGCGAATGCGAGGTAGGCAATCGCGATGTCGAGCACGCGCCAGTCCAGCAATGCACCCAGTGCAATCCACGCGGCCATGGCTGCGAGGGTTTCGTATCGAATTCGTCGAAAGTCGGCCTGGTCGAAGTCCCTGAACGCAGCCGCATACGTGTTGTCGTGTCCGTACTTCGCCCAACCATGCGGGATGCGACTCGGAAGCACGGCCAGGACGAAGCTGCCCGCGAAACTCGCCAACCAAATGCCGCCGACGATCGCCACGTAGTATTCGATTCGCTTGCGCCACAGCGAAACGTCCGGCTCGACGAAGTCCACCCGCTCCGCAGGCGTTCGATTCCGCACGTGGTGACCGAGATGATTCACGTGGATCAGCGTTGCTGCGGCGCCGAACATCGTCGATGCCCACCACATCATCAAGTAGTTGATTTCCCCGCGCCGATGCCCGAAACCGTGGAATGTTTCGTGCATCATCGAAAACACACCTTGCATGATCAGGCAGAACGGTACGAGCGACACCCAGCGCAAGGGGCTCGTACCATGCGACAGCCACGTCAGGATGCCGGCCCATGCAACGCTCTGCAGCGCGAGCACGCAGAGATTCAGCCGATCGAACCGTCGCGAACGATTATCTATGGCGCTTGCATTGGCAACGAACATACAATTCGGACATGGATGGTGGCGGCGACGCAGAGCATACCTTCGATCGCCATCATCGAACAATACGCCCGCCTGCGCTGACCCTGCGCGTTACGCCACGATCGGCCACGACCATGTACGCCAAACGAACCGACGATTCAACGCATGAACGCCGCAACGACGCGGCAGACATCCGTCGGCGCAATCCGCGTTTTTGCTTCGCCGACCACATTCCGCGCTATTGGTATCGTGACAACCGCCGCGTGACGCGCTTTTTCGACGCGTTCTCGATCATGTTTCCGCTTGGCGAGAAGTTCTTTGTCGATAGCGTGAGGCAGTACTGCGACGCGCTGCCGGCCGACGGCACGCTCGCCGCGCAAGTGGATGCTTTCCTGTACCAGGAAGCCGCTCATATCCGCGAGCACCGCGCGTATAACCGGCGCCTGGCTCGCCAGGGCATGCCGGTCGACGCACTCGAGGCGCTCATGCGGAGACGGCAGCAACAATGCCGGCGTGTCGCTTCGCCGCTGCTTCAATTGACCTTCACGGCATGTCTTGAGCACTACACGGCCATTCTGGCCGATCTGCTATTGCGCGATCCGGCCATTCTCGACGGCGTCGACCCGTCGATGGCCGCGATCTGGCGGTGGCATGCGATAGAGGAAACCGAACACAAGGCCGTCGCGTTCGACGTATTTCGCGCTTGCGGCGGCGGCGCGATCAAGCGCTATTTCATGCGGACGGCGGCGATGCTCGGCGTTACGGCATGCTTCGTCGTCGATCTGGGCTATTTCATCGTCCGTCTCGCGCGTGCCGACCGCGACGCCGGCAATTGGCGAAGCTGGGCACAGCTTGGCTGGTGGCTGTTCGGCGCGCCGGGCATCGTTACCCGCGTGCTGCCTGCGTGGCTGGCATGGTTCTCGCCGCGTTTTCACCCTGCCCGAATCGGGAATCCAGCCACGCTGGCTGCTGCCCGCGCGGCGCTCGCTGCCGATGGCGTGACAACGGAGCCGGCATGAGCGCACGGTGTCCGGCATGGTCGCCGTCCGGCTTCGACGAGTGGCGGCAACACTACCCGTTGACGCCGTTCGAACCGGCGCCCGCAGCACTCGACTGGACCGGGCGCTTCATCGAATGTTGGCACGCACATGGCGCTCACGCATTCCCGGACACCGTCATCGTGCTGGTTGCGGGACTCTATTCCGAATGGATACCTGCCTGCTTCGGGCATGCTGCGCGGGCGTTGCGTGCCGCGCGGTACTCAGTCCTTCGTGTGCCGGTCCGCTCGTCGCGCGCCGTTGCCGAGCAGGGCGCGCATATCGTGCGCAACCTGTATGCGCGCTTGCCCGCTGATCGCCGTTTTATCGTCCTTACCCATAGCAAGGGCGGGCTCGATGCATTGGCGGCTCTGCATGCGGATTCAGGGCTTCGTGCTCGCTGCGACGGTATCGCACTCGTTCAGCCGCCCGTCGGCCCGAGTGCGATCGTCGATGGCCTGCTCGAGCAACGGGGGGCGCGCATCGATCCCGCATGGTTGGGTCGAGCCGCCGGGAGATTGCTGCGCACACGCTGGCTGCATGCAGGCTCGCGCGATATCGGCAGCGGGCGCGACGCGGGCATCGCGAATCTGTTGTCTGCGGTGCCCGGTGGCCTGCACTGTGTGCATGTCGTGAGCTGGTCGATAGAACGCACGTCCCGGTTCGACGCACATCACTCACGCCTCGACCGCTACCGTCCCGGTTGTGCGCATGACGGACAGTTCTACCTCGATCACCAGACGATTCGCGGCATGCCCCAAGTGTGCGTGCCGCATCTCGACCATGGCCAGCCTGTACTCGGCGGCGCCGGCTTCGATGCGGGGCGTTTCTGGCTTGCACTCGTTGCGCTCCTGAACGACACGCGAGCGCCTGCGGTCGCGAGCGGTCAGACGAGATAGATTTCGAATCCCGGGATCGCTTCGGTGCCGCCCGGATCAAGTGCGCTCGCGCCGGGCGTGGATAGCGTGTATAGATCCATCGGCAGTGCGGTGTACCGATAGCCGTGCAAGGCGGGCCATAGCGGGTCGTGATCGTACAGGCAAAGCTGCAGCAACGCATAGCGGCTCCGCTCTCGTTGCCAGACCGCATTGAGCAGTGCCTGTGCGATGTCCGGGTTGCGTCCGCTCACATGCAGATGAGTCAGGTAGATGTCCTGAAGCGGCTGGCCGGGTGCTGCGATGGGAGGGCGTCCGAGCAACGGCGCGATGGCGTTGAAGCCGTGACGCAGCGCACCGAGCGAGCGCGGCAGACGTTCCAGCACGATGCGCTTGATACGTCCTGCGTCCCACGGAGCAACGCAGCCCACGATACGCCGCTGCGCGTTATGTGCGACCAGAAAGCGCTCGATTCCAAAGTCGGGCCAGACGTTCAGGCGGCGCGCGAATTCGTCCGCCGTAAAGACGCAACCGAAGGGTTGGGAACGCGACTCCAGGTCCAGAAATGCGCGGAGCGCGTCGGCGTCGGCGGCCGACGCGTTCGTGATCCTGACGGAGCCGGCGCTCCGCGCAGCGATACGCCGCGCATAGATCGACACGTTACTGTAGCCGCGCCAATGTCGAAATCCGAGCCGGGTCCGCTTGCCTGTCTTGAATAGCGATTGCGTTGCGATCCTGTTGTCGCGAATGACGCAGCAGTACGTATGCTGCACATCTTCGTGCCGGGCGAGATCAGCGAGGCGATCGACGACATAGTCGACCCACGTGTGCGCCAGTTCGCGATCGGGTGCGATGCGCAAGTCGCCGAGGTAAGCGATGCGCTGTTTCTCGCCGGCGATGTAGCCGTCGCGAACGACCATGCTGGCTATTCCCTTGACGCGCCCGGCGCTGTCCTCCGCGAGCCAGGTTCGATAGTCGTTCGAATGACACCGATGCAGTGCGGAGTAATCCGGCGAGCGATCGAAGCGAAGCGGCATCCCGCTTAGCATCGCGTAACGTGTTTGAAACGCGAGGAGCCGTTCGTTGTCGACCGCTGTGGCTAGCCGGATCCGCGTCATCGGCTCATTCACCGGTGAAGATTCGTCTTGCCATCGGGCGCAGGTTTTCCGGCGTCAGTTCACACAGGCAGGCGAGCTCGTTGCCGCATGCGTATTCTGGATTGCGCTCCAGAAAATAGGCGACATCCGGCAGCCGTCGATGCACGTCCGGCACTTCGGCGAGGGCTGGGGCGAGGCGGCCTTGCGGTACCGGAAACTTGAGCACGCCGGACGCGGCGTCGTATGCGTGCCCGAAGCGCTCAACTGCCAGATGATCGAGCAGTGCCTGATTCACGGGCTCAGTCGGTCGGTCGAATCGCGGGGTGAAGTCATGCGCGAACGCTCGCAAGTAGCGGTACGTACGATGCCCTTTGCAGATCAGAAACCAGTATAGTGCCACGTCGGGCGAGTTGCGTTTGAGCTCACCTGCGAGTCGAATCCAGCAAAACGCGAGTTGCTGGCTGCCCCAGCAGGCCGGATCCACGATCGTGTCGCCGGAAAACAGGATGCGCAGTGTGGTGTCGCACCACTGCTGTTCATATAGTTTCAATGTGGAGAAGCCGCGCAGCTTGCCGGTGTCATCGCGCATGATGACGCAATGTGTCTTGTCGTCGAGATCGTGTTCGAAACGTGCCTGTTCCGTATCCCGGTAACAGGTCGAGTAGAGCGCGTACATATGTGCAACGTCGACGTCGCGCAGCTGCGCACGTGTCATGGAACTGGCTCGAAGCGGCATAGCGTCGTTATTCATGCGAGCTGAAACGATTTATCATGATACGCGATTGAGCCGCTCCTTTTTTCACATGCGCGCCATACCTCCTGTTTCCGCCTCCTATATACCGTCAGCGTTCGACGCGTGGCGCTGGCTCGCAATCTATGTCGTCGTGTCGGGTGCGCTGTACTTCTGGGTCACACACGCGCCGATGGCACCCGTGGCGCTGTTGCGTCCGGGGCCGTACGATGCGGTCATTCCGCGCGTGTCCGCCAGCGTGCCGCTTTATTTGAGTTACGCGCTCGTGATGCCGTCGATCGTCTGGTTCGGCCGATGCCGAAATTGGCTGCTGCCCGCGTTTTTCGCAGGTGCGCTTGCCGCAGGCCTGTGCATCGTCAGTCATCTGCTATGGCCGACTGCCGTGAGCCGGTCGCCGGCTGCGTCAGGATGGATCGCGTGGCTGTATCGGATCGACGCGCCACTCGCCGCGAGTCCATGCGGGCATGTTGCGCTGCCTGTGGCTGTAACCGTGGTATTGGCTGCGCTACGTGTCCGTGCAGCGCGCTATTACGCTGCGTGGAGCGCAATGCTGGCGCTCACGGTTTTGACGACCGGGCAGCATCTGATCGCGGACATGCTCGCGGGACTCGCACTCGGTATTGGCGTTGGCGGTGCGACGACCGTGCTCATTCGTCTCGACGTTGACCTGCGTACGGCCGCCGCATTGTTGCTTGAATGGCTATGTATCGTAGTTACGCTGCGAGTTGCGTTATCGGTGGGGCATTGGGGAGGCTACCTCGTCGCTGCCGTTGTTGTCGCGACCCGGCAACACGCGTTATTCATTCTGTATCACGACGCGACACACTATCATTTGACCCGCCGCCGTTTCGCGAACGACTTTCTGATCAACCTGGCAATCGGCGTACCGGGACTCGTGCCCATCGAGTTTTATCGCCCGCTGCATCTCGCACACCATCGTCACGTCGGGACTTCGGAAGATCCAGAGCGGAATTATCTGTACCACGCGCAGCCATGGAAATTCGAGCCACTCGACACACTCCCGCTCGTCCGGCAACTGCTCGGTGATTTGTTCCTGGTCAACATGGTGAAAAACATGCGCGCATACCGGCGTGCGAACGGGCGTGGTGCGTCCATGTCACTGCCGCTGCTTACGGCGATAGCGACTTGGGGCATCCTGCTCGTGCCGCTCCTGCATGCAGGCACAGTACGCGAACTGTTGACGCTTGCGGCGCTTTGGTTCGTTCCTCTTGTGACAATTGGGGCGCTGGTGCAGAAGATCCGTAGTATTGCAGAGCACAGCGGCGGGCCGGGTGTCACGGCTGGCTGGAATGACTGGACTTATTCGTGGCGCATCGGGTTACTGGGCCGCTTCTTTATCTGGCCGTACAACATCAACTATCACCAACAGCATCATCGCGAACCCGGCGTGGCGTGGCATCGCTTGCCCGGATTGCGTGCGTCTGACGAGCCGGTTCTGTCTTCGCGGCAATTGCTTGCATTGCTCTGGTCGGGTGCTTCGCGCCGTGGTAGTCAAAGATAGAAAAAATCCCTTCCACGACGCGATGAAGTTTCCTATCGGTCCTGGAGCGAAAGAACGGCTCGACCCGTCGCGATCCGTCTGACGCGTGCCGCGCAACCATTGCACACGGATTGCGTCATGAGGTTCCACCGCTGCCCGGCAGATAGTCGAAAGTGATCGACGTGTTGCACACATTCAATGCGGCGATCCGAGCGTCGTCAGCGACGCGCTGAAGCGCATTCCGAACCCGCCCGTACACGCGGCCGTGTCGGTCAGCTCGCTCGCCGGCATCACCGGTTCGGCGTCGACCGCCTGGCAAAACGCGCGGGACGCAGGCCGCGCATCGCGATCGCCAAGCTCGGCCAGGACGGACACGACCGCGGTGCGGCCGTCGTCGCAGCCGCGCTCGAGGACGCCGGATTCGACGTACTGCGCCTGCCGCTGTTTCAGCAGCCGGCATCCGTGGTGGCAGCCGCGCAGGCGCATGGCGCCGATATTGTGGGTATTTCGTCGTTGTCCGGCGCCCACCTCGAGCTCGTCGAAGGGCTGCTCGACGAACTGGCATTGCATCGCGCCCGGATTCCGGTGGTGTTGGGCGGCATCTTTCCGGCCACGGATATTCGCCATCTGAAGGCGAAGGGCGTCGCGGCGACGTTCGGGCCCGGCACACCGCTCGATGCGATCGCGCAAGCGCTGTGCGCATGTCTCGACGCATGAGTCGTTCCTCGAGAAGTTCAGGGTGCGGTCAGAACGAGGTCTAGAGGAACGGGTGATCGTCGCCGATGCGCCGATTTGCGTGACGCTCCGCACCGCGGCCAGCTGCGTGGATGGGTCGACGGACGGACGCTTCGACGAAGCGCCTGGCGGCAACCGCCAGGCGCTTCAGTGTCGAGCCGTCGCGCCGCCCGACTGACGTGTACGCGCGTCGACGAGCCTGACGAGGCAGGCCAGGCTGTTCGTATACGGCACCTCCACCCCGGCCTTGCGAGCGGCCTCGACCACCGCGCCATTGATCGCTTCGATCTCGGTACGCCGGCCGGCCAGCACGTCCTGCAGCATCGATGGCCGATGCGTACGATGATGGGCGAGCGCATCGCGCACATTCGACGCCACGTGCGCTTCACTTGCCGAAATGCCGAGTGCACGCGCGACGGCCATCACCTCCGAGACGATCTTCAGCGCCAGCTCTTCGCCGTCTGGAGTATTCGTCAATTCGCCGACCGTGCATTGCGTCACGGCACACAGACTGTTGAGGGCGGCGTTGAATGCAACCTTCTCCCAAATCGCGGCCCAGACGTCGGGATCGACATGGCACGAGAGGCCGGCGTCATTCAACGCATGCACGGTCTGTTCGAGCGCGCTCGTATGCGTGCCGTTCGCGTTCATCAGCCGGATCGTGCCCTGGCCATGCGAGCTGACGGCGCCAGGCTCCGACTTGTCGGCGGGCCACGTGGTCACGCCGACCATGACCCGGTCGGGCGAGACGGACCGGGCGAGCCGTTCGGCGTTCCCCAGGCCGTTCTGCAACGACAGGATGACGGTGTCAGGGCCGAGTACGGCGCTTGCGGCAGCGAGTGCGGCGGTCGTATGCATCGTCTTCGTGAAGACGATGACGACGTCGACGGGCTTGCCGGCCTCCTCCGGCCTCAGCACGACGAGATTGCGCACGATTTGCTCGCCGGAATCGGTCGAAAGCCGCAGGCCGTGGCTGCGAATCGATGCGAGATGAGCGTCGTCGATATCGAGCAGGCTGACCGAATGCCCCGCAAGCGCGAGGCGGCCGCCAAAGAACGAACCCATCGCGCCGGCACCCAGAATGGCGATCTGCATGGCGTGCTCCTCAGAACGGATCGTGGTGGAGAGTGCTCTGCAGGGTAATCCCCCGCAAGTCGGTGAATTCCGCGACACCCGCGCGGCCGCCGAAGCACCGGAAGCCGCTGCCCCGCTTGAGCGGGCCGAATCCCGACCAGATCGGGAATGCGCGGGCCGCGGCGTCCACCGCTGCGTCGGCATCCTCGACGCCGTCGTCGGCGGGCGCGCGCGACGCTACCTCACCGTCGATGAGCATCGACACTGTCTTCATCGTTTGTCTCCTGGATTTCTTCGACGCCGATGTCCTCGGCGAGACGGGCTTCACTCGGCGCGTGCAGCGCGAAGGCGACCGACATGCGCTCTTGCGACCGACATGCGCTCTCACCCGGACCGGGCGCAAGCGCGCGCGGCGGAAACTGCCGGGGCGCATAGCGGCGGGAGGCTGAGCTCCATTGAAGTCTCCTGTCGTTCAGTTCGGTTCTGGTGAACGCATTATCGAAACATCAGGAAGAATCCGAAATTGCCGATTTCACAAAAAGGCATTACCTTCAGGCATGACTTTCAATCTCCAGCAGCTTCACGCATTCGTCACGATCGCCTCGGCCGGTAGTCTCGGGCGCGCGGCCGAGACCTTGCACGTCACCCAACCGGCCTTGAGCCGCGCGATCCGCCGGCTCGAAGACGAGGTGGGCGCCCCTTTATTCGAGCGTCATACGCGCGGCATGCACCTGACGGCGGTGGGGGAGGCGCTGCTGCCGCACGCGATTCTGTTGCAGCGCGAGGCGGAGCAGGCGCGTGAAGAGATCGACGCGATGCGCGGGCTCGCACGCGGGACGATTCGCTGCGGTGCGGTGGGCAGCATCGCGAGCCTCGTGCTGCCGCTCGCCGTGAGCGGCGTGTTGCAGAAGTGGCCCAATTTGCGCGTTCACGTCATCGAGGGCGTCTGGGATCGTCTTGCCGAGGCGCTGGTGCAGCGCGAAATCGATCTCGCACTCAGCATGGTGATGCCCGACACCGAGGAGATCGTCGCGATCGAGGACTGTCGCTGGGAGGACAACAGCTACGTGGTCGCGGCGCTCGATCACCCGTTGCGGGCAAAGCCGGGGATCACGCTGGCCGATACGCTGGATCAGCAGTGGGCGATCCCGCCGCGCGGCACCGCGCCGTTCGAGCACATGCAGCAGGTGTTCGTCGCAAACGGGCTCGGCTTGCCGAACGTCGTGGTCGAAACCCGATCGATCACCGTGCTGAAGAGTCTCGTCGCCCGATCCGGTTTTCTGAGCTGGATGGCCGAACCGATGTACGTGACGGAGAGCAAGGCGGGGGTGTTCGATACGCTCGAATTGCCGGGGGTGGTCGGGCGGCGCACGTTGACCGCATTTCGGCGTCGGCACGGTTTGTTGCCGAGTCCCGCCGTCAAGCTGCTCGAACAGTTGCGGCAATTGACGGCTGAACCGCGCGAGTGAATGCGGTGCTTCTTCGATGCGCTTCGAGAGAAAACGGTCGGCGCCGACCGTGAACTGCTCATTTAGCAAACCTGATTTTCCATCTGCTCCGCTTCTCGCGAGGCAAGGTTTCGTGGTGGCCGTGCATCAGGTGGCAATATTTGTCGGCGAGACACCCGGCAACGTCAGGATGAACGTGCAGCCTTCGCCCGGGCGGGTATGCAAATCGATGTTGCCGCCATAGCGCTTGGCGATCGTCTTCACGAAAGCCAGCCCGAGACCGGCGCCCGAAGGGTAACGAGGCGGTTCGACTTGCAGGCGTTGAAATGGCTCGAACAGACGTTGTTGGGCTTCGGCCGATATGCCGGGCCCGTGGTCGGCAACGGAAATGGCGTAGCCATGTTCGACGCCGGTCAGGCGCACGGTTACCGTCGCATTGCCAGGACTGAACTTGATGGCATTGCTCACGAGATTGACGACCGCGCGCATCAGCAGGAAGGGTTCCACGCGTGCGATGCAGATCTCGTCCCCGACGTTTACGTCGAGCCGGATGCCGCGCGCTTGAGCGAGTGCCCACAGTTCGTCGATCGCATCGAGTACCACGCTGCCGATATCCGTTTCCACCAGTGACCAGGTCGGTGCTTCGGCGCGCGCCAGCAGAACGAAGTCGTCGGCCAGTGCCAGCGTACGGCGCGCGTACGCGGCAATTCGATCGAGCAGGTCCTTGGCGGGCGGGGCCGGTTCAGCGGCTCGCTGAAGATCGATCAACGCGAGAATCGATGCCTGAGGCGAGCGCATGTCGTGGGAAATGAAGTGCAGCCATGCCTCCCGGCGCCGCTCCGCCAGGCGAATCTTCGTCACGTCGAGCACGAACCCGATCGTTCGCTGGGTCACGCCGTCTTCATGCTGCGGATAGGCGGTGGACTGAACCCATCGAATCTCGCCGTTGGGCTGAATGACGCGATACTCGACGCGATAATCCCTGCCGAACGAATTGAATTCCTCCGCGGTCCGAGTGACCTTCATGGCCTTGTCGACGTCGTCCGGATGAATCAACGCGCGAAACTGGTCGATCGAGGTAATCGCCCTCCCGGGAGCGTGGCCCATGATTCGATGCCAGTTCTCGTCGCAGTGCAGTGTGTCCGATGCGATGTCGTAGTCCCAGATTCCCAGTCCGCCGACGCGGGCCGCGATGGCCAGTCTTTCTTCGCTTCGCCGAAGCAGATCGAGCGCCACGCGCTCGCGCGTCACGTCTCTCGAAACACACAGAATGGCGGTCGTTTTTCCATCGGCGTCCAAGATCGGCGTCAGCATGTTGTCCCAGTATTGAACGTCGCGCCCCGGACGCTCGCTGCGCCCGGGAAACCTGCCGAACACACCGTTCCTGGCGGATTCGAGCGCGACATTACCGTCGGGCCACACGTCTTCGGGCAGGAGCGGCAGCCACGGCATACCGAATCCCGAGTCTTCGTCGACGCCCAGCGCCTGGCATCCGGCGCGGTTCATGTGCAGCACGTTGCCTGTCGGCGAAATCAGTTTGATGCAGTCGATGCTGATATTCAGCATGTCTGTCTGTATCGACGTGTGACTCTTCAGTTCGATTTCCTTGGCCTTCAGGTCATGGATATTCGTGCAGGTGCAGAGCCATCCGTCGTCGACACGGTGAAGGTCGACGGTGAACCACTGGTCGATTCCGTGGGAACCCGCCAGCCGGCACTCCAGCGTTTCGTGTACCGAGCCGGGTTGCGCCGCGTGAAGTATCGACTCGGCGGTGCATCGGTGCTCCGGATGGATCAACTCCGTCCATTGGAGTCGATACGTGGCCTCGGCGGAGCGATCCGCGTAGGCAAGCCATGCATCGTTGATGCTCACGACCCGCCCGTTCTCGTCGAAATGGCATGCCGGTGTCCGAAGGACATCGATCAGGCGGGCAATCCTGAGACAGTCTGGGTGTGCGGAGGGTGTTTCGTCGGGCGAAACAACAGGAGATTCCGTCTTCGAACGTGTGGGGGGCGCAAGGTCCGGGCCGTCTACGTTGCATGCGCAAGAAATTTCATTTTCAAGACGAAATCCATTCATGTTTGTTACATTCCATGCATCGCTGACACGCTTCCAGAATGTCAGACATCAAATGATGCATCAATGGGTAGTCAGCACTATGGATTGGCACCGTAGTAGTGCATATTATTTTCGAGTGATGGAATCAGGTGAAGATGCGGAGCTCGTCGGGTGGAAGTTGGGCCTGATTGTGGCGCGTGTTGCACATAGTGTCGGCTTCAAGTGTCGCATTGAATGCTGATCATGTTGAATGACATGTGCGGAGGCCGGACGGGGCGATACGCATGGTGTCGCCGATTTTTTGCAGTAACGGACCGTCGAGCCGACACGCTGGAATCGCAAGTGGACGATCGCATGTGCGTTGGCCGACGTCGTCGAACGGTGCCGGGATGATACGAATGCACTGTGGTCAACGCCGCCCGGCGATGCCAGGCCGTTGATAACGCATATTTCCCCGGAGCACGCGAGCGTCGACCCCGAGATCGTTCATCGAAATCGCTGCAGTTCGCGGTGATCCCGCTTCACGCCTCCGAAATACCGCGACACGCGACGCGATACGCGCCCGGGCTGCATCCGAACCGTGCCTTGAACGCGCGCCCGAAATGCGTGATGTCCGAGAAGCCGCACGCGATCGCCAGCTCTTGCAGGTTGCGGTTGGGATCCGCCGGATCCTCCAGCGCGCGCCTGCTCGCCTGCAGCCGGTATTCCTGGATCAGGCTCTGCGGCGTGCGCCCGGTCGCGGCCAGCGCGCTGTACAACGTGCGCCGCGACACGTTCAGCGCACTCGCGAGCTTGTCCGGCGATAGGTCGGGATCGCTGTAGTGATGCGACAGATGGATTTCCGCATTCATCCGCAGCGTCGCGCTGCGCGCATCGGCGCCGCTCAGCGAATCGCTCGCCTCGCGGCGGATCACCGAATCGAGCAGCATCAGCGTCGACTGCTCGAAGCCGAACAGGCTTTCCGGATCGTTCGGCACCTGCCCGTCCATCAGGTAATGGATCGATTGAAGTGCCAATTGCGCATTGCCGACGGTTCGACGGACCTGCACGCCCGCGCGCTCCACGAACCAGCGCCACATCGTGCCGCTTCTCGGCGGCGTCAATGCCGCGACGAAGCGCGACGCGTTCGCCGATTCGATCATGTACGGCTGCGTCGCATCGTAGATCACCCACTCGCCGGGATTGACCGTCGACGCCGCGTTGCGCTGCGTGACGCGGCTTTGTCCGGCGATCTGGAACAGGATCTTGTAGCAGTCGCTGTCGGCGCGCGACGCGAGCGAGCGGTCGCGATCGACGCGGATCGCGGTGGTGTCGACCTCGGCCATCCGCAGGCCGCCGACCGTGGCAACCCGCACCGACATCCGGAACTGCGGGCCGGTGTCGTGAAAGACCAGCGGCAGGAAGCTGTCCGCGATCAGGTCGCGCAGATTCACATCGCTGTTGCTGGCGTCGACGACGAGTTCGTGTGCCATTGCCGGAAGAGGGAGAGGGCCGGGGAATGCGTCGAGCTTAATGCATTCGGCGTGGACGCGGGGGCGAAACGCAATCATCGTCGGCAGCGGCGACTTTCAGCGTCAACGGTGGTTTCCACAGGGAAACCGTTGCGTCGCACCGATCTGCACGCTGAAGCCAAAAGTGTGCACGCAACGCCGATCCGCGTGCGCGACGCGTCCCTAGAATCGAAGAGCGGCCGGCAAGTCGGGCCTTTCACTCGATTCGAATTCCGGAGGGATACAGATGGCACTCGTACGGATGCTGGACGAAGTCAGCGCGTTTCTCGCGCGCGAACACGGTCACTACATCGACGGCCGGGCGGTAGCCGGCCGCGGCGAGCGGATCGACGTGCGCGATCCGTCGACGCGCACGGTGATCGGCTCCGTCGCGCAGGCGACCGACGACGACGTCGAGGCCGCGGTCGCGTCGTCGCATCGCGCGTTCCGCGGCGAGTGGGCCAGCCTGACGCCGGCCGATCGCGAGCGCATCCTGCTGCGTTTCGCCGACCTGATCGACGCACACGGCGAAGAGATCGCGCAGATCGAAACCGCGCAGTCGGGCAAGCTGATCGGGCTGTCGCGCGTGATCGAAGTCGGCTGGTCGGCTCGCTGGCTGCGCTATTACGCGGGCTGGGCGACGAAGATCGCGGGCGAAACGCTCGCCCCGTCGTTCCCGAGCATGAACGGCGAGCGCTACACGTCGTTCACGCTGCGCGAACCGCTGGGCGTCGTGTTCGGGATCATTCCGTGGAATTTCCCGGTGATGATCCCGGTATGGAAATTCGGCGCGGCGCTCGCGACCGGCAACACGGTGCTCATCAAGTCGTCGGAGTTCACGCCGCTCACGATGCTGCGCATCGCCGAACTGGCGACCGAAGCCGGCCTGCCGCCCGGCACGCTCAACGTGATCAACGGCACGGGCCAGGTCGGCGCGAAGGTGATCCGCGATCCGCGCGTGGCGAAGGTGTCGTTCACGGGGTCGGTGCCGACCGGCCGCATCATCGGCGCGGAGGCCATCAACGCGAACTTCACGCGCTTCACGCTCGAACTGGGCGGCAAGAACGCGGCGGCGTTCCTGCCGGATACGCCGGTTGACAAGATCCTCGACGGCATCGTCGAAGCCGGGTTCCTGCATAGCGGGCAGGTGTGCGCGTCGGCGGAACGCTTCTTCGTGCATCGCGCGAAGTTCGACGAAGTGGTCGAGAAGATGAAGGCGCGCCTGGACAGCTTCCAGCCGGCCGACCCGATGGACGACGCCGGGATGATCGGCCCCGTCTGCAACGAGCCGCAGTTCCGCAAGTGTCTTGACGCGTTCGAACTCGCGCGCACGGAGGGCGATACGATCGTCACCGGCGGCGGCGCGTATGCGCGTGACGGCTTCTACGTGAAGCCGACGATCGTGCTGCCGCGCTCGCTGGAATCGGCTTCGTATCGCAAGGAGATCTTCGGGCCGGTCGGCGCGTTCGTGCCGTTCGACGACGAGGAAGAACTGATCGCGATGATGAACGACACGCCGTTCGGGCTGACCGCGAGCCTGTGGACGAACGACCTGTCGAAGGCGCTGCGCTACGTGCCGCGGATCGAAGCCGGCACCGTGTGGGTGAACATGCACACGCTGGTCGACCCGGCCGTGCCGTTCGGCGGCGCGAAGGGCTCCGGTATCGGACGCGAGTATGGCTCGTCGTTCATCGACGCTTATACCGAGCCGAAATCGGTGACCATTCGCTTCTGACGACATGACCCGCCAACGGAAACCCGCCCGGCATCGACCGGGCGGGCGTTTTCCGTTCAACGCCGACGTCGATCAGAACCGCGTACTGAACCCGATCCGCGCGACCGACTGCAGCGCGCCGCTCGACGCGCCGTTCGCATCCATCACGCCGTTGATCTGCGCGTTGCTGCCGTGGCTTGCACGCTGATGCACGCCCGCGACATACACCATCGTGCGTTTCGACAGCCAGTACTGGACGGCGGCCAGGAGCTGGTGCGCATGCGCGTTGTCGAGCGTGTCGTTGCCCTTCATGTACGTGTAGCTCGCCCCGATCACCCAGACCGGCGACGGATGCCATGCGGCGCCGGCTTCCGCCGACCACGCGCCCGCGCCGTTCCACGCGTTGTGCACGGTCGTGAAGAGCGCCTTCGCCGTGACCGTGCCGAGCGTGTAGTGGGCGCCCGCGCCCCAGTTGCGCACGGTGGTGGCCGGCAGCCCGCCCGCCGCGCCGTACTTCTGGTTCGTATAGGCCGCGCCCGCGCCGAACGGGCCGTTGTCGTAGCTCGCGCCGACGCTGACCGTATTGTTCGCGCCGACCGATCCCGCGACGTTGCCGAAGCCGTACAGCGCGCCGAAGGTCAGGCCCGAGATCGACGCGCTCGTGTACTTCACGGAATTCGCGACGCGGTTGCTGCCCGCGACGCGATCCCAGTCGAATGCGCCGGTCGGGTTGTTCGGCAGCGCGAGCTTGTCGAACGGGCCGTTGCGAAAGCCGTACAGCCCGACGAGATCCTGCGCGATCTCGTTGCCGCTCGCGGCCAGCGCGTCGACCATGAACTCGTACTGGTTGCCGAGCGTCAGCGTGCCGTAGCGGTCGTTCTGCAGCCCGACATAGGCCGTGCGCGCGAACAGGCCGCCGCCGATCATCGATCCGTTCGCGAGCGAGAACTGATTGACGAGCCGGAAGATCGCGCGCGTGCCGGCGCCGAGGTCCTCCTTGCCCTCGAAGCCAAGCAGGTTCGGGAAGAAGATGTTGTCGTCGAATTTCGCGTTGCCGTGGCCGCCTTCGTTGCTCACGTAGCTGAGGCCGGCGTCCAGCAGCCCGAACATCGTCACGCTGCTCTGCGCGAACGATGCGGCCGGAATCGTGCAGGCCGCGAGGGCGAGCAAGGTCTTTTTCGTCATCTCCAAGGTGCTCCTCACATGTCCGGTCTCGCCGGAATATTTTTGATGGGACTACTGATTGATATGAAGATAGTGAAGCGTGCAACGGTCGATCGGGTCGCGCCCGGAAACAGGAGCCGGAAGCAGGAGCCGAAAACGTAAGCCGGAGACAGCGCGCAGGCATTCCGACACGCGGACACCGGCGCACGCCTCCTGCGCCGATGCCCGCGCGCGCCCGGCGCTAGACCGTCGAATACCCGCCGTCCACCGGCACGATCGCACCGGTGACGAACGATGCGCCGGGCGAGCACAGGAACAGGATGACGTCCGCGACCTCGTCGGCCGTGCCCCAGCGCGCGAGCGGCGTGCGATCGAGAATCCGCCGCGACGCCTGCGCGTCGGCCATCAGCCCGCTGCTGAGCGGCGTGTCGATCCAGCCGGGCGCCACGGCGTTCACGCGGATGCCGCGCTCGGCCCACGCCTGCGCGAGCGAACGCGTCAGTTGCGCGATGCCGCCCTTGCTCGCGCTGTATGCGGGGCGATCCTTGCTGCCGAAGTACGTGTACATCGACGCGACGTTGACGATGCTGCCGCCGTTCGCCGAGAGTGCCGGCAGCGCGGCGTCGGACGCCCGCATCACCGACGTCAGGTTCACGTTCAGCACGAGTTCGAACTGGTCCATCCGGTATTCGTCCGCGTGCCGGCTGATGCCGACGCCGTTGACGAGCACGTCGACACGCGACAGCGAGCGGATCAGCCGTGTCAATGCTGCGTCGTCGGTCACGTCGAGCGCCACGCAGCGGATGCCGGGATGCACCGGCGCATGCGGGCCGGCGGCATCGAGCCCGAGCGCGACGACCGACGCGCCCGCTTCCGCGAAACGCCACGCGGTGCGCGCGCCGATGCCCGACGTGCCGCCCGTGACAACGACGGTCTTGCCGTCAAACGACCAGGGGCGGCTCATGTTCGATGCTCCCGACGGTGTGAACAGGGCGCGCATGCCGGCGCGATGGTGCAACCAGGATCTTGATCTGTGCGCGATCGGCGAGCAGCGCGTCGAAGCCGTCGGCGACGGCGTCCTCGAGCGAGACGGTGCGCGTGACGATCGACGTGAGATCGAGCGCGCCCGACCCGATCAGCCGCAGCAGATCTTCGTACACGTGCCGGTAGCCGACGCTCGCCGTGAAGCTCAGCTCGTCATTGACCGCGCGGAACGCATCGAAGCTCGCGTGCGGCATCAGGCCGACCATCACGAGGCGGCCGCCCTTGCGCAGCCCCTGCATCGCCGCCTCGAACGTGGCCGGCAGGCCGGCCGCCTCGAAGCTCACGTCGACGCCGAGCCCGCCCGCCGCTTCGCGGATCGCGTCGCGCAGCACCGGGGCGTCGAGCGAGCGCGCGTCGAACGCGTGCGTCGCGCCGAAGCGCGCAGCCGCCGCGAGCCGCTCGGGCGACACGTCGACCGCGACGATGGTCGTCGCGCCCTGCAGTTTCGCGAGCATGATCAGCAGCAGGCCGATCGGCCCGAGCCCGAACACCGCGCAGGTGTCGCCGAGCCGCAGCTCGCCGCGCCGCAGCGCGTGCAGCGCGACGGCCGCCGGTTCCATCACCGCGGCCTGTTCGAGACTGACGTCGTCGGGCAGGCGGTGCAGCATGTAGGCCGGCACGACCGCGAAATCGGCCATTCCGCCGTCGCCCATCAGGCCGGCGAAGCCCATCGATACGCACAGGTTGTACGACCCCGCGCGGCAATACGCGCACTGGTGGCAGTGATACTCGGGCTCGACCGCCACGCGGTCGCCGGGGACCAGCGTCGTGACGCCCGCGCCGACTTCGACGACGGTGCCGCAGAACTCATGACCGAGCGTCAGCGGCGCGGTGCGGCCGGACAGCGGATGCGGCGCGTCGACGGGAATCGCGTGCGGGCCGTCCGCGTATTCGTGCAGGTCGCTGCCGCAGATGCCGCAATACGCGACCGCGATGCGAACCTCGCCGGGCCCGGCGCGCGGCGTGTCGAGATCGACCAGGCGGATGTCGCGCGGGCCGTGCCATTGAAGTGCGCGCATGTCAGCGTCCTCCGAGGTTTTGCGTATCGAGGTGGGGAGCGGCATCGGCGGGCGCGCGCTTGCGCAGCACCGCGGGTGCGGTTTCGACGAGGCCGAACGACAGCACGCACGCGAGGATCGCGCCGGCGGCCGACGTCCACATCGCGAACTGCAGGCCGTACTTGTCGGCCGCGAAGCCCGCGACGGTCGGCGCGACGAAGCCGCCGATCAGCTCGCCCGCGCCCATGATCAGGCCGAGCGCGCTGGCGATCGCGCGGGGCGGCACCGTTTCGGCCGGGATCGTCGCCATGAACAGCGTGAAGCAGCCGAGGCCGGTGTACGTGACGAACACGAACGCGCCGAGCGCCCAGAGCGAATCGACGTGGATCATCACGACCGGGCACGCGGCGGCGATCAGCGCGAACGCGATCATCGTCGGCTTGCGGCCGATCCGGTCGGAGATCGCCGGCACCGCGAAGCCCCAGAACACCCACGCGGCGCCGAGGCACGTCATCACGACGCCCATGTCGGCCGGGGACAGGTGACGGCTCTCGACGAGGAACACCGGCGCGAACGAGATGATCACGATGAACCACGTGAGGAAGAAGCAGCTGATCAGCACGCAGAGCAGGATGTTGCGCTCCTTCAGCAGCGCCCAGCGGTCGATCGCGGCGCCGCCGGCCGTCTGCGTACCGTGCGTGGCCGCGCCTTCGGCCTGTGCATGCCGTACGCCGCCGGGCGGCACCTCGCGCACCCAGCGCCAGATGCAGAACGCGATCAGGAAGCCGGGCACGCACGACACGTAGAACGCCTCGCGCCAGCCGTAGGCGGTCGCGATGCCGATCACGACGGGCGGGCCGATCATCGCGCCGAGCAGGCCGGCGGCCGAGCCCTGCAGCAGGCCCATGTTCAGCCCGCGGCGGCTCGGCGTCGAGCTCTCGACCATCAGCGATTGCGACAGCGGCAGCACGGGGCCTTCGGCGATGCCCATCAGCGCGCGGAACGCGATCAGGCTCGCGAAGCCGCCGACGAGCCCCGACAGCGCCGAGCATACGGAAAAGCCGAGCACGGCCGCGATCAACAGCGGCTTGCGCGTGCCGCGCGCATCGGACCACGCGCCGGTCGCGGCGCCCGACAGCGCCCACGTGAGCGCGAGCGCGGACGACACCATGCCGAGCTGCGTATTCGACAGGTGCAGCTCGGCCGACATGAACGGGAACAGGAACGACAGCGCGAGGCGGTCGAAGAACACGAAGCCGAACGTCATGAACAGGATCAGCAGCAGCCTGTTCTCGTACGTCCATGCGAGTTTGGGGGAAGGGCGGGATGTCATGGGCGGCCTCGTCGCGCGTCAGCGGAACAGCTTCTCGATCGCGTGCGCGCCGAGGCCGACCTTCTCGTAATGCGCCTTGCACATCGCGATGTACGAATGCACGTCGAAGTAGCCGTCGGGGTTGCCTTCGTCGTCGAGCCAGATCAGCGGGCCCTTGACGATGAAGAACGCGCGCATCGGTTCCGGATGATCGAACGCGACGAGCGTGTGGCCCTCGCCGGGCGTTTCATACACGAAATCGCCGCGCGTCGCGGTCCATTCGTGCTCCAGATAGCCCCACTTGCCGGACAGCGTGTAAGCGAACACCTCGTGCGGGTGGTAGTGCCGGTTCACGAGCCCGGCTTCCTTCGCCATCAGGATGTCGCACCATTTGTTCTGCGACGGCGAGATCCACAGCGGCCGCGACGAAACCGTTTCGGTGAACGGAACGTAATAGCGCGCGTCCTCGGTGGCCGCGTTCGGGATGTACGCTTCCGGCAACGCATCGGGCTTGAACGGATTGGCAATCGGCGCGATGTTTTGCCAGAATTCGGATACGGCTTGGTCGACCACGGTTCGTCTCCTTGTGGTTAGGTGTCGTGGGGTCGACTTTAGCCAGCCGGTGCGCGCCGCTCTTGACTGGGCTGGACGAATTGCTTGATCGGGCCGGACATCGCGGGCCGGACATCGCGCCGCACCTGTAATCACAAGAACCATCCCCCAATCCGTGCCGCTCCGCACGACAGGCGCCCGCAGGAGGCGACGTGACGAATTCGACCGTTCTTTCATGCACGCGCGGCTCGACGGCCGACGTGCCGGTGCGCGACCGCATGGACTACTGGGATGCGTTCAACGCCGCGACGCTGGTCGGCCTGCGCTGCTCGTCGCTGTCGCCGGCCGGGCTCGAGGTCGAGAAGACCGATCTCGCGCTGCCGGGGCTCGGCGTGGCCGACATCAGCGGCCGCGACCACGTGATCGAGCGCAGCCCCGCGCTGGTGCGCCAGTTGCCGAAGGAGTCGCTGTTTGCGTGCCAGATCCTGAGCGGTCGCGCGTATTTCATCCAGCGCGAGCGCTGCCTGCTCGCGGAAGCCGGCGACGTCGTCGTGTACGACACGCGCGTGCCCTATCTGTTCGGATTCCTGACGCCGATGCGGCAATTGCTGATCGATATCCCGATTGCCACGTTCGACGATCGATTCGACGCGGAGCTGGCGGCGCTGCCGTTGCGGATCGCGCCGAAACCGGGCGCGGGCGCGATGCTCGGCGCGACACTGCGCGCGAGCGTCGAGCGCTTCATGAAGGCGCCGGTCGAAGACGACGCCGCGCGCTTCGTCGAACACACGCGCATGCTGGTCGCGGAACTCATCGACGCGGAAGTGAACGGCGCAGGCGCATCGCGCGCGTCGCTGTCGTACCTGCTGACCGCGAAGCAGTACATCGCGACCCGTCTCGGCGATCCGGAGCTCGGGCCGCAGGCGGTCGCCGATGCGGTCGGGCTGTCGTTGCGTCACCTGAGCCGGCTCTTCGCGGCCGAAGGCGAGTCGATCACGCAGCACATCTGGTCCGAGCGGCTGACGCATGCGCATCGCGAGCTGACCGACGCGCGCCTGCGCAAGACGAGCATCGGCGAGATCGCGTTTCGGTGGGGCTTCTCGAGCCAGGCGCACTTCAGCCGTGCGATTCGCGAGCGCTACGGTGCGTCGCCGATGGCGCTGCGCAGCGCTTGACGCTGCGGCAGCCAAACCGATGCCGGTGCGGCGCGTGGCTCACGCGCCGCTTTCGTTTTCATTGCATGCCGGTCGCGGCGTGAGTCGCCGCGTCACTCCGCGAGCATGAACTCGGCACAGCGTTCCGCGATCATGATCGTCGGCGCGTTCGTGTTGCCCGATACGATGCGCGGCATCACCGACGCGTCGCAGATCCGCAATCCGTCGATCCCTTGCACCGCGAGACGAGGCGTCACGACCGCGGTTTCGTCGCTCCCCATCCGGCAGGTTCCGGCCGGGTGATAGACGGTTTTCGCGCGGCGCCGCACGTAGTCGGCCAGCGCGTCGTCGGTCAGCGCTTCGGCTTCGCGGACGATGCGGGCGAGCGACGGCGCGCGGATGATCTTCCGCGCGAGCGCGACGCCGCGCACGAGGCCGTCGACGTCCGCCGGATCCGACAGTGCGCCGCTGTCGAACCGGATCGGCGCGGCCGGATCGTTGCCGCGCAGTTGCACCGAGCCGCGCGAACGCGGCCGCAGCAGGCACGGATTGATCGACAGGCCGTGGCCCGGCAGCGGTTCGCGATCGACGTCGCCGACGAGCGTCGGCAGCACGTGGAACTGGATGTCGGGGCGGCCGCTGCCGGTCGTATCGACGAACGCGCCGGATTCGACGACGTTCGACGTCAGCAGGCCCGTGCGGGTCAGCATCCATTGCAGCCCGTGCCGCAGCGCCTTCAGCCCGCGATCCTCGCCGAACAGGCTGATCGGCGCGTGGCTATGGCCGTAGATCGAGACTTCGAGATGGTCCTGGTAATTCGCGCCGACTTCCGGGCTGTCGTGCAGCACGTCGATGCCGTTTGCGCGCAGGTGCGCGCCGGGCCCGATGCCCGACAGCATCAGCAGCTTCGGCGTACTGAGCGCGCCGGCGGCCAGCACGACGTCGGCGCGGGCGGTTGCCGAGCCGGTCGCGCCGTTCTCCATCCGCCATTCGACGCCGGTCGCGCGCCGGCCGTCGAAGCGCACGCGGGTCACGCGGCAGCCGGTCAGCACGCGCAGGTTCGGGTGGCCGAGCGCGTCGGCGAGATAGGTTGCCGCGGTGCTGCCGCGCTGCCCGTCGAAAATCGTCGTGTGGTAGAAGCCGGCGCCGTGCTGCGCGGCGCCGTTGAAATCGTCGTTGTACGCGATGCCGGTTTCCTGAGCGGCCTTCACGAACGCGAGGCTCAGCGGATGCCGGAAGCGCGTGTCGCCGACCTTCAGCGGCCCGTCGGTGCCATGGAACGGCTCGGACAGCCGCAGGTGCGACTCGGCGCGCTTGAACACCGGCAGCACGTCGCTCCAGCGCCAGCCCGTGCAGCCGAGCGCGGCCCATTCGTCGTAGTCGGCGCGCGTGCCGCGCACGTACAGCATCGCGTTGACCGAACTGCCGCCGCCGAGCGTGCGGCCCTGCGGCACGTAGGTCCTGCGTCCCGCCGCGCCGGCCTGCGGCTCGCTTTCGAACGTGACCGTGCGCTGTGTGCCGAGCACGCGGATGAACGTCGCCGGAATCCGGATGAACAGGTTGTCGTCCTTCGGGCCGTCCTCGAGCAGCAGCACGCGCCTGCCGGCCTTTACCAGTCGATGTGCCACCGTGCAGCCGGCCGAACCGCCGCCGACGACGATATGGTCGTACGTCTCCATCCCGCTTTGTCTCCTCGCTGTCAGGCGGCGGAACGAGCACCGCCGCGCAGGAAGCCAGCTTAGCGACGGGCGCGTGTCCCCGTTTGACCGGGGCGGACGCCGGGCTTGCTTCGCGCGGACACGGCGGGGCGCCGCGGCGGCTCATGCAGCGATCTCGTTGCGCTGACGGTTGGCCGTGGATTGCGCAGCGGGAGAATCTGGCGACGAGCGGCTAACGCGGGTTGCGCGGCACGCGCGTGTCGCTAGGCGTTTCGCCGAAGCGCGCGCGATAGCTGCGGCTGAAGTGCGCGCTGTTGTTGAAGCCCCAGCGGAACGCGATTTCGCTGACCGTCAGGTGCTTCAGCGACGGGTCGCGCAGATCGGCGCGGCAGCGTTCGAGACGCCGCGCGAGGATGTAGCGCGTGAGCGGCATCCCTTCGATTTCGAAGATGCGCGCGAGCTGGCGCGGCGACAGGTTGATCGCGCGGCCGACCGACCGGGTGTCGAGATCGTCGTCGGCGAGATGACTGTCGATGAATGCCTTCGCGCGCGACAGCGTGTGGACGGTCGACTTGGTCGGCGACGCGTCGCCGTCGCGCAGCCGCAGCATCGACTGCATCAGGTCGAGCATCGCGGCGGCGCGCCGTTCGCGCGCGTCGGGCATCGATTGATGCGGTTCGGCGAGCAGCGCGTAGAGCTGCCGCGCGGCCCACGACGTGACGCCGTCGTCGCGGTCGATCTTGACGACGCTGCGATGGCGCCACGGGCCGACGTGCGCTTCGAACACGTCGCGCGGCACGTCGAGCACGGTCATCGCCATGTTCGCGGGAAAGCCGTGACCGTACGGCATCGACGTGTCGTACAGCACGATGTCGCCGGGCGCATGCTGGATGCACTCGACGTCCTGGAACGTATAGCCCTGCCCTTCGTGCATCAGGCACACGAACACGGCGTCGCGCGGGTCCGCGTGGATGTTGTGCGGCGTGCGCACGACCGCATGCCGGTTCGCGACGATGTCGCACACGCCCAGCAACCCGAGGTCGCGCTTGCGCAGCGACGCGTCGATGCCTTCGGACGATTTACCGCTGCATTCGATGCGCACGAGCGAGCGGGCGACATGGTCGACCCAGAAGTCGACGCGTTCGTCGCCGCGTACGGCGCGCGTCGAGATCGACACGATTCCCGTGCTGATATCCGGCATGACGTTCTCCCAATGACCGCCCGAGCGGCGCAGTCTCGGATACGCCGGCGGGCGCGGTCAATCGGTGAAAGACCCGGGGCGGGCCCGGGATGCGCTCGCGGCGGCGCGTTGCGGCCGGATGTCCGTGTGAGTCAACGAATATGGCCGGGAAAGGCAAAACGTGCGGGCGTGTTCGGGGTATGTTGTTCGGTTCGGTTCGAACGGTGAGACGCGCAGCTGCTTCGTTATACGGAATAAAAGTCGCGTGCCGCCGGATCGTCTCGTTGAAGCTGCGCGGTGGTCGCGTGATTCATCGAGCTCGCATCTCGCGCGCTGGCGAAGCGATGGCGGTATGCATGTTTGCGTGCCGCCGAAGACCTGGGGCAGCGGTGTGTCGTGGATTTTTTTTGTTGTGTTGGAGCAGAAGCGCGTGTTGTCGGATCGTCTTGCCGAAACCGCGCGCCGGTCGAGTGATTCGCGGCGCTCTTCCCGCGCGCGCGGCGTGAGCGATGCCGACGTCCCTGTTCGCGTCACCCGCGCCTCGCACCGGCGGCTTGAAGCGCGAAACGCCGCGATTCAAGCCGTCATCTGCTTGTACGCGACGTCAGACCGCGCTGGCCGCGTCGATCTTCCGAATGTCCTCATCGTCGAGCCGCACGCGAATCGCTTCGCCGAGCAGCGCGAGTTGTTCGAGCGACGTCGCGCTCGCGATCGGCGCGGTGATCGTCGGCCGCGCGATCTGCCATGCGAGCGCGATCGCGGCCGGCTGCGTGCCGTGCTTCGCCGACACATCGTCGAGCGCCGCGAGAATGCGCAGGCCGCGCGCATCGAGATAGCGGGCGACGCGATCGCCGCGCACGCTCTTCTTCAGGTCGGCCTCGCTGCGGTACTTGCCCGACAGGAATCCGCTCGCGAGCGCGTAGTAGTTGACGACGCCGAGCTGCAGGTCGCGCACGACCGGTTCGAGATCGCGCTCGTAGTCGGCGCGGTTGATCAGGTTGTATTCCGGCTGGATCACCTGGTACGCGGGCAGGCCGTCGCGCTTGCTGATGTCGGCGGCTTCGCGCAGGCGCGCGCCGCTGTAGTTCGACGCGCCGATGATGCGCACCTTGCCCGCGTCGATCAGCGCCTGGTATGCGGCAAGCGTTTCTTCGAGCGGGGCCGTATCGGCCAGATCGCGGTGCGAAAAATACAGGTCGATGTAGTCGGTCTGCAGGCGGCGCAGCGAATCGTCGGCGGCCTTCAGGATGTTGTCTTTCGTGAGGCCCGCACGCGCGTCGAGCAGGCCGACCTTGGTCGCGATCACGACCTGGTCGCGCTTGCCGGAACGCTTCAGCCACTTGCCGATGATCGTCTCCGATTCGCCGCCGCGGTTGCCGGGCACCCAGGCCGAATAGACGTCGGCCGTGTCGATGAAGTTGATGCCGGTGTCGGCGAGCGCGTCGAGCAACGCAAACGATGCGTTTTCGTCGACGGTCCAGCCGAAGACGTTGCCGCCGAAGGCGAGCGGGGAAACCTGGATGTCCGAGGTGCCGAGGGTGCGTAGTGCCATGTTGCTCTCCGGAATCTGAAGGGTGACGGGTTGGAACGACGGGATTGGCCGGGATGCATGCGACGGGACGGCGGTCGGGTGAAGCACGTTCGCCGTTGTCGCGGGACGCTGGAACATTCTCGCCGATCGACCGGATTCGTGCAGCGTGCGCGCGGCCGTGAAGACGGAGGAATTGCAGCGGACGGCGGACGCATCGTCTGCTGCGTGGGTCATTCGTGCCGCCGCGTTCGATCGGGAACCGAATTTTGTTGCGGCCGGGCGTGGCAGCGGGAGAGACGGGAGGAGCCGGCCGCTTCGCCGTGGCGGAACGAAAAACGGGCGGCAAGTTGCCGCCCGCGATCGATCATTCACCGAGGCCGTTATCGCAACTGCACGGCCGCCAGGAACAGCACCATGCTGCCGATCGCGCCGTCCAGCACGCGCCACGCGACGGCCTTGCGGAACCACGGCGCGAGCAGTCGCGCACCGTATCCGAGCCCGAGGAACCACACGACGCTGACCGACATCGCGCCGATCGCGAACGCCAGCCGCGTGCCTTCCGGCTCTCGCGCACCGGCCGTGCCGATCAGCAGGAACGTATCGAGATACACGTGCGGGTTGAGCCACGTGAACGCGAGCGTCATCAGCACGATCGCGACCGCGCTCTGCGGCGGCGGCGCGACGGCGTCGCCGCGCACGTCGAGCGTTGCGTGTCCCGGCTTGAACGCGCGACGCAGCGCGTTGAAGCCGAACCATGCGAGATACGCGAGGCCGACGTACAGCACCGCGTGGACGAAGGTCGGATAGCGTTCGACGAGGACCGACGCGCCGCCGACGCCCGCGCCGATCAGGATCATGTCGGACAGCGCGCACAGCAGCACGATCTTGCCGACATGCGAGCGCATGATGCCTTGCCGGAGCACGAATGCGTTCTGCGCGCCGATGGTGACGATGAGCGACCCGCACAGGGCGGCGCCGTGGGAAAAAGCGATCCAGTTCATGATGGGGAGCGGTGACGCAGTAGACGGGTGAATCGGTTGGCGCTAGTCTGCGATGAGCTGGAACATAAGAGAAGCTAATTCACCTAATGCGGATTAAGGAAATCTAATGCTCGACTACGCATTGCTCGATGCCCTCGCGGCGGTGATCCGGCACGGTTCGTTCGAGCGGGCGGCCAAGGAGCTGAACGTCACGCCGTCGGCGGTATCGCAGCGCGTGAAACTGCTGGAGGAGCGCGTCGGCAGCGTGCTCGTCAAGCGCGGGCAGCCGTGCGTCGCGACGACGTCGGGTGCGCTGCTGTGCCGGCATACGGAGCGCGTGCAGTTGCTCGAGGCCGAACTGGGCGGCAGGATGCCCGCCTTGCCGGGCCAGATCGCGAGCGCATGGCCGACGTTGCGCGTGGCCGTCAACGACGACAGCGTCGCGACCTGGTTCATCGATGCGGTTGGGCCGTTCTGCACCGAGCGCGAGACCTTGCTCGACCTCGTGATCGACGACCAGGACCATACGGCCGCGCGGATTCGCGACGGCAGCGTGCAGGGCGCGGTGACCGCGCAGGCCGAGCCGATCCAGGGATGCCGGTCGACGCGGCTCGGGCGAATCCGCTATCGCGCGGTGTGTTCGCCGGCGTTTTACGCGCGCTATTTTGGTGCGGGCATCACGCGCGATGCGCTGCGCCGCGCGCCGTGCGTGATGTTCAATTCGAAGGACGGCTTGCAGGCGCGCTTCATCCGGCGCGTGACGCGCGCGGATCTCGATCCGCCGCAACACTGGATCCCGCACGTCGCGGGCTACCTGCGCGCTTGCGAAACGGGGCTGGGATGGGGGATGTGCCCGGACCGGATGGTCGATCGCCAGTTGGCGGCGGGCGAACTGGTCGACATGTCGCGCGGGCGGACCGTCGATATCGATCTGTACTGGCAGAGCTGGCGCCTGTCGATCGGCTGGCTCGACGACTTCAGCACGGCACTGAAGGCGCGCGCCGCGCTGTTTCTCGACTGATCGAGGCGGGCGCGGCGGATCGTGGCGGGTCGCGGCGGGCGGCGGCGCGCAGGTCACGCGCCGCGCGGGGTCAGACGTGGTGCAGGCCGTCGAAGTCGACGATCTGCACGAGGCGGCCGTGCATTTCGATCAGGCCGCGCTTCTGGAACTTCGACAGCGTGCGGCTGACCGTTTCGAGCGTCATGCCGAGGTAGCTGCCGATGTCTTCGCGCGTCATCCGCAGGTTGAATTCCGACGGCGAGTAACCGCGCTTCAGGTAGCGCGCCGACACGTCGAGCAGGAATGCGGCGACGCGCTCTTCGGCGTTCAGCGAACCGAGCAGCATGGTCTGCGACGTTTCGCGCACGATCTGCTCGCTCATCAGCTTGTGCATGCGCAGCTGCATCGTGCCGGCTTCCGAGCACAGCGACTTGAGCGCGCTGTACGGAATCACGCAGACCGAGCTGTCCTCCAGTGCGACCGCGGTGCGCGGGTGCGTGTCGTCGCAGATGCCGTCGAGGCCGAGCGCCTCGCCCGCGAGGTGCAGGCCGGTGACCTGCTCGCGGCCGTCGTGGCGCGTGGCGACGGTTTTCAGCGAACCCGAGCGCACGGCGTACAGGTTGTCGAAGGTGTCGCCTTCGCGGAACAGCGCTTCGCCGCGCTTGACCGGGCGCGCCGCGCAGATGACCGATTCGAGGCGGCTGAGCGCGTCGGGTGCGAGGCCTTGCGGCATGCACAGGTGCCGCATTGCGCACGACGAGCAGTGCGGGGCCTGGCGGGGCGCCCAGGTGCCTGCATGGGACGGAACGGCGGGGCGTGTGGCGACGGGCGTCAACATGATCGTTTACTCCGGCATTGAATCGACGGAATCATTGTCCCACCGCAAGTTGCCGCTGTCGGGCGACAAAACGTCGCGACCGCGCGCACATGCCGCGGGCATCGCAGCAGCCTGCGTGCAGGCGTGCCGCTGCGCATGCGCGGCGCGCCGCGCACGCCGATGCCGATGCCGATGCCGATCAGCCTTCCTGATCGTCCGTATGCGCGGCGGCCGGGATCAGCAGCACGGGCAGCGTCGCATGCCGCACGCACTGTTCGGCGATGCTGCCGAGCACGAGGCGACGGAACCCGCGACGGCCGTGCGTGCCGAGCACGAGGAGGTCGGCGCCGAACGCTTTCGCACCGTCGAGGATCAGCGTCGACACGTCGTTGAGCGACGACGCCTCGCTCGTCAGCGTCTCGCCCTTCACGCCGGCCGCCTGCATCAGCTTCTTGAAATCCGCCGCGAGCGCATTGCCTTGCGCGATGAGCTGATCGCGCAGCACGGACGGGTCGTAGCCCGGCACGTTGTAGTAGATCGCGGCGTTTTCGACGACGTAGAACGGCTGCAGTTCGGCACCGTGCTCCTTTGCGAGCGCGAGGGCGGCATCGAACGCGTGGCGTGCCGTGTCGCTGCCGTCGATGGCAACCAGAATGCGCTTGTACATAGTGTCTCCAAGTGGCGGATTGAACGGAAGTCGGCCGAACGGCCGGGGCGGCCGTGCGTCGCTGCGAGGCAGGGTAAACCAACGGCAGGGACTTTGCAGCGACGTGCCGGCGGTCGCGAATGGGCATTGAAGCGCATCCGTATCGCGATGACGTGACTTCGATCAACACCGATGCATCGACGTCGTGAAATCCCGCGTGCCGAACACGAATCGGGCGCTGATATCGATTCCAGCGCCGCTTCGGAAGATCGCACCGCCTGCGCACCGAACGATCGACCGGCGCGCTAACGCGCACGCCGGTCCGCCGCCATCGGGCGTCGGCGCCCTTCAACCCGCCGAACGAACGATCGATTCAAACGCCGCGTGCGTTACCGCGGCACCGCGGTAATTTCGATCACCCGTTCCGGCCGGCGTCCGTGGCCGGGCCAGTGCGCGCTGCCGTACATCCGGTGAACCGGGCCGTACGGCGCGTCGCCCGCGTGCGACGGCGCGTCGAACCCCTTCTCGATCACCATGTAGCCGGCCCGCAGCGCGAACGCCGGATGATTGCCGCCCGGCCGACTGTCGAAGCCGGCGAAGCCGTCGCCGGCCTCGGGCATCGCGTTGACGAGCGACGCGTTGCTGCCCGTGATCTGGTCGGGCGGGAAGGGGTTGCCGCTCGCGAGACGCGCCGCCTCGCGATTCTTGCCGTCGGTGTCGACGGTGCTGTCGTGCGTATCGTCGTTGTCGAGTTCGATGCTGCGCGGATGCGCGGCGTGCGCTTGAGCTGACGTTTCCATCACGGCTCTCCTGGCGGCGTAGCGCTCCGGATCGAAGCAAATCCCGTTCCGGGCAAGACGGGAAAATGGTGCGCGGGCGATCGCCGCGGTCGCGTGGCGCGCACTGATTTGTCATGATTTATTTCAGCTAGAACACCCGTTTTCTACAGAGTATGATTCTTTTCCTGCGAAGCGGCGACAGGGGATGCAGTACGCGCCGACTCTGCCCGCACCGGGCGCCGCAGCACCCTTAGAGACGGGTAGCGAACAACAAGCAAAGGGACTAGAGGTGGCGGATTCATGCAAGCGACTACTGCCTTCACGCACCGCGGTTATCTGTTGAATTGCGCGCCCGCGCGCGCCACTGACGGGTCGTTCAAGCCCTACGTCGTGATCTCCCGATCGAGTGACGGGGAACTCGTCGCGAACCGTTTTTTCCCGAGCGAGCTCCAGTTCAACGACGAAGGCGACGCGATCGCGCATGCGCGCGACTGGGCCGTGCGCTGGATCGACGCGAGCAGCGTCACGATCTGACGCCGTCGCGCGGCGGCAGCGGCGGCCGTCCGGCCGATCCCCCGGCGTGCCGCTGCCCGGCAAAAACGCGGTAATCTTGCGGAACCCGTCACTTTATTAGCGGCCGTGCGATCGCGCGCGGCTGCCTGCATTGGCATATGTCGACATCACCCGCCCGTCAGTGGGGCCTCGAAGAAATCGTTGCCGGCTTGCGCGAATCGCGCGAGGAACTTCACCGCACGCGTCATCCGCGTGGCATCCGCGAGCTGCCGTCGCGCGACGCGATCTGCAAGATCGTCACCGGCCTGCGTGCGTCGATGTTCCCGACGCACTACGGCGCGCCGGATCTGACCGACGAAAGCGTCGACTACTACGTCGGCCACACGCTCGAAAGCACGCTGCGGATCCTGTCCGAACAGATTCGCCGCGCGCTGCCGTTCCTGCCTGAGCATGCGGACACGCCGTTCGCGGAACTCGACGAACGCGCGTTCGAGATCGCACGCGAGTTCGGCCGGCAGTTGCCGGCGGTTCGCGCGCTG
Organism: Burkholderia sp. BCC1998; assembly: GCF_905339875.1. NCBI lineage: Bacteria > Pseudomonadati > Pseudomonadota > Betaproteobacteria > Burkholderiales > Burkholderiaceae > Burkholderia > Burkholderia sp. BCC1998. Next base: position 59,901 of record NZ_CAJPHE010000032.1, read on the forward strand.
CTGGTCAGCGACATCCAGGCTGCCTACGCGGGCGATCCGGCCGCGCAGCACATCACCGAGATCCTGCTGTGCTATCCCGGCGTGTTCGCGATGATGCACCATCGGCTCGCGCATGCGCTGCACCAACTCGGTGTGCCGCTGCTCGCCCGTTTCATCAATGAAATCGCGCACTCGGCCACCGGCATCGACATTCACCCGGGCGCGCAGATCGGCCCGAGCTTCTTCATCGACCACGGCACCGGTGTCGTGATCGGCGAAACCGCGATCATCGGCGAGCGCGTGCGCGTGTACCAGGCCGTCACGCTCGGCGCGAAGAGCTTCCCGGCCGATGGGGACGGCACGCTGGTGAAGGGCAATGCGCGGCATCCGATCGTCGAGGACGACGTGGTGATCTACGCGGGCGCGACCATTCTCGGCCGCGTGACGATCGGGCGCGGCTCGGTGATCGGCGGCAACGTGTGGCTTACGCACAGCGTGCCGCCCGGCACGAGCGTCGCGCAGGGCAAGGTCCGCGAAGGCGGCAGCGGCGAGAAGCCGTAACGCGGCGCGCGAACGGCGAAACTGTCGTTCGCGCGGCGAAGACGCAGACGCAGGCGCAGGCGAAGGCGCGCACCAACACCAGCACACCGGTGTGCCAAGAGGGTGCACGGCTGCCGCCGCACCCCCGCTTCGTCAGTGCTTGCCGGCCGGCGAGCGATGCTTGTAGAGCACGTCCTGGTCGACGCGGATCAGGTTCTGCCCCGCATCGACGACGAAATCCACGCCGTTGTACGCGCTGCCCGTCAGCAGCAGGATCGCGCTCGCGACATCGTCGGGGCCGGCGATGCGCGCGAGCGGCGTCGACGCGCGGCTCGCGTGTTCGAAGTCGGCCTGCGTCTGGTCGTCGCTCGGCAGCATCAGCCCGGGGAACACCGCATTCACGCGCAGCACCGGCGACGACGACAGCGCGAGCATCTGCGTGAGGTTGCCGAGCGCGGCCTTCGCGACCGTGTAGCTGAAATGGTCGCGGTGGAAGTTTTCCTTGATCTTCTGGTCGACCACGTTGACGACGACGCCCTGCGTGCCGGCCGCACGGGCCCGTTCGTAGAACGCGCGCGTGAGCAGGATCGGCGCGCGGCAGTTGACGGCCCACGCCTGGTCGAATGCCGCGAGGTCGAAGCTCGGGAAATGGTCCTGCCAGAACACCGACGCGTTGTTGACCAGCACGTCGAGGCGGCCGAAGCGCGCATACACCTGGTCGATCAGTGCGGTGATCTGCGCGGCATCCGACAGGTCGGCCTGCAACGCGACCGAATCATGCCCGCGTTCGGCGATCGCGCGGGCCGCCGCCTGTGCGGCATCGGCGGAGCGGTCGTAGTGGACCGCGGTGCGATAGCCGTGCGCGGCGAAATACTCGGCGAACGCGCGCCCGGCCCGGCGCGCGGCGCCGGTCACGAGCACGACCGGCGCGTGTGCCGCTTGCTTCGTGGACTGCATTACGTATTCGTCAGGTTGACTGAAGAAGGATTGGCGACGATCGACAGGAATTCGCGCCGCGTCGACGGATCGGTGCGGAACGTGCCGAGCATGCGCGACGTGACCATTTCGACGCCCGGCTTGTGAATGCCGCGCGTCGAGATGCACTGGTGCGCGGCTTCGAGAATCACGCCGACGCCCTTCGGCTGCAGCACGTCGAACAGCGTGTCGGCGATCTGCACGGTCATCTTTTCCTGGATCTGCAGGCGCTTCGCGAACGCGTCGACGAGGCGCGCGAGCTTCGAGATGCCGACGACGCGATGGTTCGGCAGATACGCGACGTGCGCGCGGCCGATGATCGGCACCATGTGGTGCTCGCAGTAGCTCTCGAAGCGGATGTCCTTCAGCACGATCATCTCGTCGTAGCCGTCGACTTCGCTGAACGTGCGCGCGAGGATGTCGCGCGGTTCCAGCGCATAGCCGGCGAAGAACTCTTCGTATGCGCGCACGACGCGCGCCGGCGTGTCGAGCAGCCCTTCGCGGGCGGGATCGTCGCCGGCCCAGCGCAGCAGCACGCGAACGGCATCCTCCGCTTCTTCGCGGCTCGGCCGGGATGCGGCCGGCTCGGGCCGCGCGTTCTTTTTACCCATCTAGTCGCTCCATCGAATGCGGCCGCCTGTGGCGGCGCGGATATCCGGTCATTGTTTCATGCTTTCGCGGGTCGTGCGTGCGGCCTGCCGCACACCCCGCGTCACTTCGGCCATTCGTCCTGCTCGTCGTTGAACAGCGACGCGACGACGCCGCGCAGCCACGCGGTGCGCGGATCGTTGTGGAACTTGCGATGCCAGTGCTGCTTCAGGTCGAAGCGCGGCAGCGGCACCGGCGGCTCGACCGGCACGATGAACGCGTGCTCCGCCGCATACGCATAGCCGATCGCGTGCGGCACCGTCGCGATCAGGTCGGTGCGGCTCAGGATGAACGGCAGGCTCATGAAGTGCGGCGTCTCGAGCACCGCGCGGCGCTGCATGCGCTGCTTCGCGAGGTATTTCTCGAGCACCTCCTGGCTGCGCCCTTCGGCGCGCACCACCGCATGCCCGCATGCGAGGAACTGCTCGGCCGTGAACGGGCGCGCCTGTTCGAGCGGATGGCCGCGCCGCATCAGGCAGACGAACCGGTGTGTAAACAGACGCTGCTGGAAGAAGTTGTTGCCGTCGAGATCGGGGAAATAGCCGACCGCGAGATCGATCGAGCCGGCTTCGAGGCCGCGGCCGACTTCGTCGTGTGCGAGCGAGACCGAGCGCAGGTTCGCGTGCGGCGCGCGCGTCGCGAACGCCTGCAGCAGCTTCGGCAGGAACACGATCTCGCCGACGTCCGACAGCGCGATCGAGAACGTATGCGTGCTCGCCGCCGGATCGAAGTCGTGCGGCGCGACGAGGCCGCGCTCGATCTGCGCGAGCGCATCGCGCGCGGCCGGCAGCAGCGCGAGCGCGCGCGGCGTCGGCTCCATCCCGCGCGACGTGCGCACGAACAGCGGATCGCCGAAATACTCGCGCAGGCGGCCGAGCGCGGTGCTCACGCGCGGCTGGCTCACGCCGAGCAGGTCGCCGGCGCGGCTGACGTTGCGCGTGTCGTCCAGCGCGACGAGGTAGGGAATGAGGTTCAGATCGAGCGTATCCATCGCCAGGCCAGTATCTGGAAAACGTATAGAACATATCTCCTGAATCGCGTTGCTGCATAGTCGGGAAAGCGCTCAAATGTGTTCCACGATTCGAATTACTGTTCAGGAGACGAACAATGCGCACCCAGGTCGCCATCATCGGCGCCGGTCCGTCCGGCCTTTTGCTTTCCCATCTGCTGCGCCTGCAAGGCGTGGATTCCATCCTCGTCGAGGCGCGTTCGCGCGAATATTGCGAGAATCGCATCCGCGCCGGCGTGCTGGAGCAGGGCACGGTCGACACGCTGAACGAAGCCGGCCTCGGCGACCGTATGCGCCGCGAAGGGCTCGAACACCACGGCATCGAGCTGCTGTTCTCGGGCCAGCGCCATCGCATCGACCTGAGCGCGCTCACCGGCGGGCGCGCGATCACCGTCTACAGCCAGCACGAAGTGGTGCGCGACCTGATCGCGGCCGGCGTCGAGCACGGCCACGCGATGCATTTCGAAGTGAGCGACGTTGCGCTGCACGATGTCGAGAGCGAGCGCCCGTTCGTCACGTTCAAGCATGCCGACGGCCGCGAAGACCGCATCGACTGCGACTACATCGCCGGCTGCGACGGCTTTCACGGCATCGCGCGCCAGACGATTCCGGCCGAGCGGCTGAACACGTTCGAGCGCGTCTATCCGTTCGCGTGGCTCGGCATCCTCGCCGACGCGGCGCCGTCGCTCGACGAACTCGTCTACGCGCATCACGACAACGGTTTCGCACTGTTCTCGATGCGCTCGCCGACGGTCACGCGCCTCTACCTGCAGTGCAAGCCCGACGAAGACCTCGCCGAATGGTCCGACGCGCGGATCTGGGACGAACTGCACACGCGCTTCTCGAACGACACCGGCTGGACGCCGACCGAGGGCCGGATCACGCAGAAGAGCGTGACGCCGATGCGCAGCTTCGTGTCGGAGACGATGCAGCACGGCCGCCTGTTCCTCGCCGGCGACGCCGCGCACATCGTGCCGCCGACCGGCGCGAAGGGGATGAACCTCGCGGTGGCCGACGTCCGCGCGCTGTCCCGCGCGCTCGGCGCCCGTTACCGCAACGGCGACGCGACGCCGCTCGAGCGCTATTCGGCGACCTGTCTCGAACGCGTGTGGCGCGCCGAGCATTTCTCGTACTTCATGACGAACATGCTGCATGCGTCCCCGGAGGATTCGCCGTTCGTCAATCGCCTGAAGTTTGCCGAGCTGAAGTACGTGACGCGCTCGCGGGCCGCCGCGCAGTCGCTCGCCGAAAACTACGTCGGCCTGCCGTTCGACGACCAGACGCCCCCCGAGGGATCCCGCCTTGACAACGCGCTGTGCGCGACTCTATGATCGGCCCATCGTTCGCTAATCGAATCTCGGTTCGAATAGCGAACAAATGCCGAAGGTCGACGACGGCCTTCGACGCGGCACGCGACACACGCGCGTGTCCCCTCGACAGGCCGCGCATCGAGCCGCGGGTTCGTATCAGGAAGAGACATGGTCAACAAGATTTTCGAATCGCTTCAGTCGGCGGTGGCCGACATCCACGATGGCGCGACAATCATGATCGGCGGTTTCGGCACGGCCGGCATGCCGTCCGAGCTGATCGACGCGCTGATCGAACAGGGCGCGCGCGACCTGACGATCGTCAACAACAACGCGGGCAACGGCGAGACGGGCCTCGCGGCGCTGCTGAAGGCGAAGCAGGTGCGCAAGATCATCTGCTCGTTCCCGCGCCAGAGCGACTCGCAGGTGTTCGACGCGCTGTATCGCGCGGGCGAGATCGAGCTGGAGCTCGTGCCGCAGGGCAACCTCGCGGAGCGGATCCGCGCGGCGGGCGCCGGCATCGGCGGCTTCTTCACGCCGACCGGCTTCGGCACGAAGCTCGCGGAAGGCAAGGAAACGCGCGTGATCGACGGCAAGTCGTACGTGTTCGAGACGCCGATCCACGCCGATTTCGCGCTGGTCAAGGCGTACAAGGGCGATCGCTGGGGCAACCTCGTCTATCGCAAGACCGCGCGCAACTTCGGGCCGATCATGGCCAGCGCCGCGAAGGTCGCGATCGTCCAGGTGTCGGAAGTCGTGCCGCTCGGCGGGCTGAACCCGGAACACATCGTGACGCCGGGCATTTTCGTCCAGCGCGTCGTCGAGGTGCCGCAGGCCGCGCACGCGGCCGAGCTGGCTGCCGAACACGCTGCATCGCAAGCTGCCTGACCGAGGAGACCCGAAATGAAACGACTGACCCGCGATGAAATGGCCAAGCGCGTCGCCCAGGACATCCCCGAAGGCGCGTACGTGAACCTCGGCATCGGCGTGCCGACGCTGGTGGCGAACCACCTCGACCCGAGCAAGGAGATCTTCCTGCACAGCGAGAACGGCCTGCTCGGCATGGGCCCGGCGCCCGCGCCCGGCGAGGAAGACGACGAGCTGATCAACGCCGGCAAGCAGCACGTGACGCTGCTCACCGGCGGCGCGTATTTCCACCACTCGGATTCGTTCGCGATGATGCGCGGCGGCCACCTCGACTACTGCGTGCTCGGCGCGTTCCAGGTGTCGGCGAACGGCGACCTCGCGAACTGGCATACGGGCGCGCCCGACGCGATTCCGGCCGTCGGCGGTGCGATGGACCTCGCGATCGGCGCGAAGCAGGTGTTCGTGATGATGGAACACCTGACGAAGCAGGGCGAGAGCAAGATCGTCGCGCAGTGCTCGTATCCGGTCACCGGCGTGCAATGCGTGAGCCGCATCTACACCGATCTCGCCGTGCTCGACGTGACGGCCGACGGCCTCGCGGTGAGCGAGATCTTCACCGACCTGTCGTTCGACGAACTGCAGAAGCTGACCGGCGTGCCGCTGATCGACGCGACGCGCAAGGCCGCGGCCTGACCGGCAAGCGTGCCGGCGCGCGCGATCGCGCGCACGCCGGCACGCTTGGGTAGACAATAGGCGCACGCCGTTTCCCCACTCTGATGCCATGCTCGAAGACAGCGCCCGCCTGACCTCCCTCATCTGCGGCACCGAGCCGCTCAACCGGATCTGGTCGCCCCGCGCGACGATCCAGCGGATGCTCGACGTCGAGGCCGCGCTCGCGCGCGCGCTCGCCGCGCAGCAGGTGATTCCCGCTACCGCGGTCGCGCCGATCGAACGCGCGTGCGACGCCGGCCGGCTCGACGCCGACGCGCTCGCGCACGGCGCGGCGCTCGGCGGCAATCTCGCGATCCCGCTCGTCAAGCAGCTCACCGCGCAAGTGAAGGCCGACGACCCGGAGGCCGCGAAGTTCGTGCACTGGGGCGCGACGAGCCAGGACATCATCGATACCGCGACCGTGCTGCAGCTGCGCGACACGCTCGACGTGCTCGAGCCGCTGCTCGACGAAGCGTGCGCGTCGCTCGCGGCGCTCGCGCGCGCGCATCGCGCGACGCCGATGATCGGCCGCACGTGGCTGCAGCAGGCGCTGCCGATCACGCTCGGCCTCAAATTTGCCCAATGGCTCGACGCGCTGCTGCGCCATCGCGCGCGCTTCGCCGAATTGCGTGCGCGCGCACTGGTGCTGCAGTTCGGCGGCGCCGCCGGCACGCTGGCGAGCCTGCGCGAGCACGCGGCCGGCGTGAGCGCCGCGCTCGCGGCCGACCTGCAGCTCGCGCTGCCGGCCGTGCCGTGGCATACGCAGCGCGACCGCATCGCGGAAGCTGCGTCGTGCTTCGGGATGCTGACCGGCACGCTCGGCAAGATCGCGCGCGACGTGTCGCTGCAAATGCAGACCGAGGTCGGCGAGCTCGGCGAACCGGCGGCCGCCGGCAAGGGCGGCTCGTCGACGATGCCGCACAAGCGCAACCCGGTCGGCTGCGCGGCCGTGCTGACCGCCGCGGTGCGCGCGCCGAATCTCGTCGCGACCGTGTTCGCGGGGATGGTCCAGGAGCACGAGCGCGCGCTCGGCGGCTGGCAGGCCGAATGGGATGCGCTGCCCGACCTCGCGCGCCTGACCGGCGGCGCGCTCGCGCAGATCGCACAGATCGTCGCGGGCCTCGACGTGAACACCGGGCGCCTTGCCGCGAACCTGGACCTCACGCACGGGCTGATCCTCGGCGAAGCCGTGATGCTCGCACTTGGCGACCGGATCGGCCGGCTCGATGCGCATCATGTCGTCGAGCATGCATCGAAGGAAGCCGTGCGCACCGGCGCGACGCTGTTCGACGTGCTCGCCGCCGATGCGACCGTATCGGCCCATCTGTCGCGCGACGCGCTCGCGCGGCTGCTCGATCCCGCACATTACGTCGGCGAGGCGCAGGCCTACGTCGACGCCGTGCTCGCGCTGCACGCGGGCACGACACAACCAGGAGAACACTGATGCCTTTCGCCACTGTCAACGGCGTGAAACTGCATTACCGGATCGACCGTGCCGCGCGCGACGACGCGCCGTGGCTCGTCTTCTCGAACTCGCTCGGCGCCGACCTGCAGATGTGGGCGCCGCAGATCCGCCCGCTCACGCAGCACTTCAACATCCTGCGCTACGACACGCGCGGCCACGGCCATTCCGAAGCGCCGGCCGGCTCGTACACGGTCGACCAGCTCGCGGGCGACGTGATCGGCCTGCTCGACCACGTCGGCATCGAGCGCGCGCACTTCTGCGGGATCTCGATGGGCGGCCTGACCGGCGCCGCGCTCGCCGCGCGCTTCCCGTCGCGCATCGTGCGCGCCGTGCTGTCGAACACCGCCGCGAAGATCGGCTCGCCGGAAGTGTGGGCGCCGCGTGCGCAGAAGGCGCGTGCCGAAGGGATGGCCGCGCTGGCCGACGCCGTGCTGCCGCGCTGGTTCACCGACGCGTTCGTCGAACGCGAGCCGCGCCTGTTCGACGCGATCCGCGACACCTTCGTGCATACCGACAAGGACGGTTACGCGGCGAACTGCGACGCGCTGAACGCGGCCGACCTGCGCGAGGAAGTGAAGGGCATCGCGCTGCCGGTGCTCGTCGTGACCGGTGCGAAGGACATGTCGACGCCGCCCGACCAGGGCCGTGCGCTGGCTGCTGCAATTCCGGGCGCGCGTCACGTCGAATTCGACGCCGCGCACATTTCGAACATCGAGTGCACCGACGGCTTCAACCGCGCGCTGCTCGATTTCCTGACCGCGTGAGGCACCGACGATGGACGACCAGCAACGTTATGAAGCAGGGATGAAGGTGCGTCGCGCGGTGCTCGGCGACGCGCACGTCGACCGTTCGATCGAGAACCGCACCGAAGTGACCGACGAATTCCAGAACCTGATCACGCGCTATGCGTGGGGGGAGATCTGGACGCGCGACGGCCTGCCGCGCCATACGCGCAGCCTGCTGACCATCGCGATGATGGTCGCGCTGAACCGCGGCGAGGAACTCGCGCTGCACCTGCGCGCCGCGCGCAACAACGGCGTGACGCGCGACGAGATCAAGGAAGTGCTGCTGCAGACCGCGATCTACTGCGGCGTGCCGGCTGCGAATTCCGCGTTCCATCTCGCGGACAAGATCTTCAAGGAACAGGATGCGGCCGCCTAGGTGCGGCTGAATCACACGGCCGGCTTGCGCCGGACGTGACCCGATCGCGACGCCTGCCGCAGCCGGCAGGTATCGACGATGCATGACGCGCCGGCGACGAATCGGTGCGCGAACCAGGAAAGGCGCGGCCATCAGGCCGCGTTGCTTACATAGGAGACACGCGATGAATCGCGCACCCGTGGTCGATGTCCAGACCTTCATCAACGAGCAGCCGTTCGGCGGCTTCCAGTGGCTCGTGTTCCTGATGTGTTTCGTGATCGTGCTGCTCGACGGCTTCGATACGGCCGCGATCGGCTTCATCGCACCTTCGCTGCTGGGCGAATGGAACCTCACCAAACCCGATCTCGCCCCCGTGCTGAGCGCCGCGCTGTTCGGCCTCGCGTGCGGCGCGCTCGTGTCCGGCCCGCTGTCCGACCGCCTCGGGCGCCGCTCGCTGCTGCTCGGCTCGGTGTTCCTGTTCGGCGTCGCGTGCTTCGTGTCCGCGTTCTCGAACACCATCGGACACCTGACGATCCTGCGTTTCATTACCGGCGTCGGGTTGGGCGCCGCGATGCCGAACGCGGTCACGATGATGGGCGAGTTCTGCCCGGACAAGCGCCGCGCGACCGTGATCAACCTGATGTTCTGCGGCTTCCCGCTCGGCGCCGCGTTCGGCGGCTTTCTCGCCGCGTGGATGATCCCGCATTTCGGCTGGCGCAGCGTGCTGATGCTCGGCGGCGTGACGCCGCTGCTGCTCGGCGTGCTGTTGCTGCTGAAGATGCCGGAATCGGTGCGCTTCATGGTCGCGCAGGGGCAGGGCGTCGACCGGATCCGCGCGACGCTCGCACGGATCTCGCGCGACGCGCTGAACGCCGGCTCGTTCGCGATGACCGAAGCCGCGCCGCAGACGGGCGGCAAGGGGATCGGCGTCGTGGTGTCGCGCTCGTACATCGTCGGCTCGGTGATGCTGTGGATCGCGTATTTCATGGGCCTCGTGATCTTCTACGCGTCGATCAACTGGATGCCGATCCTGCTGAAGGATGCCGGTCTGACGCCGAAGAGCGCGACGCTGATCTCCGCGCTGTTCCCGCTCGGCGGCGTCGGCGCGGTGCTGTGCGGCGTGCTGATGGACCGTTTCAACGCGAACCGCGTGATTGCCGTGTGTTACGCGCTGACCGCGATCAGCGTGTATGCGATCGGGCAGGCGGCAGGCAATGTCGGGATGCTCGTGCTGGTCGTGTTCATCGCCGGCGTGCTGATGAACACCGCGCAATCGTCGATGCCGGCGCTTGCCGCCGCGTTCTATCCGACCGAAGGGCGCGGTACGGGCGTGGCATGGATGCTGGGCGTCGGCCGCTTCGGCGGGATCGCCGGGTCGTTCCTCGTCGCCGAACTGACGCGCCGGCACTTCTCGTTCGCGGGCGTGTTCGCGACGATCGCGGTCGCGGGCTTGCTCGCGTGCCTCGCGTTGCTGATCAAGCAGGCGGCGCGGCCGCACGGCGTCACGCAGCCGTCCGGCAAGATCGAGTCGCTCGGGCATTGAGCGGATTCGGGGCCGGGGCGATGCGCCGGCCCTGCGTGTGTTCGGGATGCTGCGATGGGTCGCAAGACGGCTCACACGCACAACGACAGACCGGGCCGCTTCGGCGGCCCGTCGCTATTCCAGCCGCCGCGCCGCTACTCCTCCGCGTCGTGTTCCTTGACGAAGTTGCGCAGATACGCGCGCAGCGCGGCCTCCTGGCTGCGATGATCGGCAAGGTTCGCGGCGCCCAGCGCTTCCTCGTCGCCGAACAGCGTGGGCGGCGCGCAGTACGTACCCACTTCGATGTTTTCGCGTAGCACGCGGATCTCGTGCGTGAGCGGGTGGTACTCGGCGATCCAGTGCATGCCCTCGATGTGCTCGCCGGTCTTCAGCATTGGCTTCATCGGCCACCTCCATGCAGATGCGGCGCAACCGCCGAAGCGATTGCGCATGCCCGTACCAAAAGGGTACGCCTGCACGGCGTGAAGCTCAACGGGTGTGCTCGTGAGCGCTTACTGCGGCAGCAGATGCGCGACGAGCGGATACAGCGACAGGATCAGCAGCACGGCCATCGTCACGTTGAAGATGCGCAGTGCGCGGCGGTTCGACAGGAAGCGGCGCAGGCCCTGGCCGAACGCGGCCCACAGGCTGATGCACGGAAAGCCGATCAGGATGAACACGACGGCCATCCACGCGGCGTTCATCCCGTAGTCGGCGGACAGGCGGATCGTCGTCGCGGCGGTCAGCACCATCATCCACGCCTTCGGATTGACCCACTGGAACGCGGCGGCTTCGAGGAACGTCATCGGCCGCGGCTTGGCGCCTTGCGCCTTCACTTCGCCGGACGTGCCGATGCGCCAGGCGAGGTACAGCAGGTACGCGACGCTCGCGACTTCGAGGATCGTGTACAGGACCGGCACGCGGCGGAATGCTTCGCCGAGACCGAAGCCGACGCACAGCATCAGGATCGCGACGCCGATGCTGATGCCGAACAGGTGCGGCATCGTGCGGCGGAAACCGAAATTGACGCCGGACGCGAGCAGCATCGTGTTGTTCGGGCCGGGCGTGATCGACGTGACGAGCGCGAACAGCATGCCGGCGGGCAATGCGCTGAGGGTGAGGAAGTCCATCGCGGATTCTCCATTCGTGTTCGGGACTGGGATGGAGTCAGTGTAGCGACGGTTTTCTGTACAGTACCGGTACAGTTTGCCTGGTGGTTGCCGGTACGGGGGAGGGGGGAGGGTGGTGCGCGGGTATTTGTTGTTCCTGCATCGCCTTGATCTTTCCTCGCTTGGCCGCCACGCGCCACTTCACGGACTTGCTCCTCATTTCATCGCGCTTGTCTACGCCGATGTAGCCCGCGTCGCCGAACGCTTCTTGCTCGTGACCGTGCAACAGCGCGTGCGCTTGCGAAACATCCGACACGTTGGCGGACGTGCCGACCACACTGTGAACCAGCCCCGAATCCGCATCGACGCCGATGTGCGCCTTCATGCCGAAGTGCCACTCGTTGCCTTTCTTCGTTTGATGCATGTCCGGATCGCGACGCTTCTCGGCGTTCTTGGTCGGCGGCGGCGCTTCGATGATCGTCGCATCGACCAGCGTGCTTTCCTTCATCATCAGCCCGCGTTCGCACAGCGAGATGCCAATTTCGTCAAACAGCTTGCGCGTCAGGTCATGTGCGAGAAGCAGGCGCCGGAACTTCAGCAGCGTGGTCGCATCCGGCACGTTCTCGACGGCCAGATCAATCCCGGCAAACGCCCGCATCGCAATGCTGTCGTACAGCGCATCCTCCAGCCCTTCGTCCGACAGGCTGCGCGAGGATGATAAATCGGAGCCGTTCGACTACATGTTTGTCGTTCAACTTTGCACTCTCATCGCAAATCATCCGCCATGCCAAATCAAAATGCCGACACAAGCTACAGCTTTCAGTCGTCGCTATGGTGAGTCGGGCTTAAGCGGCAGAGCAGCGGGATGTCGGCAAACCTATATCGATCAATCGGTGCTGCGCTTGGTCAAGCGCCGCCTCGGGCGTGGGCACGCGTATCGTAGTGAGTCTGGTAGATTCTTTCGACCTGCAACGTCTTGAGGAAGCTCTCCATCGGGGGGCGTTATCCCAGGCGTTGGCACGGCGGCTCATTGAAACGTTTATCTTGAACGCGGCGGTCAATTTCCGGTACGCGCGACTGACGTATTGGGCGCCGCAATCGGAGTGCAGTAGCAATCCCGGTGGCGGTTTGCGTTGCCAGCACGCAAGCGCTTCTTCCGGCGGATGCTGCGCTCAAACCCGGTGCTGCGTAAGATTGTGACCGATCAACTGCGCAGTTATCCGGCGGTGAAGGCGGAAATTCCCTGCCGAGACGTCAGATGAACGCGGTATGTCATCGCGCCATACTCAAAGAACGCCTCGCCACGTGCCATGGTTGGACTGCCTCTCCCGCAGCCAACGAAGTTGTCTGATAAGGATAACGACTCTTGAGGAAGACACGTAGCGTGCGCTCGTCAACTTGACAGAGCCATTTCGTCTTCTTCATCGCTTCATTCTCCCGCCGCCTCTTCACGAACTTACAGAGTCTTTGCGCGACTTTCACGAGTTGGGCGACACGAAAATCGATAGTCATGCTCACATCCCCATATCGGAAACATTTCAATTAGATTTCAAACGATTCGATTATGCGTCATTGTTCCGCATTTCAGGCCGCAGATGCCCCATCGTCGGCCGGCCAGCCGAAATACCGGCAGCAACCTACCCCTGCTCCCTTTCAAATTTCCGCAAACGTCTGCGTATTGACCTATCTTTAATGGGATGAAAAAAGCATGGCTCAATGCGTAAAAAATTCGATTGCGATCAGACGCGCCGCATGACAGCATGCGGGGCGTCGGCAATCGGGCACCCATCCGGAACGATTCGATCGATCGCGCCGACCCGCGACCGAATCGTTTTCTCTGCACTTCGCGCCGCCGGATCCAGACGACCCAAGCCCTACGGGAGATAGACATGGCCACTGCGACGACGCCCCGCGCCGGCACGCCCCCTTTGCCCGCCCTGCTGCGCGGCGGACGCTTCACGCTCGGCAAGCGCATCGTGCTCAGCTTCGGCGCGATCTTCGTGCTGATGCTGGTCATGGCCGCGATTTCATACACCCGATTGACGGCGATCGACGCCGCTGCCGACAGCCTCCAGCGGGATTCGGTGCCGGGCCTGTACCTGTCGACGTCGCTGCGCGCCGCGACCAATCAAAGCTATACGGTGGTCGAACGCGCGATCTTCAGCGACGGCGATTCAGACGGCACGAAGCGCGATCTCGATCGGCTTCCGGAAGCGCTGCGGCGTTTCGATCAGGCGTCGACGCAATACGAGGCGACGCTGTTCCGCGACGACGACAAGGCGCGATTCGCCGCGCTCCGGGCCGCATACGACCAGTACCTGCCGCTGTTGAACGACGCAGCGCATGCGGCGGCGAGCGACCGCGCGGCTGCGCGGGCCAACTTCGCGCACGTGACGACGGCGTGGGAGAACGTAGTCCGTGTCGCGGACGCGCTGGTCGACGAAAACCGCGGCCAGGCCGACGATTCGGCACGGCAGATCCGCACGTCGGTCAACACGGCGGAAGCGACGCTCGCGACCGCGCTGAGCGTCGTGCTGCTGGTCGCGCTCGCGACCGGCTATGCGCTGTTCCGCGCGATCACGGGGCCGATGGCGCGGCTCGTCGAGGTGCACGACGCAATGCGCACCGGCAACCTCGCGCAGCGGCTCGACCTGCGCCGCAGCGACGAATTCGGCACGTTGCAGGACGGCTTCAACCGGATGGCCGAACAGCTCGCGAGCCTCGTGTCGCAGGCGCAGCAGTCGTCGCTGCAGGTGACGACGTCGGTCGCCGAAATCGCGGCGACGTCGCGCGAGCAGCAGGCGACCGCCAATGAAACCGCGGCGACGACGACCGAAATCGGTGCGACGTCGCGCGAAATTTTCGCGCCGCCGCGCGACCTGCTGCGCACGATGAACGAGGTGAA